>JAXDQI010000136.1:0-24133 GCA_034667965.1 Gammaproteobacteria bacterium
TGCCGATGCTGACGATGGCGATCTCATTGCCGCCCTTGCCGAGCAACTCCGGCTTGGGAACGTACTTCAGGGCGGTCGTGAACTTGCGCTTCAACCGATCCAGAACCACCTGGTATTCGGCCGAATCCTCGGTATAAGTTCCGAACTGATTGTGACCGGAACCCCGTGTAAAATAGGCGCCCTTGGGGTTGACGCCGGGCAACGTGCGATAGCTGATCGCATCGTCATCGCGATCCACGTAGCGGTAGAACTTGTCCAAGCCGGCAAGTTCCTCGGCCGACAGCACCTTGCCGCGGTCGGGACGATATGCGTCATCCCATTGCAAATCGCGGCACATCCAATCGTTCATGCCGATATCCAAGTCGGACAGCACGAATACCGGCGTTTGCAGCCGCTCCGCCAGATCGAATGCCTGTACGGCCATGTAAAAGCACTCCTCCGGATTCGCCGGGAACAGCAGTACATGGCGCGTGTCGCCGTGCGATGCATAGGCGCACAGCATGATGTCGGACTGCTGCGTGCGCGTCGGCATGCCGGTTGACGGTCCGACCCGTTGCACGTCGAAAATCACGCAGGGCACCTCTGCGTAATAGGCCAGCCCGACGAACTCGTTCATCAACGAAATGCCCGGCCCGCTGGTCGGCGTAAAGGCACGCGCGCCGTTCCAGGAGGCGCCCACGACCATGCCGATCGCCGCCAGTTCATCTTCGGCCTGAATGACCGCGAAATTTCGCTCGCCGGTGGCCGGATCGATCCGGTACCGCTCGCAAAACCCCTTGAATGCATCCATCAACGATGTGGATGGCGTAATCGGATACCAGGCGCCCACCGTCGCTCCCGCGTAGACGCAGCCCAGGCCGGCCGCGGTGTTGCCGTCGATCATGATGTGACCGCGCGTCTTGTCCATGTGGTCCACGCGCAGAGGCAGCGGGCAGCCGAGATGTTGCTTGGCGTAGTCATACCCCAAGCGCAACGCTTTGGTGTTCGAGTCCAGCAGTTTTGGCTTCTTTCCGTAGCTCTCGCTCAATAAACCGCTGATGATCTCGAGGTCGACATCGAGGAGCGCCGCCAAGGTGCCGGCGTAGGCGATGTTCTTGAGCAAAATGCGATTGCGCACCCCATCGAAGCTTTCATTGACCAGTTTGGCCAACGGCACGCCGATGACCGTGACATCGGCTCGCTGCAGCAGCGCACTGCGCGGCCAGGTAGAATCGTAGAGCAGATAGCCGCCGGAGACGACTTCACGCACATCGCGTTGATAGGTCTCGGCGTTCATCGCCACCATGATGTCGACCCGGCCGGCGCGCGCGGCATAGGCATCGCGGGTGATGCGAATCTCGTACCAGGTGGGCAAGCCCTGGATGTTTGAAGGGAAGTAGTTCTTTCCCGTCACCGGAACTCCCATGCGGAAGATGGCCTTCATAATCAGCGAATTTGCGCTGGCGGAGCCCGTGCCGTTGACATTCGCAAACTTTACGACGAAGTCGTTTACGCGATCCGGCGCGCTGACTAGGTTCGGCACGTGGCGCCCTCGTCCACCGCAAGGGGAATTTTAATCGTGGACTTCTGCATGTCCCAGGCGGCCGTGGGACAGCGCTCGGCACACAGGCCGCAATGCACACAGACGTCCTCGTCTTTGACCATGACCCGCTCGGTATGCGGGAGCGCGCTGGATACGTACAAGGCCTGCATGACATTCGTCGCGGGCGCCTTGAGCCGGGAGCGAAGTTGTGCTTCCGTGCCGTTGGGCGTGATGGTGAGACAGTCAACCGGGCAGATGTCGATGCAGGCGTCGCATTCGATGCACAGCTTCGCGGAGAAGACGGTTTGCATATCGCAGTTCAGGCAGCGCTGAACTTCGAGTGCGGCCTGTTCGGCGGTGAATCCCAACTCGACTTCGACGTTGACCTTCTTGAATCGTTCGATCAGTCCGACATGCGGTACGAGCCGGCGCTCCGCTCCGTTGTATTCATTCTTGTACGACCACTCGTGCATGCCCATCTTGCGGCTGCTCAACGTGACGCCACGCGGCATGCGCGCGGACACCGATTCACCCGAGCAAAGCTTGTGAATCGAGATGGCGGCTTGATGGCCGTGCTCCACCGACCAGATGATGTTCTTCGGGCCGAATGCCGCGTCGCCGCCGAAAAACACGTTGGGCAGCGTGGACTGAAACGTCAGCTTGTCGACTGCTGGAATGTTGAATTTGTCGAGTTCGATGCCTACATCGCGCTCGATCCACGGAAACGCGTTTTCCTGCCCGATTGCGAGGATCACATCGTCGCAAGGAAAGAACTCCTCGCCGAGCAGGCGGGTCGCCGTGATGTCCCCGTTCTGAATGTCGTACTCCAGATGTTCGAACAGCATGCCCGTGAGTCTGCCTTTCTCCACCACGAAGGATTTCGGCGCCCGATTCACGACGATCTGTACCGTTTCATGTTCGGCGTCCTCGAGTTCCCACTCCGAGGCCTTGAAGAACTCGCGCGGCTTGCGCGCCATCACTTTTACATCCTTCGCACCGAGACGCAGCGACGTTCGGCAGCAATCCATGGCGGTGTTGCCCACCCCGATGATGAGCACGCGCTCACCGATCTTGTCGGTGTGTGCGAAGGCCACCGACTCGAGCCACGCGATCCCGATGTGAATTCGGTCGCTGCCGTGCCGTCCCGGGAGATTCAACTCCTTGCCTTTGGGCGCACCGGATCCGATGAATATCGCGTCAAATTCCCCTGAACGGAGCAGTTCCTTCATGCTCCCGACCGGGGTGTTCAGACGCAGTTCCGCGCCCATGTTCACGATATAGCCGATTTCTTCGTCCAGCACGGCGGCCGGCAGGCGAAAAGCCGGGATGTTGGTGCGCATCAAGCCGCCGGCGACCCCGTTCTGCTCGAAGATCGTGACCGCATAGCCCAGAGGCAGGAGATCGTTTGCGACGGTGAGCGCTGCGGGACCGGCGCCGATGCACGCCACGCGCTTGCCGTTTTTGCTCTCGGGTGCGTGAGGCAGAAGCGCGCCGACGTCATCTCGATGATCCGCCGCGACCCGCTTCAGACGGCAAATGGCAACGGGCTTGCCTGCGATGCGGCCACGCCGGCAAGCGGGCTCACACGGACGATCGCAAACCCGGCCGAGAATCCCGGGGAAGACATTGGACTCTCGATTCACCATGTAGGCCTCGGTGAATTCGCCCTGAGCAATCAGCCGGATGTATTCGGGAACATCGGTATGTGCCGGACACGCCCACTGGCAGTCCACGACACGATGGAAATACTCCTCATCCGCAGTATTCGTCGGTTCCATATTTTACTCTGCAGCCCCCACAGCCCAGCCAATTATACCGGCATACCGGGACGGCCACCGTGTATCAGCGAACATAGGCGCGTAACTGTGGGCTTGACATATTCAACGCCCCGTGGAAAGAAGAGAGGGGCGGCATCGATGGGTGAGCGCAACCGTTCCCCTCTACCCGCCGTCCCGAAATAACGGCAGATTGAGATCGCGTTCGACGGTGGGAGCCGAAAGACCAAAATGGGCGTACGCCACTCGCGTCGCCACCCGGCCCCGCGCGGTCCGCATCAAGAACCCCTGCTGAATCAGAAAGGGTTCGATCACGTCTTCGATGGTGCCGCGTTCCTCGCTCATCGCAGCGGCCAGACTGTCGACGCCGACGGGTCCACCCTCGAATTTTTCGATGACGGTCAGCAGCAATTTTCGGTCCAGCATGTCGAAGCCCTGCGGGTCGACTTCCAGCATATCGAGCGCCGCCAAGGCGACCTCGCCGCTGATGATGCCGCCGGCCCTGACTTCGGCAAAGTCGCGCACCCGCCGCAGCAGGCGGTTGGCGATGCGCGGCGTTCCACGCGAACGCTCCGCAATGCGATCCGCTCCGTCGGCCTGCAGCCGCAGCTTCATGATCGACGCGCTGCGGACGACGATCTTGGTCAACTCCTCGGTCGTATAGAATTCCAGCCGTTGCACGATGCCGAACCGGTCGCGCAGGGGCGACGTCAGGAGGCCGGCGCGCGTCGTGGCGCCGACCAGCGTGAACGGCGGCAGATCGAGCTTGATCGACCGGGCGCCGGGGCCCTCGCCGATCATCAAATCGAGCTGCGAATCCTCCATCGCGGGATACAGAACTTCCTCGACCACCGGACTCAGCCGATGAATTTCGTCCACGAACAGCACATCGCGCGGCTCGAGGTTGGTGAGCAGTGCGGCTAAATCACCCGGACGTTCGAGCACAGGGCCCGAGGTCTGGCGCAGGTTCACTTTCAATTCGTTGGCGATGATGTTGGCCAGGGTGGTCTTCCCCAAACCAGGCGGTCCGAAGATCAATACGTGGTCCAGTGCCTCGCCGCGCTGTCGCGCCGCCTGAATGAAAATCTCCATTTGATTCTTGACATTCGGCTGCCCCACGTAGTCGGCGAGGGTTTTCGGTCGGACCGCTCGATCGGCCACTTCGTCGTCGCGGCCCCCCGTGCCTGCGATGACGCGATCCTGTTCGATGCTCATGCGGAGATGCTCATGCGGACCTCAAGGCTTCGCGGCGGACTTCAGGGCGCGCCGTATTATTTCCGTGGTCGACAAGCCGGGCTCGTCCGCCGATTTCAACAACCGCGTGGCTTCAGGCGGCTTGTAGCCCAGAGCGACCAGCGCGCTGAATGCCTCGCTCTGCGCGGAAGGCGCGGCCCCGAGAGCGGCCGCGGTGTGTGCCCCGCCCGATGCAGGCAGACTAAGCTTCTGCACGCTGTCGCGCATCTCGATGATCACCCGCTCGGCAGTCTTGCGGCCGATCCCTGGAATCCTCGTCAGCATCGCCACATCCTCGGCTTCGACGGTGCGCAGGAAATCCTCCACGCTTGCGCCTGACAATATCCCCAGGGCAATCTTGGGACCCACGCCGGACACTTTGAGGAGACCCCGGAACAGGCGCCGCTCGCCGTCCGAGCCGAATCCATACAGGATATGCGCATCCTCACGCACCACCAAGTGCGTGAACAAGGACACGGATTCCCCGGTCGCGGGGAGACCGTAGAACGTCGACATCGGCGCTTCCAACTCGTACCCGACCCCGTTGACATCCACCAGCAGCATCGGCGGTTGCTTGACGGCCAGGCGGCCCTTGAGAAAGCCGATCACCCGCGGCTGCCGGCGCGCAGCAGCGATGTGCGCACGCGCGCTCGCAATGCGTGGCAAACAGCCGTCGCCAGCGCGTCCGCGGCGTCCGCGGTCATCCGGCCGTCCAGCTTCAGAATGCTCTTGATCATGAGCTGCACCTGGGCCTTTTCGGCATTGCCGGTTCCCACCACGGCCAGCTTGATTTCCCGAGTCGCGTACTCGAACACCTCCGCATCGGCATCCACCGTGCCGCAAATCGCCGCTCCGCGGGCTTGACCCAACTTCAAGGCGCTATCGGGGTTACGATTGACGAAAACCCGCTCGATGGCGATTTCCTGCGGCCGATACTGCGCGACGACCGTCTGGACACCGCGAAAAATCTCGCACAGGCGCGCCGCGAATTCACCCTGTCCGGTGCGGATGACGCCGCTGGCCACGTAGGTCAGGCGAGGACCGGTCGCGTCCACCACCCCGAAGCCGGTGCACTGTGAGCCGGGATCGATCCCGAGCACGCGGACGGCTGCGCTCTTAGGTGTGGGGATTGACATGCCGGGTATGATACCGGCAATGGAGACCACCGCAACGACCCGGACGGTCAGTACTCGACTGAATGAAGGGCTTGCGGCCATGCGCGAGCTCGACCTGCCGCCCGCCGCCCAAACGGTGCGCGATTCAGCATTCGACGTGGCGGAAATCGTGCTCACCCTGGACGCCGATGACGATGTGGTGATGGCTGCGGCACTTCAACCGCTCCTCGACGGCAAGTACCTCGAGCGCGAAGCCGCCGAAAAGCGCTTCGGCGTGGAGCCGGTGCGGCTGGCCCGCGCGCTGGCCCAACTGGGCCATTTTGGGTTGGCGCCCGATTGGACGCCGGAGCGCGGACTCGAAGCCGGACAGGCCGAAGCGCTGCGAAAAATGCTGCTTGCCGTGATCGGCGATGTGCGTCTGGTCGTGGTGAGACTCGCCGAGCAGCTCCAAAGGATGCGCTCCGCGAAATCGCTGGATGCTGCTGCTCAGCGAAAATTTGCCGTCGAAACCCGGGAAGTCTACGCACCCCTCGCCAACCGCCTCGGCGTATGGCAGGTCAAATGGGAGCTTGAAGATCTGGCTTTCCGCTATCTGCAGCCGGCGCAGTACAAACACATTGCAGCTGCGCTCAAGACGCGTCGTTCGGAACGCGAACGCTACATCGACGAGCTGAAATCATTGCTGCAGGGCGAGCTGCGAGCTGCCGGCATCGAGGCCGTCATCAACGGCCGGCCGAAGCACATATACAGCATCTGGCGCAAAATGCAGGCCAAGCAGCTGGCTTTCGAGCAGCTCATGGACATCCGCGCCGCCCGAGTGCTCGTGAACAGCGTTGCCGAATGCTACGCCGCGCTGGGCGTGGTTCATTCCCTGTGGCAATTCATTCCCGGTGAATTCGACGACTACATCGCCACCCCGAAGGACAACCTCTACCGCTCCATCCATACCGCCGTCATCGGACCCGGCGGGCAGCCGGTGGAGATACAGATCCGCACCTACGAAATGCACGCCAATTCCGAGCGCGGTGTCGCCGCTCACTGGCGCTACAAGGAAGGCGGACGCAGCGATCAGGCCTATGAACGGAAGATCAACCAGCTACGATCACTGTTGGCGCCCACCGAGAGTGGTGAGACCGAGCGCGACTTCCTCGACCGGATGCGCGTCGATCTGTTCCAGGACCGGATCTACGCGGTGTCGCCGAAGGGCGAAATCATCGATGTGCCGGTGGGTGGAACACCGCTCGATTTCGCGTATCAAGTGCACACCGACCTGGGGCACCGCACCCGCGGCGCCAAGGTGAACGGCCGCATGGTGTCGCTCGACTATCAGCTCAAGAACAGCGATACCGTCGAGATCATCACCGGAAAATCGCCGCAGCCGTCGCGGGACTGGCTCTCCGCCCAATCCGGCTTTCTCACGAGCCCCCGCCACCGCAACAAGGTCCGCGCCTGGTTCAGGAAACAGAACGAAACTCAAAACAAGCTCGAAGGCCGAGCCATGCTCGATCGTGAATTGCAGCGCCTGGGCGAGCACAGTCCGCCGATCCCGGAACTTCTGGCCGAACTCAAGCTGCCCAACACCGAAGCACTACACGAGGCATTGGGATTGGGCGAACTCAGCGGTAGTCAAGTCGCGGGCGCCATTCAACGGCTGCTGCACGCCCGCGAGGCGCGCGACGAACCGCCGGCTCGAGCGCGGCCCGCGCTCGAGCGCCAACCGGAAATCGAGGTACAGGGAATCGGCGATCTGCTTTCCACGTATGCTCGCTGTTGCAAGCCGGTTCCACCCGAGGCCATCGTCGGCTACATCACGGTGGGCCGGGGAGTCAGCATTCACAGCCAGTCCTGCGCGAATATCGGCCGGCTCACCCTCAAGGCGCCGGCGCGCGTCCTCGCGGTCACCTGGGGCAAGACGGGTACCACCGAATTTCCCGTGGATATCGAGGTGCAGGCCTTCGATCGGCGCGGGCTGGTGCGCGACGTGAGCGCCGCGCTCGCCGACGAAAAGATCGGCATCCAGGACATGCACACCGAAACCGACAAGCGCGACGGCGTGGCGCACATGCGCATGGGAATTTCCATCACCGGCCTGCCCCAGCTGTCGCGCGTGCTGAGCCGCATCGCCCAGGTACCGAACGTCGTCAGCGCGCGGCGGCGGAAATAAATCGGGTATGCTTCGAGCCCCCGATCAGCTTGTGCCGATGCGCCGACCTCTCGATTTACGGGCGATTGCGCTGGTGCTGCTACTGTGCCTGATCTGGGGGGTTCAACAGGTGGTAATGAAAGGCGTGGCGGCTGATGTGGCTCCCATCATGCAGCTCGCAATACGGTTCGCCGGCGCAGCGATCTTTTTCGGGGTGTGGGTGGCGGCCCGCGAAGGACGCCGCGCTTTCGCGGACGGCACCCTGTGGAGTGGTCTGGCCCTGGGTCTGATGTTCTCGCTGGAATTCGTGTTCGCCGGCTCGGCGCTGATTCACACGACCGCGGCGCACACGATCGTGTTCTTGTATTCGGCGCCGATATTCACGGCTCTGGGACTGCAGTTCCTGCCGGAGGAGCGCCTCGTTGGAATTCAATGGATGGGCATTGCTGCCGCGTTTCTTGGGATCGTGGTCGCGTTTGTCGGTCCCGGGGGCCGCCCGGTTCCCGAACTGATTATCGGTGATCTCCTCGCCTAGCTGGGAGGCGCCGCCTGGGGATTGAGCAATCTCGTATTGCGCCGGGGACGCGTGGGCGGTGCCTATACCGCCAAGACTGTGCTCTATCAGGTGGGTGTCGCAGCCCTGGTGTCGTTCGCCTTCGCCTCGGTTACGGGCCAGACTCGATTGGTGCTCTCGGGGGCGGCAATCCTGGCGTTGTTGTTCCAGACGCTATTCATCTCGATCTTCAGTTATATCGTCTGGTTCTGGTTGCTGCGGCATTATTTGGCGTCGCGGCTGATGCTTCTATCGTTGCTGACACCCTTGTTCGGCGTGCTCTTCGGTGCTCTGCTGCTGCGGGAACCCATTGAATCGCGGTTCGCGGTGGGATCCTTGCTGGTGCTGGTGGGAATATCAATATCAATATCGATGCGTCGCCCACAACCGGACGCCACCTCGGAGAAGGACCGCGGGGCAAACAGTGGCGCAAACCTCCTATAGCCGATGTCTGAATTTTCCTACAGCCGCGCCGAGGAGTCGCTTCTAACGTCGTCCCAAATAAGTGAGGACGCTGCAATGGCCATACCCATGGTTTCTCCACGCCGCATAGCCCCAATTTTCGCTGAGGATGTCGTGGACAGGCGGGTCGAAAGCGATGGCAGCGCAGTATCCTGGACGGCGATCGTTGCCGGCGCCATTGGGGCCGCCACCGTGGCGATGCTGCTCATTCTACTGGGCAGCGGTCTGGGAATGGCGGCGGCAACCTGGACCCCTGACGGTATGACGGCTTCAACGGCTGGAATCCTGACTATCATATGGATGACAGTGGTGCAATTCCTGGCGTCCACGACGGCCGGCTATCTTGCGGGCCGATTGCGATCACGGTGGGTTTCCACGCGCGCTCGCGAGGTGTACTTCCGTGACACGGCGCACGGCATTCTCTCCTGGGCGATTGCGACTTTTCTAACCATCGCCATCTTGAGTACCGCCGTCAGCTCGGTTCTGAGCGGGATCAAGGCTGCGCCGGCGAATGCCGCGGAGTCGAATTCGTCCACCAACGAGCTTGTGGCCTACTACGTGGACTCGTTGTTCCGTCCCGCTCCGGGCCAGCCAATCAATCCCTCCCCGGTGAGCAACCCGGATTCGTTGGAGACGGCGCGAATCGTTGGCAATGCGGTAAAAATCGGCGCGTTGCCTCAACCGGACAGAGAGTATCTGGCCCAGATGGTTGCTGTGCGAACCAATCTGTCGCAAACGGACGCGGAGCGACGCGTAGAGGATACATTCAGCGAAGTTCAGGAATCCATCCGGAAAACCGGGGCGGCGGCGGCGAAAGTCGCCGATGCGTCCCGGAAGGCTTCGGCGTATACGGCGCTATGGTTGGCATTTTCCATGCTGTTGGGAGGGTTTACGGCCGCCTGGGCGGCGACAGTGGGCGGCCGGCTTCGCGATTCATCCCATTCAGCCCATTAAGATTTATTGGGTTCGCTGTTGATTAGATTCCGAAACTCCCCCGCCGCGATGGGCTTGCTGAAATAGTAGCCCTGTCCCTCAGAACACGCCCGAGACTGCAGAAAGCTCAATTGCTCGACCGTTTCAATTCCCTCCGCGACGATTCGCAGACGGAGACTCTGCCCCAGACTGATCACGGCGCTGACGATGGTTGCGGCATCGTCGTTTGTCTTGACGTCCATTACAAATGACTTGTCGATTTTCAAGGTGTCGATCGGGAACAGCATCAAATTACTGAGGCTTGAATACCCGGTTCCAAAATCGTCCATTGCGAAATGAACTCCGCGTTTCCTCAACGCTTCGAGCACGAGCGACGTCGCGGCCACGTCGCGCATCGCGGCGGTTTCGGTTATTTCTATTTCCAAATAATGCGGCTCCAGCCCCGTCTCGTCCAGGATTGTCGATACCCTGTCCAAGAACCCCCGACTGTTGAACTCCACCGCCGACACGTTTACCGATATCTTGCGAAAGCTCAGTTGCGCATCGATCCAGGCGCGAGCCTGCATGCAGGACTCGCGTAGCACCCAATTGCCGATCGACTCGATCAGCCCCGCTTCTTCGGCTATGGTGATAAACGTGTCCGGCGCCATCAAGCCCCTCTGAGGGTGTTGCCAGCGAATCAGGGATTCCGCGCCCACGATCAGGCCGCTCTTCAGATCGACGATGGGCTGATAATGCAGCACAAACTGGCCCTGGCCGAGCGCATTTCCGAGCGCTTCCTCCATCGCCTGCCTGTGAATGTTCCGAGCGTTCATTTCATCTTTGAAAAACTGGCTATTGTTGCGCCCGCGGTCCTTCGCGTGATACATCGCGACGTCCGCGCTTCCGATCAACGCGCCGGCCTCGTGACCATCTTCGGGGTAGACGCTGATACCGATGCTGACACTGAGATGCACCTGGTGGTCCGAAATGAAGTACGGAGCCATGATAGCCAGGCGCATTTTGTCCGCCGCCAATGCAGCGTCTTCGGCATGACCCACTTCCGATAACAGCACGATGAATTCGTCGCCTCCTTGACGGCTGACGGTGTCCGATCTGCGAACGCACGATAGGAGACGATTTGCCACTTCCTTCAAAAGCCTGTCGCCGACGAGGTGGCCGAGCGAATCGTTGATGTGTTTGAAACGATCCAAGTCCAAGAACAAGACGGCGAGGCGGCGGCCATGTCTCGCCGCCAGCGTAATGCTTTGGCTCAGCCGGTCGTTGAACAGCAGTCGATTGGGCAAATTGGTCAGGGAATCATGCTGAGCCATGTGCAGCAATTGATCGGCGATGGCGCGCGACTCGCTGACGTCGTGGAGAACGAGCACCGCGCCCACAGTCTTCCCTAACTGATCGTGGATCGGCGCCGCCGTACTCGCAATTGGAATCTGTTGGCCATCAGAGCGGATGAGAATGCGATCGGAGGTATTTCTCGCGGTTCGCTGTGTGAGGATGGCTTCCTCGAGCGGGTTGGGGATCCGTTCACGCGTCACACTATCGACGATTTTGAACCGTGTTTCGAAATCCTGACCCGTCCACAGCCTCTCGGTGGCCCCGAGCAACTGTTCCGCGGCTCGATTCATGTAGGATATTTTTCCGTTACGATCGCTGCTGACGATGGCATCGCCAATGGAGTTCACGGTGGCTCGCGCCAACTCCACATCCTGAAAGAATTCGTCGCCACTCTTTGGCGCCGAGGCGCGTGCGTCTGCCGACGATTTGCGCAATCCGCGCCGGGGTGGATTTGGCATGGTCCGATCATACCTGTGCGGAACGGGGTGAATCTCCGCGAAGTGGACAGAGCCTACGAATGCGGCCGGAGACTGCTTGCTGTATCTTTGCGGGAGGAGATCCAGCAGCCGATGAGCGATCGCGACAACCGGTTTGGCCAGCCAATTGGAGCCACAGTTCCCCATTGGTCCGAGCGCCCGCGACCGCAGCGCGAAACTCTGGTCGGCCGCTATTGTCGGCTGGAGCCGGTGGATGTGGACCGTCATGCAGCCGACCTCTTTGCGGCTTACATGGAGGCGCCGGACGACCGTGACTGGACCTACCTATTTGCGGAGCGCCCGGCTACCCCTGCCCTTTTCAACGAGTACCTGGCAAAGCTCGCGAAAAGTGAGGATCCACTGCATTACGCGATCGTCGACGAGAGCACCGCCAAGCCCGTGGGGACCGCGGCGCTCATGCGGATCGAACCTGTCCATGGGGTCATTGAAGTCGGAGGCATTACATTTTCTCCGCGTCTGAAGAGAACGCGCGCCGCCACGGAGGCGATGTACTTGCTCATGCGTCTCGTCTTCGATCAGCTCGGTTATCGCAGGTATGAGTGGAAGTGCGATAGCCTGAACGCTGCATCCCGTTCGGCGGCGGATCGATACGGGTTCACGTTCGAAGGAATTTTCCGGCGCGCAATCGTCTACAAGGGGAGAAACCGCGATACCGCCTGGTTTTCGGTCGTGGCGGATGAATGGCCCCGGATCCGGTCGGCTTTCGAGACGTGGCTCCATCCTGACAACTTCGACGACGCCGGGCGTCAACAGCGCCGGCTTTCGATCGCCCGGGCGTCGCCGTGAGCTAATTCCGACTAACGGCAGTACTCGTCATGTTCATGACATTCGTGCCAGCGGTGTTCTCGGTAATAGCGATGATGGTCGCGCTCATAGTAGCCGTCCCTGGGCTCGGCAACGATGCAACCGGAAGCAAGTGCAATCAGCCCCATCAAGACGCTGCCTCGAACGATATATTGGATATTTTTCATGGACGAGTCTCTTGCCCTACACACCCCCATAGTAACTAAGGCTCGCCCAGCTTTCCGTGGGCTTCCCTCGGAGAATTGTGTCGGCAGTACCCTACAGGGCGGTCGCAGTAGCTCTAGCGATTCATCCCGTCGATGGCCTTCTTATCCACCGCAAGCGCCGCCTCGTGAATGGCTTCGGACAAGGTAGGATGGGCATGAACGGTTCGCTGGATGTCCTCGGTGCTGGCCGAGTATTCCATCGCGAGCACGGCTTCGCCGATGAGTTCGCCGGCCATGGGCCCGATCACGTGTACGCCCAAAACTTCGTCATCATCCTTGGCGGAAACGATCTTCGCCATGCCCTGACCGGCTTCCATGGCGCGTGCCCGCCCGCTGGCCGCGAATGGAAAGGTCCCGATCTTGTATGGGCGACCGCTGGCTTTTACCTCTTCTTCGGTCTGCCCCACCCAGGCGATTTCCGGCGCCGTGTAGATGACGGACGGAATCACCTTGTAATTCACTTCTCCGAATTGGCCGGCGATCAAGTCGGCAACCATCACGCCTTCCTCCTTGCCCTTGTGCGCGAGCATGGGCCCGCGCACGACGTCGCCCACCGCCCACACATTGGGCACATTCGTACGGCAATGCTCATCCACCTGAATGAAGCCGCGCTGGTCGACTTGGACCCCGGTGCCGTCGGCGAGGAGTCCCTCGGTGAACGGCCGCCGCCCGACCGCGACCACCAGTTTGTCGACCTGAAGGGTATGCTCGCCCTCGGCGTCCGCATACACCACATCGACGGCGCCACCCTTCACGGCGGCGCTCAGCACCTTGGCACCGAGCTTGATGTCGAGTCCTTGTTTCTTGAAATGGCGCTGAGCCTCCTTCGCGAGGGTTTGATCCACCATCGGGAGAAACTGAGCCATCGCTTCGAGCACAGTCACTTCGCTGCCCAGCCGCCGCCAGACGCTGCCCAACTCCAGGCCGATCACCCCCGCGCCGATCACGCCCAGACGCGCAGGCACCGCATCGAATTCCAGCGCATTCCAGGAATCGACGATGTATGTGCCGTCATGCGGAACGGTCTTCAGCCGGATCGGAGTGGAGCCCGATGCCAGCACCACATTCTTTGCTTCCAAGGTGCGTTCCGCGCCGTCGGGGCCGGTCACCAGCACCTTGTTGCCCGGAAGCAGACGGCCATGGCCCTGGAGGCCAACGACGCCATTGGCCTTGAACAAGGCCAGGATGCCGTTGGTCATGGTCTTGACGATGGACGCGCGGCGCTTCTGCATGGCTGCCAGATCGAGTTTGATATCACTCAAGCGGATGCCGTGAATCCCGAACTCATCTTTCGCTCTCTGGAAGAGTTCGGACGATTCCAGCAGCGCCTTGGACGGGATGCAGCCGGCGTTCAGGCAGGTACCGCCGAACGCGTAGCTGCCGTCGAGGTTCTTCCATTCGTCCACACAGGCGACCTTGAGCTTGTTTTGCCCGGCGCGAATCGCAGCGGGATAACCGGCAGGTCCCGCACCGATGACCACCACGTCGAATTTGTCGCTCATATGCCCAGCACCATGCGTGCGGGATCCTCGAGACATTGTTTCACCGTCACCAGGAATTGCACCGCTTCGCGGCCGTCGATGATCCGGTGATCGTAGGTGAGCGCGATATACATCATCGGACGAACCACCACCTGGCCGTCGACCACGACCGCGCGATCCTGGATCTTATGCATGCCGAGGATGGCGCTTTGCGGCGCGTTGACGATGGGCGTCGACAGCAGTGAACCGAAGGTCCCGCCATTGGTAATGGTGAAGGTACCGCCCGTCAATTCCTCCATCGTGATCGTTCCCGCTCTGGCCCGGCCCGCGAAATTCGCGATGGATTTTTCGATCTCTGC
Source organism: Gammaproteobacteria bacterium (assembly GCA_034667965.1). Classification (GTDB taxonomy): domain Bacteria; phylum Pseudomonadota; class Gammaproteobacteria; order Steroidobacterales; family Steroidobacteraceae; genus Bog-1198. The sequence continues at coordinate 14,419 of JAXDQI010000136.1, forward strand.
GAAGCTCATGTGGTCGGCGTCCCGCAATACCGGAACGATCAAACCTCGATCCGTCGACACGGCGACGCCGACATCGAAATATTCGTGATATACGATGTCATTGCCGTCGACCGACGCATTCACGGATGGAAATTTCCGCAGTGCCTCGACGCAGGCCTTGGTGAAAAAGGACATGAATCCGAGCTTGGCGCCGTGCTGCTTTTCGAATTGCTCCTTGTAGCGGCTCCGCAATTCGGTGACGCCTTTCAAGTCCACTTCATTGAAGGACGTCAGCAAGGCTTGAGTGGCCTGCGCCTGCACCATGCGTTCGGCGATGCGCGCCCGAAGCCGGGTCATCGGCACACGTTGCTCGGCCCGCGCCCCGCGGGCCGCCGTGGCGGGCCGCGCCTTGGGCTGCGGAGGCGTCGCGTCCTTGGCGGACAAATAATTCACCACATCGGATTTCGAGACACGTCCGTCGCGCCCGGAACCCAAGACCGCACTCGGATCCAGCTTGTTCTCTTCCACCACGCGCTTCGCGGCGGGACTCAGTTTGGCCGCGGCCGACGCGCCGGGCGTCGCCGTCAAGCCGGGCGCCGGCGACTTCGCTCCCGCGGCTTCCTGTGCAGAACTCATGGCACCGCCCGGAGCTGCCATGATGGCCGGCGCGCTTGCACCCGGTACGGCTGTCGCGCCTTCGTCAATGAGAGCCAGCACTTGTCCGCTGGTAACGGTGGTGCCGTCGCCCAGTTTGATCTCCTTGAGCATCCCGGCCACCGGTGCGGGTACTTCGAGCACCACCTTGTCGGTTTCGAGGTCGACCAGATTCTCATCGCGGGCCACGGCATCGCCGGGCTTCTTATGCCACACCACGAGCGTAGCGTCAGCCACCGATTCGGGCAGCTGTGGTACGCGCACTTCGATAGTCATTAAGCGGTCCTAGTGTGAGCCGACGGCAGGCGCATCGTTTGTCGGGAAGTCTCTTCCGGTGGCGTGCCCAGGAGGGCGGCGGTCACCAGATTCTTCTGTTGTTGTTCATGCAATGCCGCGATTCCGGTGGCGGGCGCAGCGGCGCCTGCGCGTCCGGCATACAGGAGTTCGTGCTTGGCGCTCAGCGGGAACTGCAGCCGATGGCGTATCTGGTACCAGCTGCCCTGATTCTGGGGCTCTTCCTGGCACCACACGACTTCGCGTGCGTTCGAATACTTGCGGATGACGGCCACGTATTCGTCGGACGGAAACGGATAGAGTTGCTCGACGCGGACGACGGCGACCGTTTCGACCTTCGACTCGCGCCGGGATTTCAACAAGTCGAAGTAAACCTTGCCGGTGCACAAGACGATGCGCGTCACGGCCGAAGGCTTGATGTCGTCGACCTCGTCGATGACATTGTGAAAACCGCCGGAAGCCAGTTCCTCGAGCCGTGACACCGACAAAGCGTGACGCAGCAAACTCTTCGGCGTCATGATGATGAGCGGCTTTCGCAACGCGCGCACCATCTGTCTGCGCAGCAGATGAAACATCTGCGCGGGAGTCGACGGCACGCATACCTGTATGTTGTATTCGGCGCATAGCTGGAGAAAACGCTCGAGCCGCGCGGATGAATGCTCGGGACCCTGCCCCTCGTATCCGTGCGGAAGGAACAGCGTAATCCCCGAGAGGCGCCCCCACTTGGCTTCGCCGGAACTGATGAACTGATCGATGATCACCTGTGCCCCGTTGCAGAAATCGCCGAATTGGCCTTCCCAAATGGTCAGGCAATGCGGCTCGGTCGTGGAAAATCCGTATTCGAAACCCATGACCGCTTCTTCCGACAGCACCGAGTCCGTTACCGTGAACGTAGGTTGACTGGTGGCGAGATGTTGCAGCGGCACGTACCTAAGTCCCGTGGTCTGGTCGTGCAGTACCGCGTGCCGGTGGAAGAAAGTACCGCGCCCGCTATCCTGCCCGGTGAGCCGTACCGGATATCCCTCCTGGATGAGACTGGCATACGCGAGATTCTCGGCACAACCCCAATCCAGGGCGAGATCGCCCGCCACCATGCGCTCGCGCGCCTGCACGATGGCGAGCACGCGTGGATGGAGTTTCCAGTCCGTCGGGTAGGCGGTGATCGCCTTGCCGAGCGCCTTCAGACGGCCCATGTCGACCGCAGTCTTGACGGGCTCAGACCAATCCGCACCCAGGTACTCGCTCCAATCGACGGTGTACTTGTTGCCGATCAACCCTAGCGCGGCGCGCGCCTGAGGTTTGCCCTCGTCCAGGCCGTTTCGATACTGCTCCATCATCGCCGACGCTTCGGCCGCGGTCAGGACACCCTCCGCCGCCAGTTTCTCCGAGTAGATCTGCCGGACGGTCGGCTTCTTGCGAATCACCTGGTACATCAAGGGCTGGGTGGCCGCCGGCTCGTCGGCCTCGTTGTGACCATGGCGCCGATAGCACACCAGATCGATGACGATGTCCTTATGGAACTTCATCCGATACTCGAGGGCGAAGCGCGTGACGAAGCACACCGCCTCGGGATCGTCCGCGTTGACGTGGAGAATGGGTGCTTCCACCATCTTGGCGACGTCGGAACAGTAAAGAGTCGAGCGCGCATCGTGCGGATCGCTGGTGGTGAATCCCACCTGATTGTTCACGATGACGTGAACGGACCCGCCGGTGTAGAAGCCGCGCGCCTGCGATAGCTGCAGCGTCTCCATGATGACACCCTGCCCCGCGAAGGCGGCATCGCCGTGGATTTGCACCGGCAATACTTTGTCGCCTTTCGCATCGCCGCGGCGCTCCTGCCGCGCCCGCGCCGATCCTTCGACGACGGCATTGACGATCTCGAGATGCGAGGGGTTGAACGCCAACGCCACGTGGACATTGCCCGAGCTCGTTTTCAGGTCCGACGAGAATCCCTTGTGGTACTTCACGTCGCCCGAACCGCGCAATTTCGCAAGATCGTAGTGACCTTCGAATTCGTTGAACAAATCCTTGGGCGATTTCCCGAGCAGATTCACCAACACGTTCAACCGGCCGCGATGCGCCATGCCGATGATGGTCTCTTCGACACCGGCCTTACCGCCCTGCTGCACCAGGTCATCGAGCAACGGAATGAGGCTGTCGCCGCCCTCCAGCGAGAAACGCTTCTGACCGACGTACTTGGTGTGCAGATAGCGCTCGAGGCCTTCCGCGGAAGTCAGCTGCCACAGAATATTTTTCTTCTCATCGACCGTGAACCGACGCTGCATCCGCTCCGATTGAAAATTGTCCTGCAGCCATATGCGCTCTTCGCTGTCGGATACGTGCGCGAACTCCGCGCCGATCGTGTCGCAATAGATGAATTTCAGCGTGCTCAGGATATCCTTCAGCTTGCTGCGGCCGGCGATCGCCGCATTGCGGCTGTTCGTGAAAAACTCGGTTTCCAGATCCGCATCGGACAGCCCGAAGTATTCGAGATTGAGCACGTACGGCTGTGCGCGCTCGTCAAGCCCCAGCGGATCGAGATTGGCGATCAAATGGCCCCGATTGGCATAGACCTGGATCAGGCGCGACACCGCGCCCTGTTTGGCGCTTGCCACGTCGCCGGCCGCGGTTGGGTCGGGCGAAGCGGGTGATGCCGCGGGCGACGGCCGCTCCTGGCGCGTCAACAATCGCTCGCGGACATCTCCATGAGCTACCTCTCGGGTCGAACCGCCCTTCAGTTCAGTGAAATATCTTGCCCAAGCCGGATCGACCGACGCCGGATCCTGCAAAAACTTCTCGTAGAGATCTTCGATGAACCCGGCGTTCCCGCCGGACAGAGCCGTAGTGGCCAGCTGGTCGGCAAATGATTGACTCATGACTGACGTGATTGCAAAAACCTCAATTAAGTCAAGATGATGGGGCGATACGCGCTGATTCCGCGTTCCCCCTAGTTTAGACCAATGCGACGTAATATGGAATGTGAAGCAGGTCTACAAATTCAACACGTCCGAGGGGTCGATGAGCTTGCGCAGCATCCAGAATTCGTAGGTCAGAAGCACCGAATAAGCGACCAGAACGGCATACATCAGCACGTCGACTCGGACCGTGCGCATGAATCGATAGCGGGCAAGCATCACCATGACCACCACACCAAGTCCCGTCAGCGTCATCTTGACGACGGCGAACACTGCAGCGCTCCGGTAAACAACGGCCGCCATGATGGGATTGACCTCGTCGGCTCCTCCGGCCAACAGCCGCACCGTCATCAATGCGTCCCCCACGCTCAATAACAAGATGCCGATGGCTACCGCCAACAGATGAGCGTCGTGCCAATCGAGCGAATGATAGCGGGCTTCCCAGAGTCGTCGTGACGGCCGCCGGCGCCTCGGATTGAAGTTGCCGTAAACGACGGACCACCAGAAGCGGTAGCGCCGATCATGGCGCTCACGGCGATCGTCCCCGGCAGACGGAACCGCCGGCGCGATTCCATGCGACTGCGCAGCCGCCCCATTCGTCGGCGGATCTGGACAATTGGCGGGCTGCATGGCGACACTATCCCGACAGTCATGGGGCGTCGGCAAGCACGATGCGTCATAATATGTGCTTGCGAGGCACTATTTTTTGCCTCAGCGGTCTTTTCACCTCGGCGACCATTTCCACCCCGCATGTCCAAAACCACGTTGTTTTCCTCCGCTTTGAGCGCCGCACCCGGACCTGAGGCCGCGGGCTTCTCGCCGGCTCGATTGAAGAGATTGGACGCCGCGTTGCGTGCCGACGTCGACGCGGAGGTCATTCCGGGAGCGGTGGCGCTCGTCATGCGAGGCGGGAGGCTGGCCTTCTTCGAGTCATTCGGGTACGCCGATCGTAATGCGCATAGGCCGATGCAGCTCGACTCCGTGTTTCGGATTGCGTCTCTGACCAAACCGATCACCGTCGTTGCCGCGCTGATGCTGTTGGAACAGGGAAAATTGCTGCTCACGGACCCCGTGTCGCGCTACCTGCCGGAGTTGCGCGACGTGAAGGTCGGCCTCGAGGAAGCGGACCCGTCGACCGGCCAACGACATTTGACTCTGGAATCCGTGCGCCGACCCATGACGGTCCAGGATCTCATGCGACACACCGCCGGTTTCACCTATGGACAATTTGGCAATAGCCTGGTGCAGCGGGCTTATCGCGCCGCGCATCTCATCGACAACCAACAAACCAATGCGGAAATGGTCGGTAAGTTGGCGCAGCTGCCCCTCTCCTATCAGCCGGGCACCACCTTCGAGTACGGGATGTCGACGGACGTATTGGGCCGTGTCGTCGAAGTGGTCTCGGGCCTGGGGCTGGATCGCTTCTTCGCCGAGCACATCACATTACCCCTTGGCATGCGCGATACGGCATTTGGAATCGAAGCGGACTGCTCGCACACCTTGGCGGAGCCGCAGCGGGAAGCCGCGCCCGGAGCAGTTCCCGCAGTCGTCCCCTATGATCCGGCGCGGCCCGCCAAATGGTTTTCAGGAGGCGGCGGATTGCTGTCGACGGCCCGTGACTACGCCCGGTTCGCCCGGCTGCTCCTCAATGAAGGCGAACTTGACGGAGTTCGGCTGCTGGCGCGCAAAACGGTGCAATTGATGATCCGCAATCACCTGCCTGCCAATCTGAACTTCGGCCCGAACACGGCCGACCTCGGAATCGCCGCGCCCCTGCCGCAACTCGGCCAGGGATACGGACTGGGTTTGGGAGTGCGCCTGCAGGAGGCCTTGAGCGCAGTGCCGGGCTCGGCCGGAGATTACTATTGGGGTGGTGCACTGGGCCCTTACTTCTGGGTGGATCCCGCGGAGGACTTGATCGTCGTTTTCATGCTGCAGGAACTCAACGTGCAGCGCCGGGCGCGCTACCGCCCGCTGCTGCGCGCACTCGTGTATCAAGCGCTGCAATAGCGGCGCACACTTCATTTTCGAGGTCGAGGAAATCCGGTGATACAAGCGCTGATTGGCTGGATAGAGAGCACCCGGCCGAACCAGGTGGTTCAAAACGTGTTTTGGATCATCCCGGTGGTACAAACCATCCACATTCTGTCCGTGTCGATCGTGATGGCTTCGATGGCCATGCTGGACCTGCGGTTGATGGGCCTGGGGTTGGGCCGTCATTCGATCGCCTCGCTGGCGCAGCGGTTCATGCCCTGGGCCTGGGGCGCCCTGCTGCTGCTGCTGCTCACCGGGACCGTGCTCATCATCGGCGAACCCGGACGTTCGCTGGGTAACTGGGTATTTCAGCTAAAAATGAGCCTGCTGCTGCTGGCGGTCATTGCATCGCTGATCCTGATCCACAGGCTGCGCAGGGATCGGGAATATTGGGAGCGAACACCGAAACTGCGCATTGCATCCCGGGTGCTCGGTCTGCTGTTGTTGATGCTGTGGGTGGGAATCGTCGTCTGCGGCCGTTGGATTGCGTATGTGGGCTGAGCGGAGCGGAACGGCATGATCGACTCCTTCCTGCAATGGCTGCAGGAGACAGCTCCCGCGGTCGCCATCGCGGAATCATCGTGGCTGTTCCCCACGATCGAAACCGTGCACGTACTGGCATTGACCATCGTGGTCGGCTCGATCGTGATGATCGACCTGCGGCTCATCGGGGCCACGCAGCGTCATCGCTCAGTGATCGAACTCACGCAGGAAGTGCTGCCGTGGACTTGGATTGGATTCGCCGTGGCCGTCTGTACCGGCTCGCTCATGTTCACGTCCAACGCCGTCAAGTATTTTGCCAATGTGCCTTTTCGCATCAAGATGATCCTGTTGGCGTCGGCGGGCATCAATATGTTGTTCTTCCACCTGGTGACCTATCGGTCGGCGCACGTCTGGCACATGGATGCCAAAATTCCTCCCTCCGGCCGGATCGCCGGCGGCGTATCGCTTGCTCTTTGGATCAGCATCGTCGGGTTCGGCCGCTGGATCGGCTTCGTATGACGGGGAATACTCAGACAGGCTCCTAGCCGGCGCTCACCAATTTGGCGACGAAATCGCTGACCGGCATCAGCCCCAGCGCGGCTTGATCGGCGAACATTTTCTTGATGGATTCGGTTTGTTTGACGCCGAAATGCGCCGCAACGCTGGCCTCGAACTTCTTCACCAGCACCGGCATGCCTTCGGCACGCCGTTTTCGATGACCGATGGGAAAGTCGACCTGCACGCGCGGACTGGACGTCCCATCCTTGAAAAAGACCTGCACCGCATTGCCGATATAGCGCTTGTCGGCCGCGTAGTACTCCTGCGTGAACGTAGGGTTTTCCTTCACCTGCATCTTGGCGCGTAGCGTATCGACGCGCGGATCGTCGGCGATCCGGTCCTCGTAATCTGACGCGGTCAGCCGGCCGAATAACAGCGGAATCGCAACCATGTATTGAATGCAGTGGTCGCGGTCGGCCGGATTGGCGAGCGGTCCCGTCTTGTCGATGATTCGCACGCCGGGTTCCTGCGTTTCGATGGTCACCCGCTCGATCTGGTCGAGCTTGGAACTGATCTGCGGATGCAGCGTCATCGCCGCCTCCACCGCGGTCTGCGCGTGGAATTCCGCCGGATAGGAAATCTTGAACAGCACGTTTTCCATCACATAGCTGCCGAAGGGCTGCGGGATCTTGAGGGCGTTGCCCTTGAACAGCACGTCTTCGAAGCCCCACGTTTTCGCCGAAAGGGCCGACGGATAGCCCATCTCGTCCTTCAGCGCGAACAGCGCGTGCCGCACCGCCCGGCTGGTGGCATCCCCGGCCGCCCAACTCTTGCGCGAGCCGGTGTTGGGCGCGTGCCGGTAAGTCCTGAGCGCACCGCCGTCGATCCAGGCATTCGATACGGCATTGATGATCTGCTCGCGGGTGCCGCCCAGCATCGCCGTAACTACCGCCGTAGAGGCCACGCGGACCAACAGCACGTGATCGAGACCGACGCGATTGAAGCTGTTCTCCAAGGCCAGCACGCCCTGAATTTCATGCGCCTTGATCATTCCCGAGAGCACATCCCGCACTTTCAGCGGCTTGCCGCTACGAGACAAGTAGTCGGCAACCGCCAGGATGCCGCCCAAATTGTCGGAGGGATGGCCCCATTCCGCCGCCAGCCACGTGTCGTTGAAGTCGAGCCAGCGAATCATTGCGCCGATATTGAAGGCGGCGTTGATGGGGTCGAGTTCGTAGGATGTTCCGGGAACCCGTGCTCCTCCGGTCAGGGTGGCGCCCGGCACCACCGGGCCCATGAGCTTGGTACAGGCGGGGTACTTCAACGCCTGAAAGCCGCAGGCCAACGTGTCCATCAGACAGTAGCTCGCGGTTTCATATGCCAGGGGGCTCGAAATGTCGTAGCTCAATGAATAGTCGGCGATGGCGGTGAGGACGTGGTCGGGCGCGGGCCGTTCGGCCGATTTGATATCGTGTGACATGGAGACGCTGAGATTCCTTCTTGTTCGTTACGGACGGTCGGCCAGGGGCACGAACTTCAGATTGTCGGGACCGATGTAGTTTGCGCTCGGCCGAATAATCTTGCCGTCGACGCGCTGTTCGATGACATGCGCGGCCCAACCGGACGTGCGGCTGATGACGAACAGCGGCGTGAACATCGCGGTGGGCACCCCCATGAGGTGATACGAGACCGCAGAAAACCAGTCAAGATTCGGAAACATATTCTTGACCTCCTTCATCACGGATTCGATACGCTCGGCCACCGCGAATCCGCGCATGTCATTGGCTTCTCGGGCCAGACCGCGGGACACCTCTTTTATCACCTGATTGCGCGGGTCGGAAATGGTGTAGACGGGGTGGCCGAAGCCGATGATGACCTCTTTACCGGAGACCCGCCGCCTGATATCGGCGTCGGCGGCATCCGGCGTTGCATAACGGGCCTGGATCTCGAAGGCCGCTTCGTTGGCGCCGCCGTGTTTGGGTCCACGCAAGGCGCCGATGGCGCCAGCAATACAGGAATAGAGATCCGACCCAGTGCCGGCGATCACCCGGGCCGTGAACGTGGACGCGTTGAACTCGTGTTCGGCATACAGATTCAGCGATGTGTGCATGGCGCGCACCCATGACGCCGGCGGCGCGCGGCCGTGCAACAGGTGCAGGAAATGCGCACCGATCGAGTCGTCGTCGGTCTGCACGTCGATGCGGCGTTTCGCGGTGGCGTAGTGATGCCAGTAGCACAGCATGGACCCCTGCGAAGCGAGCAACCGATCCGCGATGCCGCGGGCATCGGCGATGGGATGATCGCCGGCTTCCGGTATCAGACATCCCAGGGCCGATACCCCGGTCCGCAACACATCCATGGGATGACTGCTCGCCGGCAGCTGTTCCAACACGTTAAGCACGGCGGGAGGCGGCACGCGCAGCGACTTGAGCTTCGTCTTGTACGCGGTCAGCTCGGACCGGTTCGGTAATTTCTCGTGCACCAGCAAATGGGCGATCTCCTCGAACTCGCATTGGGTGGCGATGTCGAGGATGTCGTAACCCCGGTAATGCAAATCGTTGCCCGTCTTGCCCACCGTGCACAGGGCCGTATTGCCGGCAGTGACGCCGGACAGGGCGACGGACTTTTTGGGTTTGAAGGCGACCGCTTGAGAATCCGTCATGTTCCTTTCCCCTCGGCGAACAACGCATCCAATTTGGCTTCGTAGGCGTGATAGTCGAGATATTTGTACAGATCCGCCCGCGTCTGCATCCGGTCGATCACGTTTTTCTGGGTGCCGTCGCGACGGATGGCCTCATAGGTGGCGAGCGCAGCCAAGTTCATGGCGCGGTAGGCCGAGCAGCAATGCAACACAATGT
>JAXDQI010000137.1:0-31311 GCA_034667965.1 Gammaproteobacteria bacterium
ATTCCGGAACGCAGCGGCACGTCGCTCCGCACGGAGCGGGTGCCGCGCGCGCCTCGCGGATTGGACCTCGAGGCTGTCGTCGCGCGACTGGTGCTGCTCGAGGTCAACGAACTTCTGGTGGAATGCGGCCCGCGATTGGCGGCGGCATTTCTCGAGGCGAATCTGGTCGATGAATTGATCCTCTATGTCGCGCCGCATTTTCTGGGCATGGATGCGCCACCCTTGGCCGCCATAGCTGGATCGGAGAATGTGCACCGGCTGGCCCGTTTCGAGTTTCGTGACCAGCGATTGTTCGACAATGATCTGCGTCTAGTACTCACACCCAAAAGGGCTTGACGATGTTCACCGGCATTATCATCGCAACCGGCCGAGTTCTGTCCATCGAGGAGACGGGCGGTGATCTTGAATTGGCCATCGACGCGGCCGCGCTCGATGCAACGCGCATGAATCTGGGCGACAGCGTGAGCGTGCAGGGGTGCTGCTTGACGGTGACTCGAAGGGTCGGAACCGCGTTCCACGCCGACGTTTCACGCGAAACCCTGTCGAAGACGATGCTCGGCACCTTACGTCCCGGATCGAGGGTGAACCTGGAGCCCAGTCTGCGCGCCGGCGACGCGCTGGGCGGCCATTTGGTGAGCGGCCACGTGGACGCTGTCGGCCGGCTGACGGCCGCGCACCAAGACGCGCGTTCGTGGCGGCTGGAGTTCGAACTGCCGGCGGCGTTGATGCGCTTCGTCGCGGCCAAGGGTTCGATTTGCATCGACGGCGTGAGCCTCACCGTCAATCAGGTGGGCGGGCGGCGGTTCGACGTGAACATCATTCCGCACACCCGCGAGGTCACGACGCTGGGCGACCTCGTCGTCGACGCGGGCGTGAATATCGAGATCGACACGATAGCGCGCTATCTCGATCGGTTGCTCAGTAAAACAGAAGAGTAAATGCATCATGAGTGGATTCAATACGATCGATGAGATCCTCGCCGACCTCGGCGCCGGCAAGATGGCGGTGCTCATGGATGATGAGGACCGCGAAAATGAAGGCGATCTCATCATGGCCGCGGAATGCGTCCGTGCCGAAGACGTCAACTTCATGGCGCGCTACGGACGCGGACTCATTTGCCTGACGCTGACGCGCGATCGCTGCCGGCAGCTGCGTTTGCCGCTGATGGTGAGCGAAACCGATAGTTCCCATCGCACGAACTTTACAGTGTCAATCGAGGCCGCGGAGGGCGTGACCACCGGAATCTCGGCGCACGACCGGGCGCACACCGTGAAGACGGCCGTGGCCCTGAATGCGGGTCCGGAGGACCTGCGTCAACCCGGACACATTTTTCCGCTGATGGCCCAACCAGGCGGAGTTCTCACCCGGGCCGGCCATACGGAAGCCGGCTGCGATCTGGCCCGTCTCGCGGGATTCTCGGCGGCCGCGATGATCGTCGAGATTCTGAACGACGACGGCACGATGGCGCGCCGTCCGGACCTCGAGCGATTTGCCAGGGCGCACAACCTCAAGATCGGCACCATCGCCGATCTCATTCGATACCGGCTCAAGAACGAGAGCTCGGTGGAAAGAATATATGACGAACCGGTGGATACCGAGTACGGCGCTTTCCGGTTGTGCTGTTATGAGGATCACGTCAACAAGAATGTGCACGTTGCGCTGGTCAAGGGGGACCTGAATTCCACGCTGCCCCCGTTGGTGCGCGTCCACATCAATGATTTCATGCGCGACGTCGTCGGCGTGCGCAGCGAGAAACTGGGATGGCCCCTGCGCGCCGCGATTCGGCGGGTGGCAAGCGAGCCGTCGGGTGTGGTGGTCGTCTTGAGGCCCGAGGAGACGCCGCGAGACTTCATGGACAATGTCAGGCAGCTCGACGCGAAGCCTGCCACCCGCCACCAGGGTGCAACCGTGGTCAGGACCTACGGAATCGGCGCGCAGATCCTCAAAGATCTGGGGCTGAAGCGCATGCGGGTGCTGAGCGCCCCGAAGCAGCTTCAGGGGCTCTCGGCCTTCGACCTCGAAGTGACCGAGTACGTCGATGGCGGCGAATGAGCTCCCGGGCACTATACTGCGCACTTGAGCTTAAGCCGCGTGCGAGGAGAGACCAGTGCCCAATGAACAGCCGAAGATGATCGAAGGGGAGTTGCTGGCCCGCGACTTGCGTTTCGCTTTCGTAGCCGCGCGCTTCAACGATTTCGTCGTCGAACCGCTGATTCGCGGTGCGCTGGATGCTTTGAAGCGGCATGGTTCGTCGGAAAAGCAGATCGAGATCGTGCGCGTTCCCGGAGCGTTCGACATACCCATCGTTGCACGGAAATTGGCGTTGTCGCGCCGCTACGACGCGTTGATCGCGCTCGGCGCCGTGGTCCGCGGTCAGACCCCGCATTTCGACTATGTGGCCGGGGAATGCGCCTCGGGACTGGCGCGCATCGCGCTCGAATCCGGCGTTCCCATCGCGTTCGGCGTGCTGACCACCGATACCATGGAGCAGGCGGTGGACCGGGCCGGCGGAAAGGCCGGCAACAAGGGCGCGGACGCTGCGTTGGCGGCGATCGAAATGGCGAATCTTCTGCGCCGCTTGGATACCTGATCGGTGAACGTGCATCGTGCCCGTCAATTGGCGCGCCGCCTGGCTCTCCAAGCGCTCTACCAGCTGCAGATCAATCCGCGATCCTGGCAGGACACGCATCAGCAATTCTCCGACGATCCCGAGGCCGAGCGCGTCGATCGGGATTATTTTCGGGAGTTGATCACGGCGATCGCGCCGAATCGGGCCGTCCTGGATGAGCGTCTGGCGATCTTCAGCGAGATACCTCCGCTCGAACTCGATCCGGTGGAGCATGCGATCCTGTGGTTGGGGATCCATGAACTGGAAAGCCATCCGGAACTGCCCTATCGCGTTGCCCTGGACGAAGCGGTGCAGTTGACCAAGCAGTTCGGAGCTACCGATGGGCATAAATTCGTGAACGCCGTGTTGGACCGCGCCGCCAGGCAGCTTCGCCCGGATGAATATGGAACGCCGCCAGGGAACCCGGAGTAGGGGCGGTGCACGACGGTCAGGAGCCCTTGGGCGAGTTTGACTTGATCGACCGCTACTTCGCGCCTGCACCACCCGGCGTAAAGAGGCGCACGGATGTGATCCTCGGTATCGGAGACGACGCGGCGCTGCTGCGTTGCCCGGAGAAGAGCGACTTGGTGGCGGCAGTGGACACGCTGGTGGCCGGCCGGCACTTTCCGGCAGGCAGCGCGCCGCGTTCCATCGGTCATCGCTCCCTTGCCGTCAACTTGAGCGACCTGGCTGCGATGGGCGCGACACCGGCATGGGCGACTTTGGCATTGACCCTGCCATCCGCCGATGGGCGCTGGCTCGAGGCCTTTTCCGCGGGTTTCATGGAGCTTGCCGCGGCGCATGGCGTGGAACTGGTCGGCGGCGACACGACGTCGGGGCCGTTGACCATCAGCGTACAGATCCTCGGCCAGGTCGATCGCGGCAGCGCGCTCCGCCGCAGCGGTGCGCAGCCGGGCGATATCCTGGCGGTCACCGGCACTCTCGGCGATGCCGGCGCCGGCTTGGCGCTGGTGACCGGCCGCGCGACTGCGGAGGACCGCGTGGCGGGCGTACTCATCGAACGTTTCGAGTATCCGACGCCCCGCGTGCAGTTCGGATCGGATGCGCGGGGCATCGCCAGCGCCGCGATGGATCTGTCCGACGGTTTGGTGGGAGATCTGCCGAAACTCGCGCGGGCGAGCGGACTCGCGGCGCATGTCGACGTGGAGCGCCTGCCTCTGTCGGGGGCGTTGCGATCGTTGGCGACGGTTTCACAGGGGCGCGAGTGGGCCCTGGCGGCAGGCGATGATTACGAATTGCTGGTGGCGGTGCCTCCCCGACGTTTCGACGAGTTGGCGGCGGTGGCGGCCCGATTGAACTTAACGTTCACCGCCATCGGTGAGCTGCGTCGCGGAACGGGGGTCACCTGGGCGCTCGAAGGCCTGTCTTTTGCCGCTCCCGCCCGGGGCTACGAGCACTTTCGCTGAGCCTCGACTCAAATCACAGTTTGACTCCGAGTCAGCCCGTATCCTCTGCTCATCGAACAACGTTGGCGCCGCGCAGCGCACTGGCACCCTTGACCAATATTCGTCCCCATCCCGCCAAGTCTCAGAATGGTCGCGCATCGCTGCCGGAAAAGATCGGCAAGTACGTGATCATCAACGAAGTAGGCCGCGGCAGCACGGGCGTCGTGTATCTCTCGCACGACCCCTACTATGGCCGCGACGTGGCCATCAAGGTATATAACGTCGATTCGAGCGGCGACGAGAATCGCAAGCGCATCGCGCGCAAGATGTTTCTCTCCGAAGCGCACATGGTCGGTATGCTGCAGCACCCGAACATCCTGCCGATTTACGATGCGGGCGAAGAGAACGGTCACTGTTACATCGTCACGGAGCATGTGCACGGAGCGCGCACCCTCGCGGCCTATTGCCGGCCCGACAATCTGCTGCGGATCGATGATGTGGTCGAGCTGGTGTACAAGGCGGCGCGTGCGCTGCACTACGCGCACAGCCGAGGGGTCATCCACCGCGACATCAAACCAAGCAACATCATGCTGACGCTGGAAAGCGACGTGCGCATCATCGACTTCGGCATCGCATTGGTGGCCGACTCCGACATCTCGCGCATCGAGGGAATCGCCGGCAGCCCGTCGTACATGTCGCCCGAACAGGTGCAGTCGATCGAACTCACGAACCGCTCCGATCTGTATTCGCTGGGTGCCGTGATGTACGAACTGCTGACCGGCACACGGCCCTTCAGAGCCGGCAACCTGCAAAAGCTCCTGCATCAGATCGTGTTCGCAACACCCCCACCGATCCATACGCTGCGCCCGGAAATTCCCGAGGAACTCGAAAACGTCGCCGCCATGGCGCTGCAGAAGGACCCTGCGAAGCGCTACAAGACGGGATTGGATCTCGCCGCCGAACTGACCCGCGTGCACCAAAAGCTGCGCGCCCAGTACAACCGAATCGATCAGCAGGAGCAGTTCAGCCTGTTGCGCAAACTCAAGTTCTTCCACGAATTCTCGCACAGCGAAATTTGGGAAGTTCTGCGCGCCAGCAGCTGGCAGGACTATGCGGACGGGGAAGAGATCGTGAAAGAGGGCGAGATGGACGATCGCTTCTACATCATCGTGCAGGGACGCGTCGCCGTCGAGCGCCTGGGCAAGGCTCTGGGGTTTTTGGAAAGCGGCGAGTGTTTCGGAGAGACGAGCTACGTGCGGGGCGCCAAACGCACGGCAACCATCAAGGCCGCCGGCCCGGTGACCGTGATGAAGGTGAGTTCCACCCTGCTGGAACAGGTCTCCGCGGAGTGCCAGCTGCGCTTCAATCAGGTGTTCCTGCGGAACATGATCGCGCGCCTGCAGAGCGCGGAGCGCATTACGGCTTAGGAGCCTGTCTGAGTATTCCCCGTGGCCGCGACCGCGGCAGATTTCCCCTCAATCGAGGCGGAGCCGACGTGGTTGGGTCAAGACCCAATGAGGAGGCGACAACGACGAGTGAGGGGAAATCTGCCCGGTCCCGAAGGGTTGGCAGAGAGAGGGGCGTCTGCGGCGTTGCACGGCTTGTCCGTGGTACCACCACGGCCTGCGCCGCGCGCCTTGCATCCGCTCCCTCTCTCTGCCAACGCGGCTCACGCGGAATACTCAGACAGGCTCCTAGGGCGCAAGCCTGCGGCGCGGGCCCAAGGCGCCGCTTCTGATCAGTTCGCGGCTTCCTTGTCGTGTTCGATCATCGCGTAGGCCGAGTGGTTGTGGATGGACTCGAAGTTTTCCGATTCCACCACGTACGCGCGAACGCGCGTATCCTTGTTGAGAGCGACGGCCACGTCGCGCACCGTATCCTCGACGAATTTCGGATTGTCGTACGCGCGCTCGGTGACGAATTTTTCATCCGGCCGCTTCAATATGCCGTACACCTCGCAGGAGGCTTCCTTTTCCGCAATGTCGATCAATTCCTCGAGCCACATGTGCTCATTGAGCTTCGCCGTCACGGTGATGTGCGAGCGCTGGTTGTGCGCTCCATAGTCCGATATTTTCTTTGAACAGGGGCAGAGGCTGGTGGTCGGCACCACGACCTTGAGCCACACGTCGGTCTCCCCGTTGCGGTGCTCGCCGAAGATCGTTGCCTGGTAATTCATCAGGCTTTCCACGTGAGACACCGGCGCCTTCTTCATCACGAAATACGGAAAAGTCATTTCGATGTGGCCGGCGTCTGCATCCAGTCGTTTGGTCATCTCCTTGAGCATCTTGCCGAAGGAATCAACGGATATTTCGCGCTCATGATGCAGGATCTCCACGAAGCGCGACATGTGCGTGCCCTTGAAATCGTGGGGCAGGTTCACGTACATGTTGAAATTGGCGACTGTGTGTTGCTCGCCGCGTGCGCGGTCCTTCACCTTGACCGGATGGAATATGTCCTTGATACCCACCTTGTTGATCGGTATGCGGCGGGTATCGGCACGACCCTGAACGTCCTCGATCGGCGATGCGGTGAGATTCTTGTGGCTGGCGGCGACATTCATTTACGCGAGTTTCCTGCAGATGCGGTCACGCTGGACATGGTGCCGAAACCGCCAAGTTCAATGATCGGTGGTAAGTCCCTGGATCTATTCAAAAAGTTGAGATGAAGCGACGTCCGGCTGATCGGTTTCAAAGTCCTCGAGCGCCGGCTCGCCGGCCTTCTTGAGCAAAATTTCGACTTTCTGCTCCGCATCCTTGAGGGCGGTCTGGCAGGTTCGAGTCAGCATGACGCCGCGCTCGAATGCGGCCAGAGATTCCTCGAGCGGTAACTCGCCTTGTTCCAACTTTTCGACCAGTTCCTCGAGTTCGCGCATGGCGGTCTCGAAGTCGAGTTTGGGTGTCTCTTTTTGTGTGCGTGGCGCCATGACTTCGAACGGTACAGGCGCCGCTCAACGTGCGCAAGTTCACGTCGCCGGCCCTGCGCCGTCAGAACCTTGTCAAGTCGTGAGGCGCGTCACAGCCGCAAACTCGCGCCGTTCAGGGGTTTGTATAACATTGGTCGTGGGAAGCCATATGCCATCTACACTGAAACAATTCGCAGTCTGTGCAGCGCTGGTCGCCGCAATACTGGGCGGCGCCGGTTGCGCGCCGAAACGCATACCCCCCATGACGGTCAACGACCTGCTGGAGGATCGCGTGACGCTGGATGGCGTGCTGTTGAAGTGCAGTGAACACCCTGCCAAGCGTAACGATTCAGACTGCCTCAATGCCCGCATCGCCGTCGAGCGACTGGCGAAAGACGTGGATCCCGCGGAAGAGTTGCGGCGCAACGCCGAGTTCGAGCGCAGCCGCGAGAAGCTGCGATCGACCCAGGAACAAGTGCGCAAGGACCAGGAAGCCAGGACCAAAGTGGACGCGTACAACCTCCCGTTGGTTCCGGTCGAGCCGGCGCCGCCCAGCGGTGGGCCATCGGGCGGTACCCCACCCTAGTTCTACGGCGCAGTTGCGCGCGGGATTCACCGGGCCCACTTCCAATCTTTCGCCGAGCCGCGGCAACCGCCCTCTGACATTCCGCTCCACGCGCGCCCCCTCACGACTCGTCCGCTGGCGGCGCCTGTAGGTTCACCATCCTTAATCGCCATTTTCCCGTTCACGATCACGTAACTCACCCCTGTGGCGAGCTGGTGCGGATCTTTGTAGCTCGCATGGTCCTGGATCGTGTTGGGATCGAATACCACGATATCGGCGAAGGCGCCGCGCTTCAGGCGGCCGCGATCCGTCAGCGACAGATTATCGGCAGGCAGAGCGGAGAGCTTACGCACCGCCTCCTCCAAGCGTAGGGCGTGGTCCTTGCGCACGTAGTCTGCGAATACCCGGGCGAAATTGCCGTACGCTCGAGGATGCGCGGCGGAGAGAAGGAACACGCCTTCGGGCGCTTCTCCGGCCTCATCGGAGCCGAAACTGACCCAGGGCAACGCGACCTGCCGGCGAATATTGTCCTCATTCATCAAGAAATAGGCGAGGCCGACGCGACTCCCGTCCTCAATGACCAAGTCGATGGCTGCATCCTCCGGCGAGATGCCGCGCATTTTTCCCACCTCCGCCAAGCTCTTGCCCGTGAGCGGCTTCAGTTTCGGATTCTTGAAGGATAGGAGAAGCGTGCCGTCGGCGCCGGCCGCGCCATAGAGATTCTCCCAGGTACCGGGGTGTGCAATGCGCATTTCCGAGATCACTCTCGCCCGCACGACCGGGTCCTTGAGACGTGCAATCCAGGCCTCGAGGCCACCGTCTTGAACCCAGGGCGGCATCGCGGCGTCCAAGCCCGTGGCGCCAGCGGTATAGGTGTACATATCGGCTGAAATTCGCACGCCCGAGCCCCTGGCTTTCTCGATCATGCCAATCACGCGATCGAGTTTTCCCCAGTTGTCCTTGCCGGCGACCTTGAGGTGGTAAATCTCCGCCGGAGCACCGCTGGCCTTGGCGATATCAATCGTTTCCTGCAGAGCCGATTCGATGCGGTCACCCTCACTGCGCATATGGACCGTGTAAATTCCTCCGCAACGAGCCGATTCCCGTGCAAGGGAGATGAGTTCCGGCGTCTTGGCATACGTCGCCGGCGCGTAGATGAGCATCGTGGTCAGTCCAAGGGCTCCTTCTTCCATGGCCTGATGAACCAGCGCTCGCATCTGCTCGAGTTGAGGGGAAGTCGGCTGCACATCGTCTTCGCCTAGAACATAGGTGCGGACTGTCGACGCACCGACAAAGGACGCCACATTGGGGCTGATTCCACGGCGCTCCAGTGTCTCTAGATACTCCCCCAATGTCGTCCAGGTGACCGGATATTTGATATCACCTTCACGCTCGACCGTCAGTCCCTTCATTTTCTGATTCAGCGGACCCATCGAAAACTCGCCCATGACTTCGAGCGTCACGCCCTGCTTCAGATCGCTCAGGGCACGCCCGTCGGCGAACAGCGAGTCTTCGGGGTGAGCCAGCATATTGATGAAGCCGGGTGCGATCGCCTGACCCTTGACATCGATTACCGTCCGGCCGGACAACGCACGGTGCGCGCCCACGTAACCGATTCGGTCACCGTCGATGGCGATGTCGCCAACATACGGCTTCAGGCCGGAACCGTCGTAGATGGCGCCATTGCGCAGGACGATATCGTGGATGGTTTTGTCGTCGGGGGAGGCGGCCGCGGAAGCCGGGGCAAACGCCATATGCCAAACGGCGCCGAGCGCGAGAGCGCGGTAAAACTTATTCACGACCATATCTCCATACATGCTTTCAGCATCCAATCCCGTGCGTTTCCGCGGAAACGTCCCTCTCCGCTAGAATCCAGGCGGCCTTTCGGAAGCCACACCAAACTCGCGCTCCAACTCGAGGCCTACGCGTCCCAGAATACCTTCGTCGAAAAGGCGACCTATGAGCGTCACACCATGCGGCACGCGTCTGGGAGGGGAGAACGTGGGCAAGGGCCGCTTCGGGTCCGGAGCCCAATCACTGCGTGCTTCGGACACCTCAACGAAACCCGCGCGGATGGTAAGGGAGGGATGACCCGTAAAGTTGGTGATCGTGAGCATTTCGTCCCGCAGCGACGGTACGAGCATCAAATCGACCTGTGAGAACAGCCTGACCATTTCCATGGCAACTTTGCGGCGCAGCCGGTCTGCCTGCACGAAGTCCACTGCAGAGAGGAACCTCGACTGCCGAAAAATATTCGGCCACGCGTCGGGGACCTGCATCGCCAGCCGATCAAGATCGCCGCTGAGCGTGAGTTCTTCGAAGGCGGCAGCCGCCT
The DNA here is from genome assembly GCA_034667965.1 of Gammaproteobacteria bacterium. Lineage (GTDB taxonomy): Bacteria > Pseudomonadota > Gammaproteobacteria > Steroidobacterales > Steroidobacteraceae > Bog-1198. Next base: position 9,817 of record JAXDQI010000137.1, read on the forward strand.
CTGCGAAAAGAATCAGATTCAGGGAGTCGTAGGGCCAAGCCGGTAGGGAGAGTTCGACCGGCACCATGCCGATTCTCATCGCCACATCCAGCGCAGCGCGGTCCACCTGGGTGGCTTCACTCATCCAACGGGGAAAGTAGCCCACGCGCAGCCCTTTGACCGGTGAATGGGCATCGTAGTCGAGTGAACTCGGCAGACTGCCCACGTCACCGATATCCGGACCGGAAATGGCCCGGAGCACGAACAGTGCATCCTCTACACCGCGCGTCATCGGACCAAGTTTGTCGAGAGACCAACAGAGCGTCATGGCCCCGGTGCGCGCGACTCTACCGAATGTCGGACGCAGGCCGGCGACTCCGCAACGCATGCTGGGGCTGACGATGCTTCCTCCCGTCTCACTACCGATCGAGAATCCGACCAGTCCGGCGGCGGTTGCGGCACCCGGCCCTGCACTCGATCCGGAAGCTCCCTCGTCGAGCAGCCAGGGATTCATCGTCTGACCGCCGAACCATATGTCATTCAATGCCAACGCACCCATGCTCAGCTTGGCGACCAGCACGGCGCCCGCGTCGTGCAGGCGTTGCACGACCACCGCGTTTTTGGCGGGCACCCGATCTCTGAATGGTTCGGCTCCATAGGTTGTCGGTATGCCTGCGGTATCGAGCAAGTCCTTGGCGCCCCACGGAATGCCGTGCAGGGGCCCACGATACTTGCCGGCTGCAATCTCGGCGTCGGCGCGTTTCGCCTGGACCAGAGCCAATTCACTCGTCAGCGTAATGACGCACCTCAACCGCGGATCGAAACGCTGCAAACGTTCGAGGTAGATTCGAGTCAATCGTTCACTCGACAGTTGGCGATGTCCGATCCATTGCGACAGCTGAGCCACCGGCGCGAAAGCAATATCGTCGTCCCGGGCCGGCACGGGCGCAGCGTGCATAGTGCGCCGAATGAATCGTCGTACTGAGCCGGCCGGCCGTTGCCCGGGCGGCCGCGGATCCCACCGCGAAGCCGGCGGCAGGGTCGTCTCGAGAGAAACTTTGTTCGGTCCGGTGCGGCGTTCGTACAGGGGCGCCATCGCAACCCTCCACGTTGCGGCGGCCTGTCCGCGCTGCGTTTCAGTCAAGTCCACCCGTACGAGTTTTTCGGCTTCGGCAATCGTCGACATGGAGACATCCGGTCCCGCCGGCGGCGACGTCGCAAAGGCCGATGGTGTGCCCGGCGGCGTGTTCGCTGCGCCGCCGGAGGATGCGTCCGGAGGGTTCGCGCCGCCCTCACGGCACGGCGCAACCGCTGCCAGTGCACTCAGGGACGTATGCTTCAGAAATCGTCTGCGTGATGTTTCCATGATTTCCTTTGGATGCGGTCAGGGGATCTGTTTGCTCGTCACCGGTTTGTCCAGGAATTCACGGATGGAGAGATTGACCAAGTCCGGTCTTTGGGAGAATGTCGGGTGCCCCGTCGCGGGCAGAATCATCAGCTGCCCCTGCTGCAGGCCCCGGAATATCTCCACGGTTTCTTCGATCGACGTGAAGTCGTGATCGCCGGCCATCACCAGGACCGGTAGCGAGATCTTCTTGAGGTCAGCGATGTCGATGACGACCGGCTGCAGCCACAGCTGATAGTGCTTCGCGACCATCGTCAACCAATGGGCGGGACCGTCGGGACTGACTTTGCCGTATTCGGTGCGAAACTGCGGGGGTAACGAGTCGGCAAGGGCACGCACCTTTTCGGCGACTTGTTGAGAGGACCATTGACTACGCCGCTGCAATTCATCCGGTGGCTGTCCTGGACGAAGGTTCGCCCCTGAGATCACCAGGCGTCGCACCAGCTGAGGGTGGTCTCTGGCAAGCAGCAAGCCAACGTTGCCCCCGTCGCTGTGTCCGACGACGTCGACGGGACCGAGGCCCAGCAATTCGATCACGGCCGCTGTGTCATCCGCCATCTGCTTGTAGGAGAGCGGCTCGGGGCTGTCGGCGCTATGGCCAAGCCCCCGCTGATCGAGGCCGATCACCGTCCGGAAGGTTGCAAAGTAGTCGCGCTGATGCCGGAAAGCGGCGTCGAAAAATGTGAGCCCGCCGTGCAGGAAGACGATGGGGGGACCATGCCCGAATCGTTCGGTGTAAAGCTTTACACCCTGCACCTCGTAGTAGCGATGGGTTCCGGTGCGGTCGCCCGCACGTGCTGCCAGGCAGGCAAGAGCGCCGATACCGACGAATAGAGCCACCGATATCTTGCGCATTTGGATTTTTCCCTGGGCTGTCTTCAGTGATGTTTTTGGACTGCGGGAGGCATGTTGGTGGAAGTCGACACGGTTGCATGTTATTAACGATACGCTCAGGGGGCAGTTGAATTCGGGAATATGTAATGGATGCATTCCAAGCCGGTGGCCTTATGCAGCGCCGCTCGAAAGATTATCTCATGCGATTCTTGAACACGACATTCGCGGCCGGTGCGGCACTGACGTTAGCGGCCTGCGGCGGCTCTGGATCCGTTCCAGTGACTCCGGTCCCGCCGCCGCCGACCGTATCGCTCAGCGCAGCTCCGACGGCGGTCAACAGCGGCGGCAACGCGGCGCTGACTTGGAGCTCAACGGAGGCCACCTCATGCGCGGCGTCGGGTGGCTGGAGCGGCGCGCTGGCTATCAGCGGCACGCAATTCACGGGTCCCCTGACGACGGACACTTCTTACTCGCTGACCTGCTCGGGGCCGGGCGGCCCCAGCGCGGCCGTCACGGCCACCGTCACGGTCGCAGGCAACGTCAATATCCGTCCCACTGCCACGTTGAGGGCGAATCCGACGGTGGTTGCCGGTGGCGGCACATCCATGCTGACCTGGAGTTCGACCAACGCGACCTCGTGCGCGGCATCGGGTGGTTGGAGCGGCGCTTTGGCCACCGGCGGTACGAAAAGCACCGGTGCGGTGACGGCCAATACGACGTACTCGCTGATTTGCTCGGGTCCGGGCGGGACCAGCGCGGCCGCGACGGCCACCGTCACGGTGGCGGCCAATGTTCGTCCCACTGCCACGTTGACCGCGAATCCTGCGGTGGTTGCCGGCGGCGGCACCTCCACGCTGACCTGGAGTTCCACCAATGCCGCGTCGTGTACGGCGTCGGGGGGCTGGAACGGAGCTTTGGCCACCAGCGGTACGAAAAGCACCGGTGCGGTGACGGCCAATACGACGTACTCCCTGATTTGCTCGGGTCCGGGCGGGACCAGCGCGGCCGCGACGGCCTCCGTTACCATCGTTGGTGCGCCCGCCGCGGCATTGGCGGCCAATCCCACGGCCGTTGCCAGCGGCGGGACGTCGACTTTGACGTGGAGTTCCACCAATGCGAGCTCTTGCACCGCTTCGGGTGGCTGGTCTGGAACGAAGGCCCCGAGCGGCACTCAGCTCACCACTGCCATAACCACGAACACCAGCTTCATGTTGATTTGCACGGGCACGGGCGGCACCAGCAATATCGCCAACGCCAGCGTGTCGATTTCGAGCGGCACCGTGAGCGTGTCTCCCAGAGCCGCAGGCATCACAACGTCTCAGACCCAGCAATTCACGGCGACTGGGCAAGGCGGGGGCACCGTCACGTGGTCGGTGGATACCAAGGTAGGCGGCGACAGCGCGGTAGGTACCGTCGATGCGAACGGTCTTTACGTCCCGGGATCGGCACCCGGCTTGCATACGATTCTTGCCGCCAGCGGCGGCAACTCGGGGACCGCAACGGTGGGAGTCACCGATCTGGCCGGGACGTACACCTACCACAACGACCTTTTCCGGGACGGCGCCAATATCAAGGAATATGCGCTGACGATGAGCAACGTCAAAACAGCCACCTTCGGAAAGCTCGCCTCCTGCGCGGTCGATGGCGCCATTTATGGTCAGCCCCTCTGGGTCGCCAACTTGACGGTCGGCGGTACCAGGCACAACGTGGTTTTCGTAGCGACTCAGCACGACAGCCTGTACGCGTTCGATGCCGATGCAAGCTCGTGCGCATTGCTTTGGCACACGAACCTCATTGACGCCGCTCACGGCGGGGCTGCCGGCGAGACAAGTGTACCCAACGGTTTGGTGAACAGCGGCGACGTCTCGCCCGAGATTGGGGTGACCAGTACGCCGGTCATCGATCCGAGCACCTCAATCCTATACGTGCTCTCCAAATCCGTGGACTCGACGCAGGCGAATTACTATCAGCGTCTGCACGCAATCGATCTAGCCACCGGGAATGAGAAGACGCTGTCACCGGCGCTCATCGTGGCCTCGGTTCCGGGGGCCGCAGCGGGGGGCACGACGGTGTCATTCAATGCCCGAATGGAGGGTCAACGGGCCGGACTCGCACTGGTCAACGGCACGGTATACGTCGCGTGGGCGTCACACGGAGACACCACGCCGTTCTACGGCTGGATGATGGGATACCAGTACAACCCGACGACCGGACTCGCTCAGACCGCGAAGTTCAATGCGGCAACGAATACCGGAAAAGCGGGCATCTGGATGACCGGCAATGCACCGGCGGCGGATTCGAACAACAATATCTACGTGGTCACGGGCAATGGCCTGTTCGACGTGCCACACGGTGACTACGGAGACTCGCTCTTGCAATTGAATGGCGGCCTATCTGTGTTGAGCTACTACACACCGTCCGACCAGGTCAACGATAACCTTATTGACTACGATTTTGGATCCGGCGGTGCGGCGCTGCTGGCGGACCTTCCCCTCAGCCGTTTCCCCCATGTGCTGATCTGTGGCGGGAAAAGCGGCAACCTCTACGTGTTGAATCGGGACAACTTGGGCGGGGCAGATAACACATCCGATACGCTTGCGGTGCAGAAGTTCTATTCCGGCTCCTCGATATTTTCCTCGGGAGCTTTCTGGAACAATACTTTGTATATAGGCGTCATTGACAAGGTGATGTCCGCGTACAAGCTCGACGTTGCGACTTCGCTGCTCACGACGACACCGACATCGACTACATCGCAGGCGGGGGCTCTATTTCACGAAGGTGGCGGAACGCCTTCGGTGTCGGCAGCCGGCACGTTGAACGGGATCGTATGGGCGTTGGACAATTCCAATTACTGCACCAACCCGAACCCCGGATGCGGTCCGACCGTGCTGCATGCCTACGATGCAACCAACTTGGCCACTGAACTGTGGAACAGCGCAGCGAGCGTCACCGACAAAGCCGGCAATGCAATCAAATTCGCGGTCCCAACGGTGGCCAACGGGAAGGTCTACGTGGGTACTCGCGGAAATAACACGGGCGGAGCCTTCGGTTCCACCACTGTTTCAGGCGAGCTGGATATCTACGGCCTCAAGCCTTGACTGTCGCGTAGGCCGATCGCGAGCGCGCGAGCGAAAGCACACGGGCGATAAAAATCTATAAACTGGCCACGGTGGGCACGAGCGTGCGCGCGACTCGTCGCGTCGCGCAACTATCAGCAAGAAAAACGTGGGAAAACCCTCTATGCACGGCATTGATCAGGACGCGAGTTCCGGCGCAACCAGGCGCGCCTTTGGTTTGCGGATGGCGGTTGGGTACACAATCGCTCAAATTACCCTCGGTATCGCCGCGGGGGCACATGCGGAAACACCCGCCAGTCCGGCGCCGGTCGCGGTCACCTCCACGTGGCTGCGCTGCGGCGGGCTATGGGACGGACGGGCAGGCAAGACGCACGGCCCGACGCTCATCGAGGTGCGCGCGGACCGAATCGTGTCGGTGCGGCCGGCCGCAGATGCGACGCCGGATGGCAAGGTGATCGATCTTTCGGGTTTGACCTGCCTTCCGGGCCTCATCGACAGCCATACGCATGTGCTGTTACAGGGCGATATCACCGCGGCCGACTATGACGAGCAGCTTCTGAAGCAATCACCGGAATACCGCACGATTCTGGCCACCGTGAACGCGCGCAGGATCCTCTCATGGGGCTTCACGTCGATTCGGGACGTCGAGACGGAAGGCGCGGGGTACGCGGACGTCGATGTCAAGAACGCGATCGCGCGCGGCGTCATTCCGGGCCCACGAATGCAGGTGGCCACGCGAGCGATGGACGTGACGGGCGCCTATCCGCTCATCGGCTATGCCCCCGCGGTGACGGTGCCGAAGGGTGTGCAGGAAGTGGATGGGGCGGACGGCGGACGCCGCGCGGTACGCGAGCAGATCTACCACGGTGCCGACTGGATCAAGGTGTATTCCGACCGGAGCTACCAGGTGCAGCCGGACGGCACACTCGACGATATACCGACGTTTACTCTCGAAGAACTGCGGGCCATCGTCGACGAAACCCACCGGCAGCGGCACAAGGTGGCGTCGCACGCGATGGCGCTTCACGGGGTTCACAATTCCGTGGAGGCGGGTGTCGACTCGATCGAGCACGGCAACTACATCGCCGATGAAGACATGCGCATGATGGTGCAGAAGGGTATCTTCTACGTGCCCACGATTTATGTCGGCGAGTATGTCGCTGAGGGACGCGCCAAGGCGGGTGCGCCCGTCTGGAAACAGATGGGAGAGATCCACGAGAAAACGTTCCGCCGTGCGCTCAAGGCGGGCGTGAAGATCGCCTTCGGTACGGACGTCGGCGGCTTCGATTGGCACCTCAATCCGGCGCAGGAATTCGCCTGGATGGTCAAGTACGGCATGACGCCGGAGCAGGCGCTGCGCTCTGCCACCGTGGCCGGCGCCGAGCTGCTCGGATGGAGCGACCGCCTCGGCACGGTCGAAGCCGGCAAGCTGGCGGACATCGTCGCCGTGCCCGGCGATCCGCTCGAAGACATTACCCGCCTCGAGAAAGTTCGCTTCGTCATGAAGGAGGGCGTCGTGTATCCGGCGGCGGATACCGCTCCATAGACTTTGCGAGTCATGCCCACCGTGCTGGGGCCATTATTGTAGAATGACGGACTCTTCACGGGAGCAACTCATGGTCCCCGCCTCGGACATCGTGATGCTGGACGGTATTGCGCTTGCGAGCGCGATTCGATCACGGCGAACGTCGTGCGTCGAAGTCATGACTGCCTACCTTGATCACATTGACGAGTTCAATCCCCGGGTCAATGCCATCGTCGCGCTTCAGGATCGCGAAGAACTGTTGGCACAGGCGCTCGAGCGTGACGCCCAGTTTGCTCGCGGCGAGTCGATCGGACCCTTGCACGGCTTTCCGCATGCGGTCAAGGATCTGCAGCCCGTCAAAGGCATTCGCACGACACAAGGGTCTCCCATCTTGAGGGACTTCGTCCCGCTTGCGGACAGTCCCATGGTCGACAGGCTGCGCCGGGCGGGCGCGATCTTTATCGGTAAGACCAACACGCCCGAATTCGGTCTCGGATCGCACACGTACAATCCGGTTTATGGCGTCACTCGCAATGCCTACGACCAGTCGCGCTCGGCCGGCGGCAGCAGCGGAGGGGCGGCGGTCTCGTTGGCGCTTCGCATGGTGCCGGTGGCGGATGGGTCGGACTACGGAGGGAGCCTGCGCAACCCCTCGGGCTGGAACAACGTGTTCGGTTTCCGTACCAGCATCGGCTGTGTGCCATCCGATTCCCAGGATGCGTGGCTGCCGTCGATGGGTGTGCTCGGTCCGATGGCGAGAACCGTCCCGGATCTGGCCATGCTGCTCTCGGTTCAGGCGGGTTACGATCCGCATGCGCCTCTTTCCATGGACGGAGTTGGGTCGAGATTCCAGGGGCGATTGCAGAGAGACTTGAGAGGCAAGCGGATCGCGTGGTGTGGAGACTTCAATGGCTATGCGCCGCACGAACCGGGCGTTATCGACGTGTGCCGCAAGGCCCTCAAGACATTCGAATCCCTGGGCTGCATCGTCGAAGATGATCAACCCGACTATCCGCTGGATGCCGTATGGCAGGCACTCCTGCGGCTTCGCGCCTGGCAGCAGGGCAACACGCTTCTGCCCTTTTACAATGATCCGGCGAAGCGCGCATTGTTGAAGCCGGAGGCGATCTTCGAAGTGGAAATGGGGCGAAGCTTATCGGCCTTCGATATCTCTGCGGCGTCCGTGGTTCGAACGGAGTGGTATCACGCCGTGCGCCGATTATTCGAGCGCTATGACTATCTCATCATTCCGACCGCGCAGTTGTTCCCCTTCGACATCGACATGGATTGGCCGCACGAAATCGCCGGCCACAAAATGGCCACATATCACGAATGGATGAAGGCGACGCTGTTGGTAACCATGTCAGGTTGCCCGGCACTTGCGGCGCCGGCCGGTTTCAGCGAGAACGGGCTCCCGATCGGCATACAGATCATCGGTCCCAATCGCAGCGAATTAGGATGTCTGCAATTGGCCTATGCGTATGAATTGGCATCGGACTGGACCCATGCGCGCTTGCCGCCGCTTCTCGAGCAGCGCGGAAGTTGACGGCGGTACCAGGACTTGCGCATCTTGAAACTACTCTACGTACTGCTGGTATTTCCCCTCCTCGCCGACGCCGGCGTTCATTACGACGTCGAAGTTCGAGCCCTCGATCAGACCAACATGGCGCTCGTGTCACCCGGCGCACCCGCGCTTGCGCCCGTCGTCACCCAATATTTCTCGGAGGACGGAAAAGTTCGGGTCGGCGGCCCCAACGCCAAGATGGTTTACCTGTTCAAGGACGGCATCATGTATGCCATCGACAATTCGTCGCGTGCCGTGCACGTGCTGAAGCATGCCACGTTGAGTCAGGTCTCCGCCCATTACACCGATGCGGTCAAACAGCTGGAAACCGCGGCTGCGGCTGCACCGGTCGAGCAACGCGCCGAAGCGGAGCGGAAGGCGGCTGATATGAAAACGGTGAGCGATAGGCTGCTACAGACGGTGCCGCGCGATTACCGCGTGACCGCCCGCTTCGAATCGGCAGATGGCCGTGCATGCAGAATCTGGGAAGAACGTGAAAACGGGGCCAAGCGTTTGGAGCTGTGCGTTGCGCCGCTGGCTTCGGTACAGGGCGGCGCCGACATCTTGAACGGCCTGAAAACACTCAGTCAATTCCGCCAAGGCTCCAATTTTGCTTTCGCAGTGGATTTTGGACTATCGGAATGGTGGGCCGACATCGCCCGGCTCGGGGGCGTTCCGTTGCTCATTCGCGAATACAAGTACGACAGCGTTGTTTCCGAAGTCTTGCTGACCTCCATCCATCAGGACGTACCCAGGGGATCGATGCTGGATCTGCCGGATGGATATCAAGTGCAGGAAGGGCCGGATTACGCTCAGTGGTATATGCGCTGAGCGCGCCTTACTCGGTTCCGGGGATGGTCACCATCGTCAAAGTCCGTGGCCCGAGCGCTGCATTGTCGCTGGCTTCGTCGATCACCACGTAGAAGCTTCTGGGGCCCCGTCGTGCGGGATCCATGACGATGGGCACGACGAGGTTGACCGAGTTCTTACCGGTCTCGATGTGCTCGACCTGGGTTTTTGCCGGAACGAAATCCTGTCCGGGCTTCGCCGTACCCGATTCGGTCCACCACTTGAAGCTGACGTCGTCGCGCAAGGTACGGCTGCGGTGAACCACGATTCGCGCCACGGCTTCCCCGGCGGGCACCTCGACGTTGTCTACCGCAAGTTCAATGCGCGCCCGCGAGGCATACCCATTCTGGCCCGCCGCTGCGCCCGCGGGAGCGGCAGCAGGAGCCGGTGGCGAAGCGGCCGCGGCGGGCGGGTGCGCGGCGGAGGGCGGGGTGACCGGTGCCCGCGATTTCGAGGAAGACGCGAGACCTGGCTGGGCCGGAGGTGGTGGCGCGGCGGTTGAATCGGGGCGCACCGAGGAATGTTCCGGCGCAGCTCCAGCGGGGGCGGCCGGCCTCCTGGTAGTCGGCTCGATTGCGGGTTCAGGCTGACCCTCGAACGCATGATTGTCATCGCTCGAGGGGATTGTGTGCTGCGATCGGATCGGTGGGCCGTGTGGAAATGAGGAAGCGATCCAGGCGTTCACTGCCTTACGTGTGCGCACCAAGGAGTAGTCGTGGGCGGCAAACAACAAAGTGCCGGCGACGAGGAGAGCGAGCAGGGCCGCGACGGTGATCCACGTCGTGACGCTTCGGGGTCGCGGACGCGCTTCCAGTAGATACTGCAGGGCCGGCAGGCGCGGCGCCGCCGCACGGAGGTCCAGTCGATCGAGCCACGACTGGATATCCGATGGTCGCCTCTCGCGATCGAACAGCAGGCCTTCGCGCAGCGCATTCCATTGCCGTCCCGTAAGCCCGTTGGGGCGTTTGGGAATGGTACGCGACGTGCGCGCGACGAGCGCCGTGTCATCGTTGAACGGGTGCTTCCCCGACAACAGCGCGTAGGCAACGCATGCCAAGGCGTATACATCGTCGCGTGCGTCCGCGACCTCACCTTCGAGCACCTGGCAGCTGGCGTAAGTCGGAGTCGCGACCGCGATCGGACGTTGGTCGTCGAACTCGGATATCCAGGGGCCGTGATGTAGCTGATGCGAAGCCCCGAAATCCAACACACGAACCTCGCCGTTGTCCGTGATGAAAATATTCGCGGGATTCAGATCGCCATGCACGACGCCGCGCGCATGGGCGTGGGCAATCGCCGCCCCCACGTCTCGGACGATGGCCAGCGCATAGGGGCGATATAGTGCGTCGGAATCGGCGTTGGACAGCACCCGAGCCAGCAACGCTCCGCTGAGGTACTCCATGGTGAAATAGGCCAGGTCCCCGTCGCGGTCGAATTCATGCACCCGGACTATGTTCGGATGCGACAGCGACTGCAGATGCTGAAACTCGCGCCGCAATTCTGCGAATAGTCGTGGCCGTTTTATGATCTCGGTATGCAGCACCTTGATCGCGATCCGCTGATCTCCCCCGGATCGATCAATGCGATATTGATCGGCAGCGGCGAAAACGGTTCCCATTCCGCCCCGGCCCAAAACTCCCTGTACCCGATAGCGACCCCGCAACACATCACCCACGGCGAGCGAACGCGGTGGAGATGAGCGGGTCGTATCCCGCGGCATGGGTGTCTCGTGCGCCGCGTCGACCGGCACCGAAACAGGCACCGACCGGGCGACATGCGGCATCGAGACCGGTACCGAGACCGGCACCCGCCTCCGGGCCGGTACCGAGACCGGCATGGAAACCGGCATCGAGACGGGCGTAGAGACCGGGATAGAAACGGGCATCGAGACCGGCATCGAGACCGGCATCGAAGTGGCGACGGGGACGGGCACGGAGACCGGGTCCGACGCAGCATCAGGCACCGGCATGGCGACCGTCGCGGAGACCGGGTGTTTCGGCCGCGGTTCGTCCTGCATAGTCGGCAACGGCGCGCGCACGTCCGCGGCGGTTCCCTTGCCGACAAGAAGACCCTGCAAGTGGGCTTTGACGGTGCCGAATAATTCGGCCGAAATTTTGCCGCGGCGGTAGTACTGATCCACAAGCGCCAGCAGATCCCAGCCGGCATCGGGAGCTCTACGCAGCAGATCGCCGGTACCCGACAAAAAGACCCGCAAATCGCACGCGCCGCTCACCAGGGCGTCGAGCCATTCTTTTGCGCTGCGGGATTCTTCGTCGTGACGGGATTGCTTGATCACGGGCTGGGTGAGTACTTTCATTCTCGGTAACTTTCGCAGATCCGGAGACTAAAGCAAGTTGCGCGTCCCGCCACCTTGGTCGGGATCCGACATTGACGGTGTATCTGTCTGATTTCCGGAGTGAAAATGCGGCGATGCCGCGGTCAGCGGCTGGTCGGTCCGCGGCTCAACTCGATGAACCAGTCCGGACCCGAATCGATTTTATGGGACGCGGCGTAGCTGGCTTGATTGAGCGCCACCGCGAGATTGAGCAGACTATTGACGTAAACCAATGGTCTACCGAGCGCGACGTCGCCGAAAGTACGCTCATAGGGTGCCACCGCCTCATCGATGAGTTGATCGTTGTGAAAGATGCGGACGCGAACGGGATCGCCCACACCCACCTTCAGTTCATCGAAAAGGGCCTTGGGAATATTGGTCCAGACGTTTCCAAACTGCACGTCCAGTACCGGGATGATGCCTTTGACGGTGTCGCCGGAGTGTTCCGGCTTGCGGTATGGAATCGAGATCAACGACTTGTCCGCCAGCGGCGGGCCGACTTGTTCAAACGAGATGACTCCGGCGGCCAGGCGGGCACCCGTGTATGCAAATACATCACGGCCGTGAAAGGTATGCGAATCATCCGAACCCTTGCGGCGGTTGATGCGCTCGTCGATTTGGCGCAACCCTTCGATGCCGTCGCGCTCGGCAACCAACGACAGGAGACCATTGTTGGGGCCGACGAAGTAATGCCCGGTCCGGGTTTTTAGCACCACCGATAGACGCGATGTTCCGACGCCCGGGTCCACGACGGCGACAAAGACCGTGCCGGGAGGCCAGAACTGTTCTGCCTGGTAGAGTCGATAGGCGCCGACGAAGATGCTCGGATTTTCGTGGCTCAAATCCGAAATCAACAAGTCCTGCGACACGCTGTAGGCGACGCCCTTCATCGCCGATACGGCGCCATCCTGGGTGCCGAAGTCGGTCAGCATCACCAGCGGGGCATGCGCAAAGGCCGCCGCAGTCCCGCTCATCAGGCAGATCAATCCCAGGATCCGAAAGACGATGAACTTCAAATTCGCGGACTCCTGCAAGATCACTCGCCAACGGCGCTTCAAGGCCGGTGATAGCGTATGAAGAGTCCGATTGTCAATGCGGCGCCCATCAGCACGATGCCGATTTGCAGCACGCGCTCATTCGCCCGTTGCAGTACGTACGCGCCCGCTTGACCGCCCGCGAGTGCCGCCGTGCCGACCAGCGCCACCTGCTTCCAAGCGACGCCGCCGGCGCACAAGAAAATGACGACGGCCGATGAGTTGATGACGGCGGCGAGGACGTTCTTGGTGGCGCCGGCGTATCGAATCGTCAATCCGGCCAGGGTCAGCACCGCCAGCATCAATATGCCGATGCCGCCGCCGAAGTAGCCGCCATACACTGAGATGGCAAACTGCATGGCGCAGGCTGTGGCCGGACCCAAGTGTCTCGGCATGTCGCGCGTGCGGCGGGCGAAGGTGCCCCACGCGAATACCATGGTGGCGAACAACACCAGCCAGGGAACGAGAGCCGTGAAGAGGGAGGCCGGGGTGTGCAGCAACAGAACCGCTCCGACCCCGCCGCCGAGCAGGCTGATGCCGAACAACGCGCCAAATCTCAGCGACGCGGTGCCGGTGGCCTGGCGCCGGCCCGCGACACCTGCGGCGGCCTGAGCTGGAAACAGCGCGATGGTGCAGGTGATATTGGCCGTCCTCGGGTCGAGACCGGTCAACAGCAGCGTGGGAAAGATTAAAAATGAGCCGCCGCCGGCCAGCGCGTTCTGAAGACCCGCGGCGAAAGAAACAGCCGCCAAGATGACGTCAAGAGTGGTTATTACATCACCGACGGCAAGGGGCCTGGACTATCTTTTTTCCTCCAGCGGATAGGTGCGCGGGGCGTCGGCGTTCGGCGGCGTGCCGGCCGGAGCCTGAACTGTCGGTGCTGCCGGCGTATCGGCCTGCGGGGCGGGCGAGGATCTCACTGCGGTGCGCGTGGCCTGCGCCAAACGCTCTAGAAAGCGCTGCGCGGTGGCGGGTGCGGTGGGCGCCTGTCCGGAAAATATCTCGGTAGCCGTGACGCTGCTCTTGCCGTACAGGGCCGCGTTAGCCGATTTGTCGATGGAGATCACACTGCCGTCCAGCGCGATGCCGCCGAACAATCCCCGGGTCCGGGCGTACGAATAGATTTCCGCGTTGAAGTTCATGTCGGTGGCCGCCGATCCCTGTCGCCCGACCGGACCGGTCGCCACCGAGGCATCCGCGCCGAGGGTCAGCTTCCCGCCGGCGATTCCCTCAACACCACTTTTGGTCGTAAAAACCAGGATGATGTCGGAGGACTGAGCGCCCGCCTGGAATCCCCAGCTGCCGCCGGTCAACGAAATGAATACCGGATTGCTCCATGGCGAAGTCAACTTGTCGCGCACCACGAGCACGCCATTGCCGTGGCGGCCCCCGAAAATGAAAGCAACCTTGGTGACATCGGGAATAACGGCAATGCCGTAAGCACGTGACAACAGCGTGTCCGGAAGCCGCTGATCCGGCATGCCTTCGACTTCTTCCAGCACCTCGGTCGCCGTCAACAGACGACCTTCTTCGCGTGCGCCGGCGTTTGCAAGAGTTACAAAGGCCGGCCCAACGCCTAAGGCCGCAAGGAGCAGAACCGCCGCTGTGAATTGTTTACCGTAGGACATGTAGACTCCTCGTGAATCGCATTGAGCGGTATTGTATTGGCACAGACCGCTGTCCGATCAATTAGTTGCGCAAGCTTAACCCTCGGTAGGCTCCTAATGAGGGGTCGCGGAGACCAGAGCCGCTTCGGCATCGCGGTGATGGGTGCGTAAGTAGTCGGCGAGATGTGAACTTGCCCACTGTGTTGCGGCGTGCTTGGCGCCGACGGTGGCAACGAGCCTGTTGCGGGCCGCGACCAGCATGGGCTCGCCTTCCGCGGCATCGTCGCGCAGGATCAAATCCCAGCCCAGACTGGCCTGCGATCGCGCGGTGCGCCAGCTTTCCGCGCCGGCGAGTGCGGTGTTGATATCCACAGCCGAGCGTAGTTCGACCTCGGCCGCCGCCAACTTGCCCCGTTGCACCAGAATATCGCCGAGCAGCTGCCGAGTCGATGCGACGTACAAATGACGCGAGGGCAATGATTGCGCGTAGACGTCGAGAGACTGACGGGCATAGTTTTCGGCGGCGGCCAGGTCATTCGCGCGCATGTAGAGGTTGGCGAGGGAGTCGAGATAATAGCCGGTCAAATAGTGGCTGGTACCCAATTTGTCGGTCGCAAGCTTGACGGCCTGTCGCGTGGCCTGAACGGCGCGCGGCAAATCGCCTTGCCGGTCGTAGAGTATTCCGAGATGCGATTGAATGTTGGCGACGCGCTGGTTATTCGCGCCGAACACGTTGGTCTCGATGTCCAACGCCTCGCTCAACATCTGCTCCGCTTCCCGGTACTTGCCGCGTTCCGTGAGAATGATGCCCAAATTCTCCAATGCGGTGGCATGGTCCGGATGATTCCGGTTCACGGTCGCTTGGAAAATCCTAATGGCTTCCCGTTCATCGCGTTCGGCAAGAGCGTAATCGCCGGTCCACACTTCTGCATCCGCGAGGTTATTCAAAATGGATGCGACCGACGGACTCTGATTCCCCACGTTGGCCCGGTAGATCTCCAGAGACTCGCGGAACAGCTTGCTCGCCGCCTGCGGATCGCTTTTGGCACCGAGTTCGAACTGTCCGAATTGTTGCAGAATATCGGCGCTTTCGACTGTGGGTACATCATCCCCGCTGCGCGACATCTGCAATCCTTGCTGCAAATACGCCTCGGCGGACACCAGGTGGCCCCCGTCGGTCAATGCTTGCGCCAGATTGGCGAGTGCAGCGGCCACCCGGTGCTCGTCGAGCGGACGTTGGTCGCGGCGGATGGCAACCGCCTGCTCCAACAGCGGGACGGCGCGTTCGCTCAATCCTTGCCGCCGGTAGGCAAGTCCGATGCTCTCGAGCAGCTGAGCTCTGACCTCGGGCTGCAGGTTCGAGTTGCTCAATATCTTTTGCGCGCCGCGGTCCAGCAGGTCTCTGGCCGTAGGCTGCTGACCTTGAGCGGTGAAGGGGTCGGCCTGGGAAAAGACGTCCACTAGAAACGCAGATACTTGTTGGGCGCGGTCGCGCTCCTGCGCGGTGGCCTGACGGGCCAGTTCGATCCGGTGGTTTTGCCACAGCGTGACGCCCGCGACCACGGAGAGTCCCACCATGACGGCTGCGACGCCGATTGCGGGAAGGGTGTGCCTGCGGAGAAATTTCGCCGTGTGGTAGCGCCAGTCGCCCTGGCGCGCCAGCACCGGGCGGCCGGTCAAGTGCCGTTGTAAATCGGCGGCGAACGCTTCGACGGACGGGTAGCGGCGGTCCGGCTCCTTGCGCATGGCCATACCGATGATGGAGTCCAGGTCGCCGCTGAGTCTCATCCGCAGGCGTTGCGGCGATAAGCCGCGCCGATCCGAAATGCGGCTGCGGTCGGCATCATTTTCCCCGCTGAGCTTGGACACCACCATCTGGCTCGGCCTTACCGGATCATCCATGCAGATGGCGCGTTCCAGCTGCAGCTGGCTATAACTCAACAACCGATATGGGGAACGACCGGTCAAGAGTTGATAGAGAAGGACGCCGAGGGAATAGATGTCGGTCGCGGTGGTGATCGGCCGTCCGAGCACTTGCTCCGGGGCGGCGTTTTCCGGGGTCAATATGCGCTCCTGCAGCCGCGTCACCGGCAGCGTATGCGACAGGCTTTCCGGCGCCAGCAATTTCGCAATGCCGAAGTCCAGCAACTTCGCCGTGCCGTCGCCCGTGACGAAAATGTTCGCGGCCTTGATATCGCGATGGACGACGAGATTGCGATGCGCGTATTGAACCGCGGTGCAGACCTGCAAGAACAATTCGAGGCGTTCACGGACGAAAAGCGTGCGGCTGTCGCAATAAACATCGATGGACTCGCCGTCGACATGTTCCATGACCAGATACGGCGTGCCGTCGTCCAGGTCGCCGCTGTCGATCAGCCGCGCGATCGACGGGTGATCGAGCGTTGCAAGAATATGGCGTTCGCTGTGAAGACGGCTGCGCAATCTTGGATGCAGAGTGGCGTGATGCAGCACCTTGATGGCAACGGTCTGTTGGTATTGCGAGTCGTCGCGCTCGCCACGATACACGGTGCTCATTCCGCCCTGTCCGAGGATGGACACGATGCGATACGGGCCTATGCGGGTGCCGAGCAAACGGTCGTGGTGTTCTTCGAGAAGGGACTCGGCCGCTTCGCCGATGGCATTGATCAGGGGATCCTCGGTCCTCTGGTCGGACGCCAGCAGCGCTTCCACAGAATCACGCAGCTCGCTGTCGCCTTGACAGGAGCTTGCCAGCCGCGCTACACGCTCTTCGGGTGCGATGTCGACGACTTCCTCGAACAGCGACTGAATCCTCTGCCAGCGTGCGCGCGGGATCATACGGTTCCGCTTGAACCCATCTCGTTGAGCAGCCAGGCGCGCGCCAGCCGGATGTCGCGATGCACCGTGGCGGTCGAGGCGCCGACCGCCTCGGCAATCTGTTCGTAGGTGAGACCACCGAAATAGTGCAGTTCAATGGCCTGCGCAAGGCGAGGTTCGAGTTGTACCAGGCTCTCGAGGGCGTCGTCGAGCGCGACGACATCGAAACTCATGGCCGGTAGCAACGCCTGTTCGCCCGCGTTGCGCTTGATGCGGGAGCGCGATTTGGCGTGATCGACCAAGACGCGGCGCATCAGCCTGGAAGCAAGGGCGAAGAAATGCGTCCTATCCTGCAGGGCGACATTGGCTTGAATGAGACGCAGGAACGCTTCGTGTACCACGGCGGTGGCTTGCAGGGTGTGGCTGCCGCGCTCCCCTCGCATGTAGTTACGGGCGAGGCGCCGCAATTCGTCATAGACCAGCGGCGTCAGGCGCTCCAGCGCCTGCGGATGACCCGATCGCCACTCGGTCAGCAGTTGCGTGAAGTTCGCCGGCGCTCGCATTGGAGGATTCTCGTCATTTGAACCAAATACACCATGGCCGGTGTCGATCGCCCTCGCCGGGCGGCACGCCCGAGTTTTTTACGCCGGGATGAGGGAATTTCCGTCCTGGCGTCGCTTCTACCATTAAGGATCACCATTTCTCGGGGGTCTGCTTGCCTTTTTCAAAATATAACGGAGCCCATACCATGAAGTTTAGTCTAATTGTTTTTGCCGCGTCCTGTGCCGTCACTACGTCCGCTTTCGCGATGAACCCGTCGCGGGTGACATTGACCGACATTACGGGCATCAATCCGCCGCGCTTGTCGTTGACGGACATCACAGGAATCAATCCGCCGCGTTTGACCGACATCACAGGAATCAATCCGCCGCGTTTGACCGACATCACCGGCATCAATCCGCCCCGGCTGACCGACATCACCGGTATCAATCCGCCCCGTTTGACCGATATTACGGGCATCAATCCGCCGCGTTTGACCGACATCACCGGCATCAATCCGCCCCGCCTTTAGTAAAAGGCAAGGTTACCTACCATGTACCGTCGAAAAATGATTATGACGGCTGCCGCGGCATTTGCCATTGGAGCCGCGTTCGCGGCGCAGCCGACCTCCGTGCGTGCTGACCGGCCCAACGGGGATGTGCAACAACGCGCGCCCTGGGTGCCCGGCACCAATATGCTGATGTCGGCCCATGAGCCGAGCGCCGCGCCTCTGGCCCCGCCTCGCTAACCCCCAAAGGCTCGATCCACTATGTCGGGGCTCCCCAAGACGGGAGCCTCGGCTGACGTGGTTTGAGCTAAAATTGGCCACCTGTTTCACTGAGGGATCCTGTGTCCGACGTCGTTGTTATTGCGCACCGCGGTGCAAGCGGAGAGCGCCCCGAGCACACTCTTGAGAGCTACCGGCTCGCCATCGAACAAGGAGCGGACTACATCGAACCTGACCTGGTGATGACCCGCGACGGCGTATTGATTGCACGCCACGAGAACGAGATCGGAGGAACCACCGACGTGGCGAACCGTCCTGAGTTCGCTGCCCGCCGTCGCACTCAAATCATCGACGGCGTGACGCTGACGGGTTGGTTCACCGAAGACTTCACGTTGGCCGAGATCAAAAGTCTGCGTGCGCGCGAGCGGTTGCCCGCGCTGCGTCCGCGAAATCGCGCCTTCGACGGGCGCTTTTCCGTTCCAACTTTCGATGAAATCCTGCAATTGGCGACGGAAACCAATAGGCGGCGCAATCGGGAGCCGCGGATCGGCGTCTATCCGGAAACCAAGCATCCGGCGCATTGCGCCGCCATCGGCCTGCCCCAGGAACAGGCGGTGCTCGATGCCCTGGAACGATTCGACTACGGCCGCGAAGGCTCGCCGGTTTTCATCCAGTCCTTCGATCCCAATAATTTGAGGCAGCTGCGCAACATGACGCATCTGCCGCTGGTGCAGTTGCTCGAACACGAGTTGGGAGACCTGCGCCGCATCGCCGAGTATGCGGATGGGATCGGGATCGCCAAGCCGCTCGCAACCGCCAAAGGCGTCGCCGATGCGCATTCGCTGGACTTGACCGTCCATGTATGGACGTTTCGTGCGGAAAACGAATTTTTACCCGCCGACCTCAAGAATGGTGACGCGCCGGCTGCGCATGGCAATCTCGACGGCGAGATCGAGCGCTATCTGGCGCGGGGGATCGATGGCTTCTTCACCGACTTTCCCGCCATCGGCGTGCGCGTGCGAAACAGCCATCCTTAGGCTCCTAAGCCTACATTTCGGCGGCCCAGCCCGAGCACCAGCCGCTGACGGCCACTAATTTACCGGGAAAAAGCGTGCATGGGCGATAGTCGTTGCCGGCTTTCCCCTGCAGCTGCAAGCAGTTTTCGCAATTGGACCCTTTCACGAACGCTGGATATTTCTTCACATCCACCTGCGCGGCGTTTTCCACGTAACCCAAGGCAACGGCGGCAGGATCCTTGACGTCGAGTTTTTGCGGCTCGGCACCGTGGGCTTGCCCACTTCCTAGGCCTGCGGCAGCGATTCCGAGCGACAGTGTCTTGACCAACACGCGGCGCGACACCGGGCGATTCATCATGGACCGTCTCCTCTCCTCAAGAGCCATGACCACTATGCAGAAAAGCAGGGGCAGTGTCACGTTCGAGTACCGAAGCGGCAATGCTATGCTCATCAATTTGGACGTGCCGTGCTCAGAATTTCCTTGCTCGATCGGTTGGCGAAGGTCGTATTTTTCGCGGCCCTGACGTTCACGTTTTACAGTGCCGTGATCCCGCCCAAGCAGGCCGTGCAATTGGTGCCGTGGGATAAGGCCGAGCATTTCATCGCGTTTTATGGATTGACGGGACTGGCCGCGGCGGCATTCCCGAAGCGCAACCTCATCGTCATTGGGGTGCTGCTATCGGGATTCGGTGCCTTCATCGAATTTGTTCAGGGCCTTCCCATGGTGCATCGCGACCGAGATTTCTGGGATTGGGTCGCGGACACCATCGCGATCATCGCCGCGCTCTCACCCATGATACTGGTCTGGTGGCGCGGCATCGCCAGATCGGCCATGGCTGCGCCCCGCGGATCGCCGCCCGACGGTAGGCCGCCCCATCAGAAAAACATCGATATGTAGATCTGGTAGATCGTGGCGTCGAACTTGTACAAAGGCTCGGTGCCGGGGCTGTAACCATTGGCAATGCCGTAATCCCGGATGTCGCGAAAATCACTGTATTTGAAGCGAATCCGGCTCACATCCCCCGTCACCGTGCCGCGCTTGAATATCTTCCAGCCATCGGGCAGGAAGGCATAGGTCGCCTTCAATCCGATCGTATAGTTGGTGGTTGAGGCCAGATTCTGGTCGCGTGCCTCGAAGTTCTGCGAACCCGCAAAGGGAAACAGATCGCTGTAGAAGGTCGCGTGGTTTTGCGTGTAGTAGCGCAGTCGCCCCTCGAGAAGCCATAGATTGGAAATGGGCTGGGTATACCCCAGTTCGGCGGTGTGTGCCCTGATCCCCCACGTGTCGTCGAAATACCGGTAGGACGCCGAAGCCGCCGCCCGATACGGCAGGTAATATTTGACCCGTCCTTCGACAGCCGTGCTGGTGTGGGTGTTGGGGTAGATTTGCGATCCCAACCCGTAGCCCAGGGGCTCTCCGGGCGCCACGAACCGGATGCTGCGGTAGGGATTGCTCAACAGCCCTTGGTCCGTGATGACCTCGAGGGTCAGACCCGCGATCAAATCCTTGGTGAGCACCTGGGAAACACCCGCCTGGAAGCTGCGGCTCTCGGCGTGCCCGAGCCACGCAACGTCGGGCTTGTTCGCGGTTCCATTGTTTTCGCCGACCTTATTGCGGCTGTCGGTAAACCCGAGCGTGACGGTGGTCAGGTCGCCGAACATATCCTGACTCAGCGAGAAGTGCGTGGTGTTGGATATGTAATCGCGTTCCGTGCTGTTCGTGTACGACAAGTTGTACGTAGTCTTATCGTGAATGTAGTCGAGCGAAATGGACTTCTGTTTCCGCTCGTCCTTGATGACGCTCGCCTGGCTCAGCACGTCCACCGACGCGCCGCTCACCTTGTCGACGAAATAATTCGCCTCCACTGCAAACTGCTCGGAGAATTTCTTGCGGACCAGGACGGACTCGCCCTTGATGTCCATCCCGCCGCCCTTGTAGTCGCTGTAGAACACATCCGCGCGATCGTCAGGCAACACGGCCGCGCCGGCGACGCCTACGATCAGCAGCGTCGCGGTGGCGACCGGTCGAACCAGGTTGCGAAATGGCGGCTTCATAAAAGCGAGGTGCTGCGTCAATTGCAGCCGCAGCCACCGCCGGAAGTGCCCGTCGCGCCGCGGGATCCTTCCCGCGAATCGTAGACATGGTCGAGATAGGCGCCGGAAATGGCATCGCGATCCCATGACATGATGGGATCCGCCAAGCGATC
>JAXDQI010000138.1:0-11047 GCA_034667965.1 Gammaproteobacteria bacterium
ATGTTTGGATGGTCGATGGCGGCTTCGATCGGATTGTCGAACTCGATCAGGCCGGCAGGATTCTGGGCTCCATTGGCTCACCGGGCCATCAGCCGGGCCAAATGGCGTGGGGACACTTTCTCGCGATCGGCTCCGATCGGAAGCTATTCGTGGCTGATGTGTTGAATTGGCGATTTCAGGTTTTCGTTCCTGCAAAAGCGTCTGGAAAGCTTTCCGAATACGTGCCGACGGAACGACAGTTCTATGGTTTCAAGCAGAGCGATGGGTATTTCTTCCGCTCGCCGGGGTGGCCTACGAAATAGTACTTTCTGCGACATCGGGCAAAGCACGGCCGTTACCTTTCGGCACGTGAACCAAACCTGGTGGATTCGAAGCGGTCATTCGCGTCCGGCAGCGTCGGGTCGAGGCTGTCTTCGCACGAAACTTTGCCTTTACTCGAGCGGAGACATTTCCAGACGCTTCCCGATTCCCCATGGGCTTGCCGCTGCGCACTTTGCCTAGCAAGTCCGCCGGATTGGTGAGTCCCAGCACACGTGCGAGCGCGTCCTTCACGAATTCGGATTTCGTGATTCCTAATCGCCGCGACTCTTGCTCCACGCGGATTTCGAGGGCAGGATCTAATCTAACGCTCATAGCCATGCGCGTACTCCAAATCATTGTAATACCGTAATACAGGGAACTGGGCCTGTCCAGTGCGGGCGTGGTGTCGGACGACGTGTCCGCTGTCGATTTGGCCGTTCGGCAGCTAGTCGGGGGGGCAATATATCCCGATCCCGACGCCCAAGAATCCGGTCCGCGCCGAGGGCTCAGAATTCTGGCGCGGTTCCAGAGTACGATTCGACGACTTCATACATTCCAGGGTCAAACTTCGCGATTTCAAGTGCCCGCTGCAAATAGGGCAACGGTGCCGGATTCTCGCGCATCGCCTGGTAGTCCTCGACACTGCGCCATTGAGCGTACATCGTGACCTTTGTTCCATCGAGACCCCGATGCAGGCTGGCTGAAATGAAACCAGGTGCATGGCGTACGGAAGTCTCGGTCGCGCGGGCCAGTAGCTCGATGAGTTCCTGCTGATTCGCGGGCTCGACGGTGAAGACATTGATCAAGCTTTCGGCTCGGAGAAATCGTCGTCATATGCAGACTCGCGGCAGTGTCGTTACTGGAAGAATTCCTATTTAAGCCGATGCACGGGTGCCGAAGTAAACGTAACTAAGCATCGCTGTTCTCCTATGGCCCGGGCCCCACCCAGTCCCCAAGTGCTTGAAAGACCAGCCGGACATCCCGACTGCGTATTAATACAAGGCGAGTGGCCATTGGCGACTATTTTCCCAATTGTTTCCGCGCCTCTCTCGCGAGCGGTACCCATAATTGATGGCCAGCGGTGACCACCAGCCATTCTTTCATTGGCCGACCGCGGCCGGAGTCGAAACGGGTGCCACTGCCGTCGGCAACGAGCGCGTTGACACGCTCCTCTGAAAGTTTGACGACGAACTGCCCTTTCGATGACATCATTGCAAATATTTTCCCGTTAACCTTAAGCGCTCCGGATCCGAATCCTTTGCCGGAACCGGGTGGGATGACCTTCAGGTCGTTGGCGAAGGTGCTCACAACCGAGGCAAACCTATCATCGCGTGTAGTCGTTTGTGGCGCTTGAGCCCGTGCTCGTGGTTTACTTTTCATCCTAGTGCTCGCATGGGGGTTCTGGAGCATATATCAGACCGAACGGGAAAACCTTATCTAGGCAACGCAGAATACCCCCGCGGCTTTGCCGGCGGAATCGCTCTCAAACTGCACTGCTTCTTGCCGCACTTCGAACACCGCATCCGCTTGGCGACGTCTTCCAGACGCGCATCCCAACCGCAAAGCCGTCCAAGTGTATGCGGCTCCACGGTCCGCTGACGACCACAGGCACACGTAATGGTCAACGAATACATCCCGAACTCATCGCTCAATTTATCGATTCGCAATTCGCGCGCCATGGCGCGGATTGTCACGACATGCGCCTGGCGCGTCCATCCAGTACCAGACCCGACCAGAAGACACTGTATAGGCCATTCGTCATCGCTCGCCGGATCGCGGTGCGGGACGAAGTCTCGGCGACTCGCCGATCCAGCTACAAACAGCCGATCCTGCCACCCACGGAGAGCTGCCGGCTCGGTCAAAGAGGAGCCCAACGCACGTAGCACACTGAGACCGGCATCTGATGTGAGACACAGAATTCCAGCAGACGACGCTGGTTATCCTGCAATCGATCGCCCGGGGCTTTCACTTCGATCATTCGATAACGCTGATCCAGCGGCCAAAATTGCACCAAATCAGGAAATCCCGCTCGGTTCGCTTGAATGTCCCGCACGATCCATTCAAACCAAAGTCGCAGATGCGCTGCGGGGAAACACCACAGCGCCCAGTCGAGAAGCTGCTTGCTCAACGTTCCCCACGAGACAAACGGCGATTGGATACCGGCCTTCGCGGCAAAGCATTGTCGAATGGTCGACTTGTATCGATCGGATTCCAGCTGCGAGAAGCACTCGATAAATTCACTCTGCCGACGTTCATAAAACTGCCCACTCGAGAGATCCGCGGGTTCAAATTGAAAATCGTGAAAAAACGCACCGGGAATCGGAGCGAAGATCGCTTTCCAGCACAGCAGACCGAACAGCGACATGACGAGTGCATTTTCTACGTAGTGAATATGGGTGTTCTCTCGAGACTGTTGCGCAAGACGATCCCGCACGAGGTATTCCACTGCGTAGTCATTGCTCGGCATGTCGATCGCCATGTCGAAGGTGGGTATACCGATTTTTTCCGGCGGACTAATACCGGAGACACCGAGCTTGCGATTCAGGCGGGGCAAGAGCCGATTGACCTGTTGGCGCTCGCTATCATTCTCCGGGTTCCGCTGTGCGTCTAGACAGAGTTCCCTCGCCCTACCCCATTCATGAGCACGCTCATGGAGCCGGATCGTGCGCAGGCGTGCGCCGCGGTGCGTGCAGGCCGACAAAACCGTCAATGCGGCGCTGCGCTCGTCTGACCGCTCATAGGCTCTGGCAATCTGAAACAGCAGCTTCTGCCGACGCTCCTCCAGCCAGTCACAATTGGCTATCCGTGGTGGAACACCGGCAACGACCTCATCCAATGCCAAATCGGCTTCCAACCACTGGCGACAGCGGTAAATTTGTTCAAACGAATCGACGTGCGCGCGCGTACGAAAGGCCAGCGACTGGAGCGAAACGGGGGTTGTCTCGTAAGCGAAAATGCCAAGACCGGTTAGCACGAATTCGGTCCAGTCCTGGTGAAAATTACCGAAAAACATCAACCGAAACCGCTCGCACAGAGAGGCTACCGCCAAGTGGTAGACACGATCACCCGATTCCTGACACCACGCAAGAAACGGCTTTGACGCGGGATACTGGGCACGCAGGACAGCGACGAGGCCGGGCTTGTTGAAGGTGCGATACGGCCGCAACACGGAAAAATAACGGAACAACTCCGCCTTTGTGAGGAGTTTCTGCAACTGGTTTACTTCAAGGTCTGGACTAGCGTCGACCCAGCCAGCCTGTAAAAGAGGCATTACCGCCGCCGCGGTATCGCCGATTTCTGGATACTTCAATCGGCTGAGACGAAACAATGACCCCTGACGCATCACCATACGGACCAGTAGTGCGCCGGACGCTCGCGGTAAGGCACTGAACTGGGCAATGAATTGCCGTTCTTCGGAGGACAATAGATCCGCGTAACGCCGATCGATCGATGCCAGGACCGTTTGAAAGTTGTTGAGATAGTAGAACGGGTCCGAGAGCTTCCCGCGACCCCGAGGCGCCTTTGGTTGCTCAAGTCGGGATTTACGCGCCATGGTGAGCCATTGTCACGGAAGTCCGGCCAAACCGTCCATCCAGCACTCGATCGGCCCGAACACTGTATAGCCGTTCTTGGACACGCCTCCTTGCGGCGCTGCCGCTCCGCTATCCTGCTCCGCTGCGGACTGGCCCGAACATCCTTGTCCGAGCACGCCGGTTCAGCGTGGGGCCGCTTAGGTCCTCGGCGTTGCTGCTATTTGTCGAACTTCTTGGAGCGCCGCCCAGTCGGGTGCGTATTTCAACGCCTCGTCATATTCGATGAGTGCCTCTCTCCAGTGGGCCTGCTTGGTCAAGACGTCGCCCCACGCCTTGAGCGGATCGGCCCAGTGGGGTCCGCGCTGGTTCGCTTGCTTGAACTTTGCCACGGCCCCCGCGAGATCGCCGTGGCGGCTGAGCGCGACGCCCCAGGTGTAGTAGCCCGCTGGCAGATCGGGGGCGAGTTCGACGGCTGCGGCGTAGGCCTTCTGTGCGTCCGGCCAGTCGCCGCGATGATCGAGAATATCGCCGCGGAACCGATAGCAATCGACATACGTGCCCGCCGCCTTCAGCACGGCGTCGGCTCTGTCGGGATGCCCCGCCGCTTCTTCGGCGGGCGCGATCCAGCAGTTGAAGCCGGCGAAGTTGCTGGAAATGGTCGGATCCCTGTAAGCCTGACCGAACGCCTCCATCTCGGTCACGGCGCGCTCGCTGTTGCCGGCGTCGAGCGCCAATTCGCCGCGAACGAAATGCGTCATCGCCTCGATGGTGGGATCGTTGGCCACGGGTGTCGTGGTTTGCAGCGCCAGCTCCGCGGCTTGCGGATTGTGTAGGCGCGCCTGCACATCGGCAATACTGAGCGCGGTCGAACTCGATGTGGACCCCGCACCCGCGGTTGCGTCGATGTCCGCAGTATTCGCATTCAAGTTCGGCAACAGGTTCCAGGTGAGGTTGTCGAGATTTGCATACATCAGTTCCGGCGCGCGACCGGGCCGACCGCCGGCTGCTTTGTACAGGTCCTCGCCGGCACGCCAAGCGTCCTCTTCGTCGCCCATAACCCAAAAGGCGTTCACGATGTTGGTGTGGGCGGCCCAATAATCCGGCTTCAGCTTCAGAGCCGCGCGGTACAGAACAAGGGACTCAGCGGCGGACCCGCCGGTGGCCAGCACCCCGTTAGCCCAGACGTTGAGCAAATACGGACGGTATGCCTTGTCGGCGCTCGCGACTGTCGCCCGGCAAAACTCGATCGCCTCCTCGTTCCGCTGATAGTTCTGAAGATAATAGGCCCAGGGCACAGGCTCTGCCTGTGAATACACGTACTCGGCAGCGGCGATGGTGAGCTTCGAGAACTCGCCGCTCGCTCCGTTGAAGGTCCTAGGCACGACGCCGTCGCCGCGAATGGTAAGCGCAAGCGTACCGGCCGCGGTCTCGATGAGATCTCCGTCAATGTGAACGTCATGGCCGAATCGCGACTTGAGCACCCGCGAGATCTCGCCGATCGAAATTCCGGTCTCGGGTACGGCAAGTTTGACCTCGTTCCCCCAAGCCGTGGAGAACTCGCGTTTCACCGCACTGGTGCGAGTCGCCCGTTGCAGACGGTTCAACTCGTCGAGCAGGGCACTCGCGGCTACCGCGCCCGTCATGCCCTGCGCCACAAGTCCGGGAGGCGCCTGGAACGGCTCGACGACCACGGCTCGCGACGTGAAAGCGTCGTGTACCATCACAAGGATGCCGGCGCCGATAAAGGCAGCCACGACCACCGCGAGGATTTGAAAAGCCACTCGGATCCGCATCCCGAAGCGGCGGATCGTACCCTCGCGCTTCTGCGCGCGCAGCTCCGCAAGGCGCAATTCGTGTGCGTCTTCGAGGTGCTTGGCCTGAATCTCGAGCAGATGTGACTGGTGATCGAGAAACACCCCGGTCTTCCGCGCGACTTCGGGATCCTGCCGAGAAGCGATGGCGGCGACCGCCGCGGCGAACGCCTCGGCGCCAATGGCAGCTTCTGAAGCTCCCCCGGACTTGGGCTCCTCACCCTCGCCCCCTAATAGTTCACTGAGCAGGCCTTCTGACATCTCACATCTCCCAGGCTACGCGTTCACAGTCTAGGTCGAACGGACTCTTCCCGCCCGAGTTTCCCGACGTCGGCTTCAAACACATGCTGGTGGACGTCGCAGCCACGCAACGATGGCGACCCGTGCCGCCAGCGACGCGGTTATCGCTGCGCTTCAACGCGATCGGGCGCCAGTTTAACTGTCCGTCGGTTTACCGGCCAGCGTGGTGCAGGTAGTTGTGGTACGCCGGAATAGCAATGGCCGCGAAGATGCCGACCTCTGGCAGAGGTTCAAGACGGGACAATAACCGCGCGTGCCACCCTATTCCGTTAATTCCCCGTACGAAACCGGGTCCACTCTCGCGTGAGCAATCGAGTGTATTCTAGCGGTCGAACTTTCGGAACAATCAAACGCGCGCGCGTCGACTCATCAGGGTAAACGGCAGCATCGCTTTTGATCGAAGCGTCGACAAGCGGCGATGACGCGGTGTACCCATTGGGATAGTGGATCGCGTTTGTGATTGCCGCCATCACATCCGGGCGCATCAAATAGTTCATCCAGATTTCCGCATTGTGAGGATGAGGTGCATCCGCAGGAATGGCCATCATGTCTAGCGTCATGAGCCCTCCCTCCCGCGGTACAAAATAGGCAATGTGGGCACCGGTCTTTGCTTCAGTCGCGCGGCTCTGCGCCGTTTCAACATCTCCTGACCATCCCAATAACAGACAGGTGTTACCATCCGCGACGTCGGCGATCGGCGTCGGATCAATGTTGCGCACGAATGGTCTAATCGCCATCAGCAACTTGGAAGCCGCGGCGACGTCCAGGGGGTCCAGTCGATTCGGATCGCGGCCGAGATAAATCATTGCAGATAGGAAAACATCCATCGCGGAATCGACGATGGAAATACCACAATCTTTGAGTTTGACTGCATTACTGGGATCAAACAGGAGTGCCCAACTATCGAGCGGGACGTTCCCCAGACGGGCCCGTACTTGATCGATGTTGTACCCGAGGCCGGTGCTACTGAACATGTACGGAATGGCGTACAGATTGCCTGGATCATAAACGGCCAGGCGACGCATGATATCCGTATCTGCATTCGCTAGGTTCGGTAGGGCCGCCTTATCGAGCTTACGGTAGACACCGGCCAGTCTCATTCGCTCGAAAAACGCCCCCGTTGGGAGCACGACATCATAGTTCGTATGACCGGTCAGCAGCTTTGTTTCGAGAACCTCATTATTGTCGTACGTGTCATAGTTAACCTTGATCCCGGTTTCCTTCTCGAAGCGGGCTACCGTATCCGGTGCGATGTAGTCAAGCCAATTATAGACATTGAGAACCTTGGCGTTGTCCTGCCCGGGTGAGGATGATGGTGTTGCGTCGCTGGCGGACTCCACTTTCAATTGGCCGTCGTGACGGCTGCACGCAACCAGGGCGAGCATCGCGACAAGAAGCGTTGCAGCGCGAGAATGGCCATCTGGACGCGGCCGTGCCATACATGTCATACAAGATCCTTCTTGAACGCGCAGGGTGGCAATCTCGGACATCGCCTAGGGTCCCCCCACCACGCTGTTCCCATTGCCGGGCTGTTCGTGCATCGTGCACTCGCCAGGCACAGCGAGTCAAACATGCGACTTGGACTCGCCTCCGCGATCTCTGACTACTCGCCCTCGCCTGCAATGCCACATCCTGTGGCAATCCTGCCCCCCACCCCGGAGGCCATCTTTATCTTGGCGCGACAGCGCCGAGCCGCAGAGCGGCGTCCCTCCTAATTCGCTTTCCAAGTCTCCTCAACGATCTTTGGCAGCACGATACCCGCCAGGCCGTGAATCGCCACGGTCACGGCGTTATCGTAACCGGTAGCATTCGGGCTTATCTGCACGGTCATCGCTCCTACGCGGATCGCCAAATCCGTCAGCGACGCCGCCGGCTGCACCACGGATGACGTCCCAACGCAAAAGAACAATTCGCATTGCCTCGCCGCCCCACAGGCCGCGCGCCATTCCCGCTCCGGCAACCCCTCCCCGAACCACACCACCCCTGGCCGAATCGGGGCGCCACACTCGCCGCAGTGCGGCGGCTCAATTCGCGCGCCGGCCGGTGACGGGTCCGTGATCCCCGCCGGATGGACATATGATCGCCGGCACGCTTCGCAATAGGGACGAGACAACTCGCCATGCAGGTGCAGCACATCCACGCTGCCGGCTCGCTCGTGCAGGTCATCCACGTTTTTGCGTGATGAGCGTGAAATGCGGAACGCGCTTGGCCATGACCGCGATGGCCCGATGCGCCGGGTTTGGTTGAGCGGCGGCCACCGCGGCGCGACGCCACTCGTACCAACCCCACACCAAGGACGGGTCTCGTTGAAAAGCGTACGGCGTTGCGAGTTCCACCGCGTCAAACTTCTCCCACAAGCCGGCCTGCTTGTCTCGAAATGTCGGAATGCCGCTTTCCGCAGAAACCCCCGCACCTGTCAAAATGGTTACCCGCTTTGCTTCGTGAAGCGCGGCGGTGAGGCGGGGATCGATGGCGACAGTAGCAGTCATGTTTCGAGAATTCTATGCGCGGTAAGCTCTATTTCAATCACCATCTGCGAAATCCGTCGCCGATTCTCCGATGGCCGGGTCGTTCATGGCGTGCAATCGCGAGATCACCGATATACAGTACTCCGGTTCCGCTTCCATAAGAACGCATCAAGGACCGATCATGCGTCGAACCGAACTGCTCGTCGGGCTGATTGCCCTCGTCCTCGTGGCTGGCTGCGGCAAGCAGGGTTCGATACCGCAATCGGCTCAGCGCTCTGAGATGACCGATGATGAGAAGACGGTAAACCTCTTCATCTGGGCCGACGACATAGCACCGGACACGCTCACGTCTTTCGAGAAACAGACCGGCGTGAAGGTCCGCGTCTCCAATTTCGATAGCCCCGAAACGCTGGAATCTCGAATGCTGATGGGGAGCAGTGGATTTGACGTGGTCGTGCCGACGGCCGCCTTTATCCAGAGACAAATTCGCAGCGGAGCCTATCTGGTGCTCGACAAAACCCAGCTTCCCAACCTCGCCAATCTCGACCCAGCCCTCATGTCTCGGGTCGCCCTCAATGACCCCGAAAACGCCCATGGCATCGTTTATACGTGGGGAACCTTCGGCATTGGGATCAACAAGGCAATGGTCTCAAAGCTATTGCCCGACAATCCGCTGAACAGCTGGCGTCTACTTTTTGACCCCGAGCTGGCAGTTAAAGCGGCCAAGTGTGGGCTCAACCTCATGGACGATCCCGTCGGCGTCGTGCGGTTGATATTGATCTACCTTGGACGAAACCCCAACGAGCCGACCTCACGAGACCTCGCCGACGTCGAGCAGCTCTTGGCCAAGATCCGCCCCTTCATCCGCAACATCGATACCTCGAGCCAAATCCAAGCGCTTGCCAATGGCGACCTTTGTATGGCACTCGCGTACAACGGCAACGTGGTGCAGGCGAGCAAGCGGGCCAAAGAAACACACAACGGCATCGTCATTGACTATTTGATTCCGGAAGAAGGAACCTTGCTCTGGTTCGACCTCATGACCATTCCCAAGGACGCGCCGCACCTGGCAAACGCCTATCGATTCCTCAATTACATCCTGGATCCACATGTCATTTCGAACATCTCCAATACCATTGCGTTCGCCAACGCGAACCGTGCCGCCACGTCTCTGCTGGACCCAGCGATATCCGCAGATCCCGCCGTCTATCCGAGACTGGATCAGCAACAACGATTGGTCACCCAGGTGGAACCGTCGCCTGAACAGGCACGAGCCATCACCCGGCTCTGGCAGAGGTTCAAGACGGGGCAGTAGGACGGCAACATCGCTTGATTCATGGATTTACTAGTCCAACGACCAGCGGGCGGTGAGGTCTCGCTGGCCCACCCGCTTGGCCCCGGCGAAACTAGTCCTTACCTCGCCGTGACAATCCCGTAAGACATATCTGACGGCGCATCGCTATACCGTGAGTGCGAGGCCATGAGTCGAAAGGCGCAATATCGATTGCCCAAATCGTACATTCCTAAATAGAGGTTCGCGTCATGCAGTATTCCATGAGGCCCATGATACTTGCGTTCTGCGCAGTCGCGATGACCGGCTTGGCGCCGCTCAATATTCAAGCGCAGGACCGAGATGAACATCGAGACGAGCATCGAGACGAGCATCGAGAGCAGCGCCCCGATGAGCATCGGGAAGAAAATCGGGCACCGGAACGAGTCGAGCATCGAGGCGAGGATCGAGACCGTCCGCGTGGAGACCCCGATCGATATCGTCATGACCACCCGAATGCATCCGCTCGATGCCATGATGGGTTTTTTACGACAACCAGGGACCGCGACCATGCGTGTCGGCGGCATGGTGGAATCGATATCTGGTTGGTGCTCTAGCGCTCTCAGCCGGACCACCGGGTCCGGCGGAGATCCTTCCAGGAACCGCCATCAACGTAGCGGTCGGGATACAGAGCTTTCGAACGCGGGTCTTCCGCGGTGTCGAGCTGAAGGACCATCCACTTCGGATACGGAACACCGGGATCCGATGCGGCGTCCAGAAGCCGGACGTCTTCGTCCGAGAGCCGAAGGTCTACGGCACCGATGTTATCTTCCAGTTGCGTAAGCGTACGGGCAGCGACGATCACACTACTGACGGCCGGTCGTCCCAGCACCCACGATAGCGCCACACGCGCCGGGCTTGCGCCATGCCGGGCGGCCACTTCTTTCAACACTTCCACGACGCGATAGCCCATCTCCTTGTCGAAGGGCACGAAGGAACCAGCCTCCGCGAATCGCGTGCCGGCAGGAGCAGGGTTGGTGCGGCTGTATTTGCCCGAAAGGAAACCGCCGGCAAGCGGGCTCCAAACCAGGATACCGATGTTGTGGTACTCGGCGAACGACTGAAACTCGTATTCGAGACCCCGACCGACGAGGCTGTAGTACATCTGCGCCGTGACGTACTTTTCTAACCCAAGGCGCTCCTGCAGCATAACCGCGGTGGCCCCCTGCCATGACATGAAGTTGGAGAGCCCGATATAGCGGACCTTCCCCTGGCGCACAACATCATCTAGCGTCCGCAAAGTCTCCTCGAGCGGCGTGTTGCTGTCCCATCCATGCACCTGGTAAAGATCGATATAATCGGTCT
>JAXDQI010000139.1:0-2731 GCA_034667965.1 Gammaproteobacteria bacterium
CGCCGCCCTTATCCACGCCGAGAATGCCGATGTTTCCAACGTGGTGGTGACCGCAGGCGTTCATGCACCCCGACATTTTCACGTCCACTTCGCCCAGATCGTACAAGTAATCGTAATCGTCGAAGCGATCGTTGATGAGCTTGGCGACGTCGATCGAGCCGGCGTTTGCCAGGCTGCAGAAGTCGAGTCCGGGACAACAAATCATATCGGTGAGAGTGCCGATGTTGGGAGTCGCGAGCCCCGCGTCAGCCAGCGTCTGCCACAACTCGAAGGTTTTCTCCTGCTCCACGTCGGCGAGCAGCAGATTCTGCGTATGCGTCACCCGTACCTCGCCGAAACTGTAGCGGTCGGAGAGGTCCGCGATCAGCTCCATCTGCGCGTCGGTCGCATCACCGGGTGCAACGTCCGGTTTCTTCAACGAGACGTACACCACCCGGTAGCCGGGCACCTTGTGCTCAGCCGTGTTGTAGCGGTACCAGGCGCGAAACGACGTTTCCTTGCCGGCCGCAGGATCGGTGTTCGCGAGTTTCCGGTACGCCGGCGGATTGAAGAAGCCGCGCATACGGGCAATCTCTGCCTCGTCCACGGTCAAGCCGCCGCCGCGAATCGATTCCCACTCGGCCTCCACCCGCCGCCTGAATTCTTCGACCCCTAAGGATTTGACCAGGATCTTGATGCGCGCCTTCGTCAGGTTGTCGCGCCGTCCCTCGAGGTTGTAGACGCGCAATACCGCTTCCAGATAGGACAGCAGATGCTCGCGCGGCAAAAACTCACGCACCACCTGGCCGATAATGGGCGTCCTGCCAAGGCCGCCGCCCGCGAGGATTTCGAATCCAAGGTCTCCCGCGGGACCGCGCACGATGTGCACCCCCACATCATGGACCAGCGAAGCGGCGCGATCCTGCGGCGCGCCCGTTACCGCAATCTTGAACTTGCGGGGAAGGTACGTGAACTCGGGATGAAACGTCGACCACTGCCGGATGATTTCGCACCAGGGCCGTGGATCCTCGAGCTCATTCGGGGTAACTCCCGCAAGATGATCCGAGGTGGTGTTGCGGATGCAGTTGCCGCTGGTTTGAATGGCGTGCATCTCGACGGCCGCGAGGTCGGCCAATATGTCGGGCACCTCCTCGAGTTTCGGCCAGTTGTATTGGATGTTCTGGCGCGTGGTGAAATGTCCGTAGCCGCGGTCGTAGCGCCTGGCAATGCCGCCCAGCGTGCGCAGCTGTACAGAGGACAACAGGCCGTAGGGGATGGCGACGCGCAGCATCGGCGCATGCCGCTGAATGTACAGGCCATTGCGCAGCCGCAAGTGCCGGAATTCATCGTCATTCAATTCGCCGTTGAGGAAGCGCCGCGTTTGATCCCGAAATTGGGCGACTCGCTCATTGACCAGGGTTTTGTCCACCAAGTCATATCGATACATACCGGCATCATAGGGCTGGGTGACTGGCGGGGCTAATAACCTGCGGGCATGACCTGATAACCATGCACGATATCGCCGTGCATTCCGCCGAAACCGTGATTCGCTCGGCAGCCGGAAATTCCCTGCCGGCGCAGCATGCGGGAAGCAAATAAGGGCCCGAAATTGCTGGAAAAAGATCTCACGGAAGTGGTAGTCGCGCCGGACACCTATGAAGTCTCGCCCGAGCCCGTCTTGATGATCGCTGATTTGCACGGTGCGCTCGCGCTGTGCCTGCACGATGAAGCGCGGGGTGTCGGCGGACTCCTACATTTACGTTTCGTCGAGAGCACCGGGCTACCCAGCGATGTCACCGACAACACCTTAAGTTCGGTACTGGTGGTGCTGGACCGCTTCAAACGCGCGGTCATCGGCAACTCGACACGTCACGACAGCATTCAAGCGCGCATCCTCGCCCATGCGTCGCCGCCTACGGACGTCCACGAACCCAGCGCCACCCTCGTCGACCTGCTGCGCGCGGATCTGACGGACGGAAAAATCAGCTGCGGCACGCAAATGACGCGCAGAGCCGATTCCGTGCGCGTGTGTTTCCAGCCGTTCGAGGGCCGCGTTTGGATTTCGAGAGAAAACGGCAACTTGGGCTGATTCCGCGGCCCATGGGCCCATGGACAAAGCGGCGTCGCGGTCGGTCGATGTTGCCCCCGGCAGCAGCGTTCAATATAAGCTTCCACCATACCACCGGGTACACGCTTCGGCTCGAGCGCAGCGTGGCCTAACGGGCTTTTCTCACAGAGGTCGTTCATGCGAGTTTCGTTGCTGGTGGCACTGATGTTTCTATCCGCGTGCGCAAGCGAGAAGCTGGCGCTGGCACCGCCGCCCGGCGTGGATTTCACCGGACACTGGAAGCTCGACGAGGCGGACAGCGATGACCCGATGCGCATCGTTCAGAGCCAGATGGGCGGTCCTGGTACCGCGGCCGGGGATTCCGGATCTTCCGGAGGACGGCGAGGCCAGGGCGGCGGCCGCGGCGGTCGCGGCGGTGGACAGGGCGGCCGTGGAGGCGCCGGTGGAGGCGACGGCCCGGGAGCCGGCGCACCGTCTGTGCCCGCGGTGGGTGCGCTTAGCGAAGGGTTGCGCTGGCCCGGTAAAGAGCTCGAGATCAAGCAGGTGGCGGGCGTGGTCGCCATCACATCCGCGGGCGACAGCAGGGTTTATCAGCCGGTCGCCGATATCGCCAAGCACCGGCATCGAAAGCGCTCCGACAATGATGGTGCGCCGCGAGACCGGGACATGCGGCCGCGCGACCGG
>JAXDQI010000140.1:0-4838 GCA_034667965.1 Gammaproteobacteria bacterium
CGGATCACGGCTTTAGCTCCGGAACGTCGTGAAATCCGTCGGAGCGCGCGCGCAGGTCGAGGATGGCGGTGACCGCGCCGAGATCAAGCTCGCCATAGAGATGCGGGAACAACTCGTCGTTGCGCGACGGCTCCCAGCGCAGCTCGTCACCCAGCGCATCGGCATCGACCGCGATCAGAAACAGCCCGGTCTGGCCGAAGAAGTGCTTTTTCGCGGTTTCCGCGACCTGCGAGGCGGTGGAAAAATGGATGAATCCGTCGCGCAAATCGTCGGCGCTGCCGCGGAATGCACCGCGCCGCTCGGCCTCGCGCCAGGCCGAGGCGGGACAGATCTTGTAAATCGTGCGCACCGCCCGGTTTCCTGCTGGCCGCCAAGGTGTTTTGGGATTTACCGGGTTTTCCGGACTTCGCCGCAAACCGTAGCCGCCGGATTAGCCCGCTTCAAGGCGGGCATTTTATCCACAGGGAGGATTGCAGTACCCGGCGAATTAAGGCAATAATTCCTAAATTCTGACAAGGTTCGGACCATGGCCAAAAACCCGACTGAAATGCTCACCCACGACCAGATTTGGGGCGCGATGGATCGGCTCGCCGAGCGCTCCGGACTTTCGCCGTCCGGCCTTGCGAAGGCGGCAGGCCTCGACCCCACCACGTTCAACAAATCCAAGCGCATCACCCCTGAAGGCCGCCCGCGCTGGCCGTCGACCGAATCGGTCGCCAAGGCGCTTACCGCCACCAACGTCCCGTTCGACACCTTCGTCTCATTGACCGAGGACACTCCGCGCGTTGTGCAGTCGGTGCCGCTGCTCGGCTTCGCGCAAGCCGGCGCAGGCGGCTATTTCACCGATGGCGGATTTCCTGCCGGCAAGGGCTGGGATGAAGTCGGGCTGCCCTCAGTCAACGACGAGCACGCCTATGCGCTGGAGATTGCCGGCGACTCGATGAAGCCGGCGTATCGCGATGGCGACGTCATCGTGGTGTCGCCGGGCGCCCAGATCCGCAAGGGCGACCGCGTCGTGGTGAAAACCACGGACGGCGAGGTGATGGTCAAGGAGCTGAAGCGCCGCACCGCCAAGACGCTGGAGTTGAGTTCGCTGAACCCCAACCATGTCGACCGCACGCTGGCGGCATCCGACGTGGAATGGATTGCAAGGATCGTGTGGGCGAGCCAGTAGGTTTCGTCGTCCCGGCAAACGCCGGTCCGTGCCCCGGACGCAGCGCAGCGCGTAGCACTTGCGAAGCGGTGCGCTGCAGAGCCGGGGGCCGTCGCGCACGCCGGTGTTTGGTACGGTCCCGGTTCTGCGAAGCGGCATGAAGAATGCCGCATCGCGCCCGGGACACGTGAATTGCAAATTATCAAATTCAAATTTCAAACAGCCAAGCGCTCGCGTTCCCGCGCCGCCGCGCGAGTTGGGCTTTTAGTTGATCTCCCCTTTTGAGGGGAGATGGAGCGCCGAAAAGTTTGTAGGGCGGATTAGCGGCCCCGGTCGCGACAGCTCAACCGGATCAAGGTGCAAGCGTAATCCGCCGCTCCGCTTGCGCCGGCGGCGGATTACGCCTTCCACCTCGCTTGTTTGAGCCGCGATGCTCTGGGCCGGCTAATCCGCCCTACAGCTCTGCCTCGACCTACGAGGCGTAGTCGGGCTCCTTGCGGTCGAGCATGCGCTTGAGTGCATCGAAGTGCCGCTGTGCCGGCGTTGGGCCCTCGTAGAGATTAGTCCCGCCGATATCGCGCTTGGTCTTCTCGACCACCGCGTCAGGAAGCTGCTTCAGCGGCTGCTGCGTCCACATCGCATAGATCTGAACCTGCGCTGCGCGCTCAATGTAATATAGCCGGTCATAGGCGTCGGCGACGGTCTTGCCGACCGTGCTGATGCCGTGGTTGGCCATGAACAGCACCGTCTTGTCGCCGATCACCCTTGCAAGGCGTGCGCCTTCAGCCGGGTCCAAAGCCGGCCCGGTATATTCGTCGTCATACGCAATCTCGCCCGACATCCCGACCTCGGTCTGGCCGATCTCCTTGATGCGCGGGTCCTCCAGGCGTGTCAGCGCACTCGCATAGGGCATGTGGGTATGAAACACCGCCTTGGCCTGCGGCAGCGCCTTGTGGATCGGCGCGTGGATGCAGAAGCAGGAGCGCTCCACCTCGCCTTCGCCGCGCTTGACCTTGCCGTCGTCGATGCCGACCTCCATGAACGAGGAGGCAGTCACCTCGGACCAGTGCATCCCGAACGGGATCTGGTAGTAGCGATCGCTTGAGCCCGGCACCACGTAGGTCAGGTGATTGAAGATGCCCTCGCTAAAACCCTGATTGAAGGCCAGCCGGTGCGCCGCCGCGAGGTCGACCCGCGCCTGCCATTCCTCGGCGCTGTAATTCTCGAGCGACTTCGGCGAAACCCTGAACTGCATGGCATGCTCCCTTTTGCTGGCGCCCGCGTCGCTGCTCGGCGGCGGGCTTTGACTGTTTCTGCTTACCGCCAGTCTAACCTACTTTGGAACGGAATGCAGGGCATCCCATGCACGGCTCCTATGCCGACCGCGCCAGCGCGCCGTCGATCATCGCTACCGCATTGGGCAGGCCATACACCGCGACGAACGAGCCGAAACGCGGGCCTTTCTCCTGACCGAGCAACACCTGATAGAGCATGTTGAACCACTCGAGCGAGACGCCGGGACGGCCATCCTTGGCGAGTTTCTTATGATCGAGGAACGGCTCGCGACGCCCCATCTCGTAGACCACGTTCTGGATATCTTCGGCAGTCGATCCCGCCGGCAGTTGCGACAGCGCGTCGCGCAAATCCTGTAACGCGGCGCGCTCGACCGGCGCCGGTTCGCGGAACTTCTTCGCCGGCGCAACGAAATCGCGATAATAATTGATGGCATAGCCGACCATCGCATCCAGCTTCGGATGGGTCTGCGGCGTCACGCCGGGGCGATAGCGCCCGATAAAGCCCCACAGCGTCGCGGCATTCTCCGCATTCGACGACGACACCAGCGTCAGCAGCAACTGGAACGTGACCGGCATGTCGGCCGGCGGCGGATCGCCGGCGTGAATATGCCAGACCGGGTTGGCCAGTTGCTGCTTGGCGTCCTGGCGCGGAAAGCCGTCCAAGAATTGTTGATAGTCGTCGACATTGCGCGGGATGACGTCGAAGTGCAGCCGCTTCGCCGCCTTCGGCTCGCGATACATGAACAGCGACAGCGATTCCGGCGACGCATAACGCAGCCACTCGTCGATGGTGAGGCCGTTGCCCTTCGACTTGGAAATCTTCTGCCCCTGCTCGTCGAGGAACAGCTCGTAATTGAAGCCCTCGGGCGGCGCGCCGCCGAGCGCCGTGCAGATTTTGCCCGACAGCTTGACCGAGTCGATCAGGTCCTTGCCCGCCATCTCGTAATCGACGCCTAGCGCAAACCAGCGCATCGCCCAGTCCGCCTTCCATTGGCACTTCACCAGGCCGCCGGTGACCGCGGTCTCGGTCTTCTCGCCGGTGTCAGGATCGACATAGACCACGGTCCCCTTCGACACGTTGCGCTCAATCATCGGCACATAGAGCACCTTGCCGGTGGCCGGACTGATGGGCAGGAACGGCGAATAGGTCGCGCGACGGTCGGGCCCGAGCGTCGGCAGGATGATGTCCATCACCCGATCGTAGACCTCGAGCATGCGCCGCATCGCGTCGTCGAAACGGCCGGAAGTGTAATAGTCCGTCGAACTGGCGAACTCGTAGTCGAAGTTGAAGCGGTCGAGGAAGGCGCGCAGCCGCGCATTGTTGGCGGCGCCGAAAGACGGAAACTCGTTCGAGAATGGATCGGGAATGCGCGTCAGCGGCTTGCCGAGATAGGCGGTGAGCATCTCCTTGTTGGGAACGTTGTCGGGCACCTTGCGCAGCCCGTCCATATCGTCCGAGAACGCCAGCAGCCGCGTCTTGATCTTGTCCTCCGTCAGCACGTGGAACGCGTGGCGCACCATGGTGGTGCGCGCGACTTCGCCGAAGGTGCCGATATGCGGCAAGCCGGAGGGTCCATAGCCGGTCTCGAACAGCACTTCGTCCTTCGGCTTTTTCTTCAAGCGCGCGACGATCGCCTTTGCCTGCTCGAACGGCCAGGCGTTGGATTGTTCGGCAAGCGCGCGCAGGTCGCTCGGGTTGGCTGCTGGATCGATTGGGGACATCAAGAATTCTCCGGGCGCGGAAACTAGCGTTTCAGCACCGAAATGCAAACCGGGCGAAGATTTGTAGGCCTTCTTCGAACGCAGCTAGCCCGCGTGTCCCGGGCGCGATGCGGCATTCTTCATGCCGCTTCGCAGAACCGGGACCGTACCAAGCACCGGCGTTCGTTACGGCCCCGGCTCTGCAGTGCACCGCCATAGCGCGTCGAAGACGCGCGTAAACGCGCTTATGGCGAAGAGCTACGCGCTGCACTGCGTCCGGGGCACGCGGTTCCCACCCTACGAATCTCACTCCTAGAACGGGCTGACGGAAAAGTAACGCAGCCACAGATCGGTGTAGCGGCCTTTTTCCCAGAGCCGGAACAGCGCCCAGTTCAGCGACTGGCGCAGCAGGTCGTTGCCTTTACGCACGGCGATCCCAATGCCTTCACCAAAATACCGGCTCTCGACGAACGGGCCGCCGCTGAAGGCGCAGCACTCGCCCGAATCGGTGCCGTTGATCCAGAACGCCAGCGAGATGGCGTCGCCGAAAATGAAGTCGACTTCGCCGCGCCGCAGCGCCTGGCGCAGCGCGTCGTCGTTCGGATAGGAGTGCAGCTCGGCGTCCGTGAACAGCGCCTTGAGATAGGCCTCATGCGCGGAGCCGGCGATGGCGCCGACTTTCTTGCCTT
>JAXDQI010000141.1:0-18135 GCA_034667965.1 Gammaproteobacteria bacterium
GTCAGCATGTATTGCTACACCTGTTACCGCTCGACTTGCATGTGTTAGGCACGCCGCCAGCGTTCAATCTGAGCCAGGATCAAACTCTTCAGTTAATAACACTTAGTCACTGAAGCAATCGAGATCCCAAACTCACATTCATCCAAACGTGTTTTTAAGGCACGAATGAACAACTGGTCGTTTGGTAACTCATCATCAAATTGCACCAAAGGCAAATGACGCGAGTCCCCACACAAGTTACCTGTTCGAATTTTTAAAGAGTAACCCGCGACGACAAAGGTCCGGGGAAAGACTTTCAAGTATAGCCGAGTTTCGGGACCCGTCAACGTCCGGGAAGTCTCGAAAAACGCCTTTCACTTGGAAGGGCGCGCAGTATAGCCGGGGACTCGGGACTGTCAACCCGTTGTAGTAATTCTTTTTTTTAAGCGGAGTTTCGCGAAGGAGCGCTTGCCGACGGACACGATGTAGGTGTTTCCCGCAAGCAGTTCATGACGATGGCTGCCGATCTTTTCCGCATCGACGCGCACCGCGCCTTCTTCGATTTTTCGGGTCGCCTCAGAGCCGCTGGAGGCGAAGCCCAGCTCTTTCAGAATTACCGTCAAGCGCGCGCTCGGCGCGTCGATTTCCATGACCCGCTCCACCAGACCCTCGGGGACGGCGCCTTGCTGGAAGCGCGCGGTGAAGTCGTGCTGCGCCCGCTGCGCCGCGGCCACGGAATGGAAACGTGCGACGATTTCCTGCGCCAGCTCGAATTTCACGTCACGTGGATTCCTGCCTTCCGCAACCGACGATCGCAATGCATCAATCTCCGTCAGCGGCCGGAAGCTCAACAGCTCGAAATAACGCCACATGAGCACGTCGGAGATGGACATCAGCTTGCCGAACATGCTCTCGGGCGCATCGTGAATGCCGATGTAGTTGCCCAGCGACTTCGACATTTTTTGCACACCGTCCAGTCCCTCGAGCAGCGGCGTGGTGAGCACGATCTGCGGTTCCTGCCCGTAGACCTCCTGCAGCTGGCGGCCCACCAATAAGTTAAATTTTTGATCTGTGCCGCCAAGCTCCACGTCCGCCTTGAGTGCGACTGAGTCATAGCCCTGCACCAGCGGATACAAGAACTCGTGGATG
This sequence comes from Gammaproteobacteria bacterium, assembly GCA_034667965.1. Classification (GTDB taxonomy): domain Bacteria; phylum Pseudomonadota; class Gammaproteobacteria; order Steroidobacterales; family Steroidobacteraceae; genus Bog-1198. Next base: position 1,129 of record JAXDQI010000141.1, read on the forward strand.
GCGATGGGCTGGCCGCCCTTGTAGCGCTTTTCGAAGTCGTCCCGCTCCAGCATGCGGGCGACAGTATGTTTCGCGGCCAGCTCGATCAGGCCGGCAGCCGTCATTTTCCCCATCCAAGTCGAGTTGAACTCGATGCGGGTGAGTTGCGGGTCGAGAATCTTGAAGATCTGTTCCTGATAGGTGCGCGCGTTGCGCGCGATCTCATCCGCGCTTAAGCGAGGTCTGGTGGCGTTCTTGCCGGTAGGATCGCCGATCATGCCGGTAAAATCGCCGATGAGGAAAATTACATCGTGGCCGAACTGCTGGAATTGCCGCAGCTTGTTGATGAGCACGGTATGCCCCAGATGCAGATCCGGCGCGGTGGGGTCGAACCCCGCTTTGACCTTGAGCGGCCGGCCGCGCTCGATGCGCTTTCGCAGGTCGGCCTCCTGGATGAGGTCGACCGCACCGCGCTTGAGTTCGGTGAGCTGTGTTTCCAGATTGTTCGGCAAGGCCCATTCCTCTATTTTTGCGGGGCTACACTGTACGGGCACAGGCGCGCCGGAGCCACCCTTAGGAACGGAATTATGACCGTCAAGGTGGCTTGCCGGCCTACGTCGCTTATTGGAGGAATGCCGATTGACCCGGTCATGGGTGGCGGCTAGCCTGATTGCCCGCAACGTTGTATGGTCCGAGGAACATGGTGCGCCGCAATTTTTTCCGTACCGCACCCCTGACACATCGATTCCGCATAATCATGACCCGGGTGGCGCCGGTTGCGGCCGCCGCAGGCGCTGCTCTCATCCTGTGGTACGCCGCCCGTGATAATCCCGCCTCCATCGTCGACGCCCCCGCGCCGGCCCTGCATCCGGGCGCCTCGCCGGCTGGGTCGGCACAGGTCGCGCCGACGGTTGCGCCGACTCAGATCGGCCCACCCACGGCCATCCAGCATGCCGGCGTCGCTTCGACCATCGAGGTGATCGTCAGCAGGAACGACACCCTGGAGGCCATTTTCCGGCGCATGGCATTGGCTAAATCGGATCTCGCGGCCATTCGTAATCTGCCGGGGATTCGTCAAAGCCTGGACTTTTTGAAGCCGGGCGATGCGATTCGCGTGACGCACTTGAACGACGGCGGGATCAAGGAGCTGTCGCGCAAGGTCAGCGAGACCCAGACCCTCAAAGTGGTACGCGGGGACGAGGGATTTGCGGCGCAACTCATCAGCAACCCGGTGCAAACGCGCATCCGCACCGCCTCGGCCACCATCGATTCCTCGCTGTTCCAGGCCGCGGAAGCCGCCGATATCTCGGACGTGGTGGCCCTGAAGCTCGCGAACGTATTTGCCTGGGATATCGATTTCGTGCTGGACATCCGCCAGGGCGACCGTTTCACCGCGGTCTACGAACAGGTGTATCAGGACGGAAAATATCTGCACGACGGTGATGTCCTCGCGGCGGAGTTCGTCAACGACGGCAAGGTGTATCGCGCCGTGCGCTTCGCCGCGGACGACGGTTCCACCGGCTACTACAGCCCCGACGGCAAGCCGCTGCGCAAAGCATTTCTGCGCGCGCCGGTGGATTTCACGCGGGTGAGCTCCGGCTTCAATGCGGCGCGTCTGCACCCCATCTTGAATTTCATCCGGGGCCACATGGGCACCGATTACGCGGCGCCCACCGGCACGCCCGTGCACGCCGCCGGCGATGGGAGGGTCAGCTTCGAAGGGGTCCACGGCGGCTATGGCAGGTCCATCGTTCTTGCGCACAGCAACAGCGTGTCCACCCTGTATGGTCACCTGTCGCGGTTCGCCGCGAAACTGCGGACCGGCTCGCACGTGAATCAGGGCGATGTGATCGGCTACGTCGGAATGACGGGGCTCGCCACCGGCCCCCACCTGCACTATGAATACCTCATGAACGGCGTTCACATGAATCCGCAGACCGTGCGATTGCCCGGCGCCGCACCCTTGCGCGCCGATTCGTTGGTCAAGTTCCATGCGGTGGCGACGCCGCTGCTGGTCAGCCTGTCGGCCCCGGCAAGCGCGAATCCGGCCGCGACGGTGGCCGCCGCGCCGCCGCTTGCGAACACCAGCGATTCGCGAGCGAAGACGTCGGTCAACTAGCCCGCGATCCGGCGCCTCAACGAGCGCGGGAAGCGTGACCGGAGCGCGCGGCGCGCGCATCCTGGGTGGAATCTATCAATGCCAGAGTTCGCCTTGCACCTCATGGTTCATGTAAATGTCACATATGAACCCACAAACTAAGCGATGAACGACGCAGACCTGCAGACGCCGCACTTATACATCAATCGGGAGCTCTCGTTCCTCGAGTTCAACCAGCGCGTGTTGGAACAGGCCCAGGACGGACGCATACCCCTGCTCGAGCGCGTGAAGTTTCTGTGTATCTCGTGCGCGAACCTCGACGAGTTCTTTGAGATTCGGGTGGCGGGCCTCAAGGAGCTGCTCGATGCCGGCGTCGTTCACGGCGCCGCCGACGGACTTTCGGTACTGGAGACACTGAAGGCAATCCGCGCCCGCGCCACCGGCCTCGTCGACGAGCAGTACCAGCTGCTGAACGACGTTCTGCTGCCGGAGCTCGCGAAAAGTGGGGTCGTGTTCGTGGCGCCGGATACCTGGACCGAAGCTCAAGCAGAGTGGCTGGCGGCCTATTTCGAGCGTGAAGTCGAGCCGGTCTTGAGTCCGTTGGCATTGGATCCCGCGCGACCGTTCCCGAAGATTCTCAACAAGAGCCTCAATTTCGCGGTGGTCGTCGAGGGTGAGGACGGATTCGGGCGCAACAGCGGCCTGGCGGTGGTGCAGGCGCCGCGTTCTCTGCCCCGTCTCATCCGGCTTCCGGACGAACTCGGAAGCCGCCACTTCGTATTCTTGGGAACCATCGTCGAGGCCTTCGTGTCCAGGCTGTTCGACGGCATGCGCATGCGCGGCTGCTATCAGTTCCGCGTCACCCGCAACAGCGACTTGTTCGTCGAGCAGGAGGAAGTCGATGATTTGCTGCGGGCGGTCGAGGGCGAACTAGCCTCGCGCCGGTACGGCGATGCCGTGCGCCTCGAAACCGCGCACGATTGCCCGGATGAAATATTGAGCTACCTCCTCGGCCAATTTTCCTTGAGCGCCGACGATCTGTACAAAGTGTCCGGACCCGTCAATCTCAACCGCTTGATGGCGCTGTACGACCTGGTCGACCGCACCGAGCTCAAGTACGCGGCGTTCACGCCGAGCATTCCGGAACGCTTGAGGACGGGCAACGATATCTTCGCGACCTTGCGCGCCGGCGACGTGCTTCTGCATCAACCGTTTCAGAGCTTCGGGCCGGTCATGGATTTCATCAAGCAGGCCGCGGACGACCCGCAAGTCCTTGCCATCAAGCAGACCCTCTACCGCGCCGGCAGCGACTCCACCATCGTGGGCGCACTGGCCGGAGCGGCGCAGGCCGGCAAGGACGTGACCGTGATCATCGAGCTGCGTGCGCGCTTCGACGAGGAAGCCAACATCGAGCTGGCCAACAAGCTGCAGGAAGCCGGAGCGCACGTGATGTACGGCGTCTTCGGCTTCAAGACTCACGCCAAGCTGCTCATGGTGGTGCGGCGCGAAGAAAAGGGGCTGCGGCGATATTGTCATTTGGGAACCGGAAACTACCATCCGAAGACGGCGCGGCTGTACACCGATTACGGCCTCATGACGGCGGACGAATCCATCGGCGAGGACATTCACGAGATCTTTCTGCAGCTCACCGGCCTGACCCGGATCCCGCGCCTGCGCAAGCTCCTCCACGCTCCCTTCGCGCTGCATCAGGCGCTGCTCTCGAAAATCGAACGCGAGGCCGAGCACGCCCGCGCCGGCCGGCCGGCGCGAATCATTGCGAAACTGAACGCACTCACCGAGCCCACCGTGATACAGGCGCTGTACAAGGCGTCGCGGGCCGGTGTCGACATCGATCTGATCGTGCGCGGCGTGTGTTGCTTGCGGCCGGGTGTGCGCGGCGTGTCGGAGCGGATCAAGGTGCGTTCGATCGTCGGCCGGTTTCTCGAACACTCTCGCGTGTACTACTTCGAAAACGCCGGCGAGCGGGATATCTACTGTGGCAGTGCGGATTGGATGGACCGAAATTTATTCCGGCGGATCGAAGTCGCGTTTCCGGTGACCTCGCCCGACCTGCAGGCGCGCGTGGCCGAAGATTTGCTTCTCTATCTCGCGGACGACTGCCAGGCGTGGACCCTCGAGTCCGACGGCAAATACCGGCGGGCCGGCACCGCGGGACATACCAGCGCCCAGGCGCGGCTGTTGAGCTTGTACGACGAACGAGTGGCCCTCACGGAGTCGTAGGAGCCTGCTCCCGGTCCTCACGCCGTGCCGAGGCGGAAGCCGGCGTCCTTCAGGTAGACCCGCTCCTGCTCGAGGTCCTCGAGCGTCAGAGGATGCTCCTTCATCCAGCGCGGCGGAAGTTCCAGGCTCAACGTCCGCCCCTTTGCGCGCAACGTCACCTCCGGCAGCGGTTGCGGACTGCGCCCACGATGCAGCACCACCGCCAGGCGCAGCAGCACGATCAGAAACTCCGCGTGCCGATCCCACGGCGGCAACAGATCCTCCAGCGGCTCCAGGATGAGCTGCCGGCGATGGCCGCCGACCATGGCCGACAATAGCAATTGCTCCTCCCTCGGGAATCCCGGCATGTCGGCATGCTGAAGCAGGTAGGCACTGTGCCGATGATATTTCGAATGAGCGATATCGAGCCCGGCTTCATGCAATCTCGCCGCCCAGCGCAGCACCGACTCGGCGAGCGGATCCTCCAGTCCCCACTCGACCTCGACCTGTTCGAGCAGCGCCACCGCGGTCGCTTCGACGCGGTCCGCCTGCTCGGAATCGACGTGGTAGCGCTTCTCCATGGCGCGCACGCTGCGTACACGCGCGTCTTCATCGGTGAAGCGTCCCATCAGGTCGTACAGCAAGCCCTCGCGCATCGCGCCTTCGGCAACCCGGATGCGGTCGATGCCGAGGCTCTCGACGATCTCCAGCATGATCGCGAGTCCGCTCGGAAACACGGGAGCGCGCTCAGCGTCGACGTCCGGCAGATCGAGATCATCGACGTGACCGGCCGCGATGACCCGTGCCGCGAGACTGCGCAGGTTGTCGGCATTGATGCGCGGCGAGTCAGGATTGAGGCGGCGCACGACGTCGGCAATCACGCGGACCGTGCCCGAACTGCCGAACGCCTGCAGCCAGCCCAGCTTCTTGTAGGCCTCCTGAATGGGCTCCAGCTCCAGCCTTACCGCGGTCCGGGCGCGGTCGAAGCGCTTCTCGGAGATTCGGCCGTCGTCGAAACAAATGGCGCTCAAGCCGACGCAGCCCACCGACAGGCTTTCGAGCAGCAACGGATTGAATCCCTCGCCGATCACCACTTCGGTCGAGCCCCCGCCGATATCGATGACCAATCGCTTGTCAGGGCTCAAGGGGCTGGTGTGGACGACACCCGAATAGATCAGACGCGCCTCCTCCAGTCCGGAGATGATCTCGATGGGATGGCCGAGGGCGGCGCGCGCGCGCTCGAGGAACCAGCGTTTGCGCCGTGCGCGCCGTAGAGCATTGGTGCCCACCACGCGCACGCTGTCCGCCTGCATGGCCCGCAGCCGCTGCCCGAATCGCTCGAGACATCGCAGGGCCCGGTCGGTGGCCGCATCGTCCAGCCGGCCGCTGTCGGAGAGGCCTCCGGCCAGGCGGACCATTTCCCGCAATCGGTCGAGGATGACGAGCTGGCCGTGCGAATGACGCGCTACGACCATGTGAAAACTATTGGATCCTAAATCGACGGCGGCGAGCACGTCGGGCACGACACGACCGCCGCTCATCACACTGTCACACTGCCGGCACTTTTAGGCCGAGAAAGACGAGCCGCAGCCGCAGGTGGTTTTGGCGTTCGGGTTGCGAATGACGAATTGCGCGCCCTGTAAGTCTTCCTTGTAGTCGATCTCGGCGCCCATCAGATACTGCGCGCTCATCGGATCCACCAGCAATTGAACACCTTGCTTTTCGACGCAGAAGTCGCCTTCCTCCATCTTCTCGTCGAAGGTGAACCCGTACTGAAAGCCGGAGCATCCGCCGCCTGAGACGAACACCCGTAGCTTGAGATTCGGATTGGCTTCTTCGCGGATCAAGTCGCCGACCTTGCCGGCGGCCGCATCGGTGAACACCAGGACATCCGGCGGCGGGGAGCCGAGATCCGTATCAAATGCAGATTCAGTGGAAACGCTCATGGTATTAGTGTACTCGGCAGCTCGTGGCCAATCAAAGTGGGGAGTCGCCCGTGGGACCGGCTTCACCTTCCGGAGGCGTTAGGTTCGCCCTGTGGATCAATTTACCATTGATTTGGGCTCCCACGGCCGTTTCAATGGCCGAGTACCGGACATTTCCCAGTACGCGCGCCTTCTCGCCCAATTCCACCCGCAGGGTGGCGTCGATATCGCCCTTGACGAGGCCATTGAGGATGATATTGGGCACTCTCACGGAGCCCTCGATGCCGCCTTGCTCGCTGACGGACAGGGTCGCCCCGGCACTCTGCTCGCCGCTGCTGACGTTGCCGTTGATGTAGCCGTCCAGGTGCAGGCCGCCTGAAAATTCGACGTCGCCGTTGATCCGCGTCCCGGCGCCGATCAGGGTGTCGATTTTCAAATCCTTATTCCGTTTGAACATTTGCTCCACCCTTGGTTTGGGGCACGCCCGCGCCCGAAGCCTCAGTTTCCGACGAGAGTCCCTGGGTTTTCCAGACGAAAGCCTGTCGAAAACCGTGAGCTGCGTCTCGGCCTGAGTGAATTTCGACCCCGATGCGGGTCGGTTCGAAGCCCGGCGGCAACTGTACAAGCTCATCGTAGTCCTGGAAGTAGCGGAACGAGTACGTGAGGCCGGCCCGATGAGCGGGAGACACTTGCGCATAGCTCAAGCTCACCGGTTTACCGTGCAGGAGTCCGTCGATCGAGGCCGTCACGTTGCCCGCGATCATCGCCGCCGGCTTGCCCGTCTGCATCAGAACGAACTTCAGCCGAAACTGGCCCGCGGCGGTTTCGGGCACGATCTGCATTTGCTGAACCTTCACGTGCACCACCGAATCCGGTTGCACGAGGCCGCGGTAGAAGGACAGATCCTGATTGAGCCGGGCAATCTGGCTCTGCATATCGCCGAGACTGCGGTTCACCTGTTTGTACCCTTCCCGATCGACGCGGCGCGCCACGTCGGCGGCTTCCAGCTGCTCGCGCTGCCGGCGGTTCTCCGCCTCCAGTTGGCGAATCCGCCCGCTGGCGGACAAGGCGCCCCGCACCGAGTCCACGACGCGAAAGCCCGCGTCGTGGCGGCCGAGTTCGAACGCGCCGTAGAGCACGGCCAGGCCCAGGACCACGGCCGATGCCAGCAGCACGGCCCGCCGCTTGGGCGCGTGAGATCGAACGACGAGTTTGCCTAACAAGTCCGTCATGAATAGTGATTCCTGCCGTACTGGCGAGGGGAGGAGACATTACACGAACTTGAGCCGCGCGCGTTATCATCCCCTCCCCAGCATTTCCGAGGGTTGAGACACTTGCTCTGGCTGAAGGCTTTTCACGTGGTTGCGATGGTGACCTGGTTCGCGGGCTTGTTTTATCTGCCTCGCCTGTTCGTCTATCACACGGATGCCGGCGATTGGATCAGCGTCGAGCGCTTCCGCGTGATGGAGCGGCGCCTGTTCATTCTCATGACCGTGGGCGCAACCGCGACCGTGCTGCTTGGAGTGGCCTTGGTCGTTGCCGCGCCCGGTTACCTGAAAATGGGATGGTTGCACGCCAAGCTGGCGTTGGTCCTGCTGCTCATCGGGTATCACGCACTCTGTTACAAGTTCTTGCGCGATTTCGCCCACGATCGTCGCACCCACACCGCCAAGTGGTTTCGAGCATTCAATGAGGTGCCTTCGCTGCTGCTGCTCGGGATCGTCATCCTCGCGGTGGCGAAGCCATTCTAAGAAGAGGTGGTGCGGACCTCCGGCCACCATGCGGGGTACGGCGGCAGCCCCAGCGGGAACATCAATCCGCCGAGGTCATGCAGGGCGCGGATATAGACGCGCCGCTTGAAGTACACGACCTCGCGCACGGGCGTCCAATAGTCCGCCCACCGCCATCGGTCGAACTCCGGCTGGTTGGTGCTGTCGAATCGCAGCTTCGTTTCCTCGGCCACGAGTTGCAGCAGAAACCACCGTTGCTTTTGCCCGATGCACCGGTCGCGAACGTATTGCCGCGGCAGACGGTATCGCAGCCATCCCTGCGTCGAACCCAAAACCTGCACGTCCTGGCGCTCCAGACCGATTTCTTCCTTCAGTTCGCGAAACAGCGCATCTTCCACCCGCTCGCCGCGGTTGACTCCGCCCTGGGGAAATTGCCAGCCACGGCCGCCGACGCGCCCACCCAGAAAGAGTTCTCCGCTGCCCCGGGTCAGGATGATGCCGACATTTGCACGGAAACCGTCTTTGTCGATGTAATCGGTGGCGGGCGCTGCGGACATGGCCGCAATTGTTCCATATCACCGGCCGCTTGTGGCCACCCTGTCCGGACCGTAAGGTAGCGGTCCCCATGAAGGCCAGCCGACTGCTACTGCTCCTAGCGCTCATCGCCATCTCCAGCCTGATGCTGGCCGTATCCGTCGGCAGCACGAATTACGGCATGAAGACGCTGGCAACGGCTTTGATCACGCATGGCGGCGGTGAACCTGGCGCGGCTGCCGGCGCCGGTTCGCTGCTCCGGCAGGTCATCTTCGAGTTGCGGTTACCTCGGGCGCTCAACGCCTTCAGCACCGGTGGACTGTTGGCCCTCGCAGGCGTCCTGATGCAGGTGCTGCTGCGAAATCCCCTGGCCGATCCGTATGTGCTCGGCATCTCGGGCGGCGCCGCCGTGGCAGCCTTGGCCGCCATGCTGCTTGGACTCGGTGGTCTTTTGATCGATTGGGCGGCGGGACTCGGAGCCTTGGGCGCTACCGTGCTGGTATTCGCCCTGGCCCATGCACGCGGCGGTTGGACGCCGCAGCGCTTGTTGCTCAACGGTGTCGTCGTGGCCTCGGGATGCACCGCCATCGTGAGCCTCATGCTGGCTCTTGGCGATGAAAGCCGCTTGCGAGGAATGCTGTTCTGGCTGATGGGCGACCTGTCGTTCTCGGATTTCTCGCCGGCCGCGCTCGCCATCCTGCTGGTCATCGGGACCTTCGCCGCCGCGGGGGCGCGCAGTTTGAACGTCCTGGCGCGCGGTGAAGTCGAATCCCAGTCGTTGGGTCTCAGCCTGATGCCGGCGCGGATCGCGCTCTTCTGTGCCACCGCCGCGCTGACCGCCACGGCCGTCACCACCGCGGGCGGAGTCGGGTTCATCGGGTTGGTAACGCCGCACTTGGTGCGCCTCGTCGCGGGCAGCAATCACCGGGTCGTCGTGCCGGCATCGATTCTGCTGGGCGGCAGCTTGCTGACCTTGGCCGATACCCTCGCCCGCGTCGCCGCCGCACCTCGCATGCTTCCGGTCGGGGCGTTGACGGCGCTCATCGGCGTGCCGCTGTTCCTGATACTGCTGCGCCGTGAACGGCGCGTCACGTTTTGAACCCGGCTGAGGTTTGAGCCTCGCTAACCGGCGCCCAGCTGCACCCGATTGCGGCCCATGGCCTTGGCGCGATACAGCGCGGCGTCGGCATCCGCAAGCAAGCGGTCCGCGACGGCCTTCAAATCGGTTTCGTGCCGCCCGGGTGAGACGGACGCAACGCCCACCGACACCGTCAGCGTGCGCTCGACCTCGGCGGTAAGCGCAAAGGGCACCGCCGCTATCACCTCGCGAATACGCTCCGCCAGCGTCGCGGCTTCCGCGGCGCTCGACTCCGGCAACAGGATCGCCAATTCGTCGCCGCCGAAACGCGCGGCGGTGTCCATGCTGCGAATCTGCGTATCGACGCGCTGCGCCACCTCCTTCAGCGCATTGTCGCCGGCAAGGTGGCCGTAGCCATCGTTGACCGCCTTGAAGCGATCGATGTCGATCATCAAACAGGCAATGGTTCCACCGCGGCGCTGGGCGCGCGCCAGTTCTTCTTTCAGGCGTTGTTGCAGATAGCGACGGTTGTGCCAGCCGGTCAGGAAGTCGGTTATTCCGGCTCGCAGAAGCCGCGCGCGGTTCACGGCATTCTCCAGGCACACGGCGGCAACCGCCCCCAGATGCGCAAGAAAGTCGGTCCCGTGGTGCCGGGTGAACCGCTTGGGATCCCGGCTGCCGAGGCACAGCGCTCCCGTGGCGCGGTCCTTGCGAGGCAGCGGCAACAGAGCCGCGCTCTTCAAGTTGGAACTTCCCGGAAACAACAGATGATGATCGGCGCCGACGAAGGGGCCCAGCCAAGGTTTGTGCAAGGCGGTGAGCTGCGGTGCGAGTCCCACCAGCGAATCGACGAAGAAGACCTGCTGGAACTCATCCGGGCGCTCACCGTTCGCGAGGAGCAAGTGGCGAATCTCGTGCTCAGGATCGAGCAGCACGACGCTGATGGCATCGAGCGAATACGACTCGCGCAAACCATCCACCATGGCGCGCAGGAGCTGCGCCAGGCTGTCGGCGCGCAGCAGAGTCAATTCGCGCGCCTGAGTTTTCTTCAAAATGGTTTCGTTGTTGGCGGCCTCGGCGGTCATCTCCTTTACACGTCTCTTGAGCTCATCGATCTCGTCCATGCGATTTCAGCCGGCCCGAGCCGCGGCGCGCACATCCAGATAGGCTCGGCCTCGGTTCATGAGCGCCGTGAATTCCGCGGCGTTTTTCGTGGTCACCGCGTGTCTCACGCGTTCGACCGCCTCGCTCAACGCCTGCAACGATTCCCCGCCGTAGTCGTTCAGGCTCTGAATCTCGAAATACAGGTCCGGGCTCTCGTCCGCCACCCGGCCGGCCACGTCCAACTGTGCGTCGAAGGTGGTGCTTGAAAGCCTGGCCAGGCGCAGCGCCGCCTCGCCGCTTTCCGCAAGCGCCGTAAAGAAGGCGATGTTGAGCGCATGCGAAAGCCCAAGTACGTACGCGATGAGCCGATCGTGTTCGTCCAATCCCATGACCACGCGCTCCGCCATCGTCGGCGCGAACAGTTCCTGCGCTTCCTGCAAGGCGGCGGCATTGCCCAAGTCGATGAAAATAACGTGCCGCCCTGACAGCAATTCGGTGTCCGGTCCGAACATGGGGTGCAGCGACGTGACGCGGCAACCCGCCTTGGCCAGCGCATCCAATCCCTTGCGCAGCGGAGTCTTGAGCGAGCCCAGATCGAAAATGAGGCCGCGCGGTTTACGCTCGGCCAGCGCCATGAGAAGGGCGCCGGTGACGCGCAGCGGCGTTGCCAGTACGATGAGATCGAAGTCGAGGGGATCGCTTTGCCAGTCGATCACGCGATCGAAGCCCGGCGGGCAGCCCGACGGATCGGAAATCGAGACGCTGAATCCCTGCGATGCCAGAAAATCCGAGAACCACCCGCCCATCTTGCCGCAACCGCCGATCACCAGAGATCGCTTTCCGCTGCCATGCGCATGGGCCGCGACGCGCGCATGTTCCTGCGTCGCCAAGGATGATTGAATCAACTGCCGCAACAGCGATTCCGCGAGATCGGGCGACACCCCGAGACGCTGCGCCGTGGTGCGGCCGCGCAGGATGACGTCGCGCTCCCGGCCGAAGTCGCGGGTGGCGCGCCCGGTGGCGCGCTTCACCGACGCCACCTGCTCGCTGAGGGCCTGGCGGCGCGCGACCAGATCGAGCAGCCGCTCGTCGAGTTCGGTCAAAGCGGTTCGCAGTTCGTCCAGAGTCATGTCTTGCCCCATTTGATACCATTCGCCGATGAGCGAGAATAAGCAGAAACACTGGACGGAAACGCTGCCCGACCCGCTGCCGGCCAATCCCTTGCAGCTTGTGGCAGCTTGGCTGGCACAGGCCAGAACCGATGCCGCGCAGCCGAATCCGAACGCCATGGTATTGGCCACCGTGGACGGCCGCGGCCAGCCTTCCGCACGCGTGGTGCTCTGCAAGGATATCGCAGCTGAGGCCGGATTCATTACCTTCTATACAAATTACCTGTCGCGCAAAGGCAGGGAACTGGAGGTAAATCCCCGTGCCGCCATCGTATTCCATTGGGATCACAGGCACCGGCAGGTTCGTGCCGAAGGACGAGTCGAGCGGCTGCCTGCGGCCGATAGCGACGCGTATTTCAGCAGCCGTCCCTGGCAGAGCCGTCTCGGCGCCTGGGCCAGTCGGCAAAGCGAACCGGTCGAGTCGCGCGACGCGCTTCGCGCGGCGGTGGCGGGCGCCGCCCGGCGGTTCGGCGTTCCCTATGGCGGCCCGGGTTCGGAAGAGCCCGACACAGTGACCGCCGACATTGCGCGCCCGACATCGTGGGGCGGCTATCGCCTCGACGTGGAGGCGGTCGAACTGTGGGTGGAGGGCGAATTCCGGATCCACGACCGCGCTCGTTGGACACGAGGTTCCGATCATGGGCGCGGCGACGGCGCAGCGATGAACTGGTCGGTTACCCGGCTGCAGCCCTAGCGAGGGACCGGCTGTCGTTCACTCCAGGCATACGAGTTCACTCCAGGCATACGACGAGCTTCGCCGAATGCGTGCGCCAATTGATGGGGATGACATAGGAGCGCGCGTGCGGCGCGCTGACCTTGTCCGGATCATGAGCGATGACCGTGGGGACCGAGATCACGAAATTCTTGCCGAAATCGCGGCGCGCGTTGCCGGAAATCGTATTGGCCACTTCGCCGACGAGATCCTTGATGTTCTCATCGCTGGAATCGGTTTCCTGCATGCGCATCAACAACACGGTCAGCATTCCGCGGGGCGCCGTGAAATAGACGATGCCCTTGCGCGCTCCGGATATGCCGATCACGCCGGTGTACTCGTAGGCCCCGGGCTTGCCGTCCGTGACCAGATACGGCGATCCGACGCTGGCCGCCTGCTGGGCGGAGGTTTCGAAATAATTCGTGGTGCCTTCGACGAAGGTGCGAATTTCTTCTTCTTTTAGCATGTCATGCCTCCGACATCAGCTCTTCGAGCGCTTCATTGAGCTGTCGATCGCTGAAAGGCTTGCAAAGAAAGCCGTTTGCGCCTTTCTCGATGGCTTCGACCGCGGTCGCCTTGTCGGCGAGCGCCGATACCACCAGGATGAGTACATTCGGGTTGAGAGCCACCAGTTCTTGAACGCATTCGATGCCGTCCATCTCCGGCATGGTCAGGTCCATGGTCACCACGTCCGGCTGGGTGCGGCGAAACAATTCCACGGCCTCGCGCCCGTTGCTCGCCGCGCCGACCACTTCCAGCCGATCGATCTGTTGCGAGCGCTCGATGCGCCGGCGGATGATGTTTGAATCGTCCACGATCATGAGTTTCATTGTTCTAGACCCGTTGGTGTCCACTAAGCAGCCGCCGTGTCGTCGTCCGCGTGCTTCGGCTGCGGCGGCAGGGTCACGGTGAGGCGCGTAAATCGGCCGCGCGCCGTCGCGACACCCACCCGGCCTCCGACCTGGTGCATGAGGTCGGCGACCAAATTCATTCCCACGCCGCGGCCCGCATCCTTCGTGGCATTCTCAACAGTGGAGAACCCGGGCTTGAACAGCAGTGAATAGATCTGCTTCGCGTCCAGGCCGTCCGCCTGTTCCGGCGTGATGAATCCCTTTTCGAGCGCGACCTCCTTGATGCGATCGGTGGCCAAGCCCTGGCCGTCGTCCTCGACCGAGAATTTGTAGCCGCCATCGCCCAGTGATTGGAATGTGAGGCGCACCTGGCCCTGCGCCATCTTTCCGGCGGCCAACCTGACGGACGGCACTTCGATGCCGTGCACGATGGCGTTGCGAACGGCTTGGATCGAAATATCCTTGACGATGCGGCGGTAGTGCTCCGGCACCGCTTCGAAGCCCACGCATTGAAGAACCGCCTCCTTCTGTACATCGCGCGCGACGCGTTCCGCAAGTTGCTGCAACGCAGTTGTCAGGCCGGAATCCGATCGATCGATCGCACGTGCGCCGCCGATGATCACATCGGTGCTCGTGTGAGGGACTTCGACCGCGGCGGGCTGCAGGCGCGACAGTCTCGACACCAGCTCTCCGACGGACTGAAGATGCGTCAACAGGTCGTCGAGTTTGATGACGAGCGGCAGGAAATCGTTTCCCGACAGGTCGGACTTCTCCCGGAGCGACTTCAGGTCCTCCTCGAAGGAATGGGCGCGGCTCTCGATCGACGAGAGACCCAGCGCCGCGGCCTCACCTTTGACGGCATGCGCCTGCCGGAAAAGAGTATCGAGTTTCTTGCGGAACACGCCTTCTTCTCTGGCCGGCTCGCGAAGCACCGCATTGATCATCTTCATCGCCGCGTTGGAATCATTCAAGAACGACGCGAGCTGCGCCGGATCGATGTGCAAAATGCCGAGCAGCGTGTCGACCTGAGCCTGGGCTTGGCTTTGTGAGGATTGCAGTTCACGGGCAAGATCGACTCGCGAGCTGACGTCGGATACCGACACGAGTACACGGGTGATCTTGCCGTCGACCCGCACCCGATGAAATTCGAACTGCAGGTAGCGCGTTTCGAATCGACCGCGGCCTGCGTCGAGATGCACCTCGACCTCACCCAGGGGATTGATCGACTTGACCAGCTTTTCATTGGTCCGTTCCGACCAGAGGATGGTGACGAATTTCAAGGCGGTAGCCAGAGTTCTTTCGGAGACGACGTTCTTGAGCAGACTTTCGAATGCAAGCCCGGCGAAGTCGGTCCGCTGGAACAGAGTTTCTAGCGCTGCGGAGTAGGCTGTTCCGATGGTGAGGTTCTGATCGAGCAGGAACAAGCCGTCTTTCACGGTTCGCAGAATATCGACGGTTTGCTGCCGGGCGAGTTGCAGGCTCTCTTCCTGCCGCTTTCGGGCGCTGAGCAGGATCGTCACCAGGGCCACCAGCATGGCCGCGATCGCGAGACCGGCCAGCATGACCAGCCGGAGCTCTTTCGCCGCTCTGGCATTCGTCGTTTCCAGGTCGCCGGTTATCGCGAGAAGTTCAGAGTCCAGCAGAGGTAATGCGCGATGGCTGGTGCGGATGGCCGCCGCGACGTCCCGGTCCAGTTGCCGGCCGCTTTGATTGAGGGCGGTGCCGGCCGACTCGCTGTCGTCGTACGGAACCCCGATGTATTCGAGCACCGGAGCCAATGCCGCGCGCTCGCTCACCCAAAGCTTGCCCAACTCCGCCGCGTGCTTTCCGGCGATCGATTCCGCGGTCGCGCCCGTATCGCCGGTCAATGCAAACCAATTCGCGGGGCGCGGAGCATTCATGATCGGCAGCGCGGCATCGAGTTTCTTCACCGCATCGTGTAATTGATCCTTTGACTCCTGGATATAGGCACGCGTGCTGAGGCGGTCATGGAGCGACTCGAGGGCCGCCCGGATTATCGTCGGATTGCGCTGCTGCTCGCCGACCAGCTTGAGTGCCGCCGCACTATCGACCAGTTCGCCGGCAAGTTCCAGGCCCGGCACCAGTACGGTAACCAGGAAGCCGAAGGCGAGCACGATGACCAGCACGATGAGACCCGCGGGGCCTATCCGCGGTATCAGGGATTTCACGGAAAGAGAATTCATGAGTCAGATGCTCCCTTGGAGTATGCGGCGGATGTCGGTGGTCGATTTGCGGGCGCTCCGCGGGCGGCGCTCAAGGCCTCGAGAAAGGAATCGACGGAGCCATATCGATCGTCCGGACTTTTTGCCAGCAGGCGGTCGACGATGGGCTGGTAGCGGGTCAGATGCGGCGGCAGGCGAGGGACGTCGGCCAGCCGGTGGGCGGCGAAAATATCGGCCAAAGATTTACCCGCGAAGGGCAGCGCTCCCGCCAGCATCTCGAAGAGCACGACCCCGAGACTGTAGAGATCGCCGCGTGCGTCGGGATCGCGGCCTGCAATTTGCTCCGGGCACACGTAGTAAGGCGTGCCGGTGCTCAAGTCGGACCGGGACAAATCACGGGACACGAGTTGGCTGCGGGCCGACCCGAAATCTATCAGGACCACACGATTGTCGTCGGTCAGCATGACATTCGACGGCTTCAGGTCGCAATGCACTATTTGCGCGACGTGAACGATATGCAGCGCCTCGCCTATCTGACGCGCATAGTTGCATGCATCAGCTTCGCTGAGCGGATTCCTCATGCGGTCTCGCAGGCTGCCGCATGGAAAATACTCCAATGCGAGGTACAGATAATCGGCGGAGATGCCGAAATCCAGGACGTCGGCAATCGAGCGGTGATTCAGCGCCGACAGAATGTCGCATTCCCGGGCGAAGCGCTGGCGATCGGCCTCGGACGCGGTCTTCAGGCCCTCGATGGCCTGCACCTTCAACGCAACCGGCTGCGCCAAATCGTCGTTTCGGGCCAGATAGACGCTCGCGCTCGTGGACTGCGCAATTTTCTTCATGAGCCGGTACCCGGCGATTTCCGGCTGACGCCAATGATCGAACGATTTGCCCTTCCCCGCTTCGCCCACGCGTGGATGCTCGATCAAGGATTTCAAGGCCAGCCCAAGTTCGTCCACTTTCACGGCGTGAATCGGCCAGTAGTCCGAGGCGCCCAGCTTCATTGATCGCGCGGCGTTCCGTTCGTCGCCGCCGCGGGCGAATACCAGTATGGGAAGGAGCGGCGCCAGATTGCGCAGGCGCACGAGGTTTGCGAGAGGATCGGCCGCGTTTGTCGGAAGACTGAACTCGACGATCAAGAGCACTGCGACGTAGGCGCCGATTCGGTCGGCGTTCATCATGGCGAACGCGGAACGATCGACGCTGTTCGCATCGAGGGCGGGCAATGCCTTGCGCACCAGCGCCGCCAACCGCAACCGTAATTCCATATCGTCGTGCACGATGAGGCACAGGCCGGCCCCACGTCCCGCCGCGGCGGGACTTCTTTCACGGTCCACCGTTGCGGAGGCCTTGGCTATCGGTTGGGTCATTTTGCGGTGAGGCGAAATGCGACGCGGATCCGGGTCGCCACCGCGATCGGA
>JAXDQI010000142.1:0-25283 GCA_034667965.1 Gammaproteobacteria bacterium
GTGCAGGAGGCGGGCAAGCCCTTCATTCCCTCAATCTGCACCAAGCACAGACGGCAAGAACCGAAGGCCTCCAACTGCTCGGTGGCGCAGAGCTTGGGGATCTTCACATCGGTGAGCGCCGCCGCACGCATCACGGAGGTGCCGGCAGGCACCGTGACTTCCTGGCCATCGATGGTGAGGCTCACGAGCTCGACGCTCTCGCGCTTCGGCGTGCCGAGATCTTTTTCAACAATGGATAACATGGATGATTCCTCGCGTACCTTCAACCGGAGGCGCTGGATTGCCTTACGGGTTTAGCGAAATCTTGGGGGAAATGATTCAAGGCAGAAATCACCGGATAGGGAGTGAGTCCGCCCAATGCGCACAGTGAGCCGTAAGTCAGGGTTTCGCACAAATCGCGCAAAATCGTCTCCTGTTTGGCCGCGTTCTCGCCGGCGATGAGCCGATCAATGACTTCCACCCCGCGGGTCGAGCCGATGCGGCAGGGCGTGCACTTGCCGCAGGACTCGATGGCACAGAACTCCATCGCGTAGCGCGCCTGTGCCGCCATATCGACACTGTCATCGAAGGCGACGATACCCCCGTGTCCGAGCATGCCCTTGATCGCGGCGAATGCCTCGTAATCCAGAGGGGTGTCGAACTGCGACTCCGGGTGATAGGCCCCTAAGGGGCCGCCTACCTGGACTGCGCGAATCGGGCGACCGCTGAAACTGCCGCCGCCAAAATCATACAGAATCTCGCGCAGGGTCATGCCGAAGGCAATCTCGACGAGACCTCCGTGCTTGATGTTCCCTGCGAGCTGCATCGGCAGAGTGCCGCGTGAGCGGCCCATGCCGAAGTGCTGATAAAATTCGCTGCCGCGGTCGAGAATGATCGGCACCGAGGCGAAGGTGATCACATTGTTGATCACCGTGGGCTTGCCCCACAGTCCCTGCAGCGCGGGCAGTGGAGGTTTGAAGCGCACCTGACCGCGCTTGCCTTCCAAGGACTCCAAAAGGGAGGTTTCCTCGCCGCAGATGTAGGCGCCGGCCCCCATGCGCACTTCCAATTCGAAGGCCTTACCGCTGCCTTGGATATTTTGCCCCAGATAGTTCGCGGCGGCGGCCGAGGCAATCGCTGCCTCGAGCGCGAGCTTCGCTTGGGGGTACTCCCAGCGCAGATAGATGTAGCCTCGGGTTGCTCCCGTGGCCAATCCGGCGATGGTCATGCCCTCTATCAGCACGAAGGGATCGCCCTCCATCAACATCCGATCGGAGAACGTCCCCGAATCGCCCTCGTCGGCATTGCAGACGATGTATTTCTGTGCGCTCGGCGCCCCCAATACGGTTTTCCACTTGATTCCCGCCGGAAACGCCGCACCGCCTCGACCGCGCAGCCCGGACGCGGTGACTCTCGCGACGATGTCGTCCGGCTTGAGCGCGAGGGCGGTCCTTAGGCCCCGGTAGCCGCCATGCACCAGATAATCAGAAAGGCTGCGTGGGTCCGTGAGTCCAACGCGGGCGAAGGTCAGGCGTTCTTGCCTCTTCAGGTACGGAATCTGTTCGGTAGCGCCGTGGCCCAAGGGATGCGGATGACCTGCGGTGAAGCCCGCTTCAAACAAGGCGGCTACATCGTGTGCTTGCACGGGGCCGTAGGCCACACGCGTGCCGGCGACGTCCACCTCAACCAAGGGCTCGAGCCACAAAAGGCCGCGTGAGCCATTGCGGATCAGTTCGACGTCAATTCCGCGCCGCTGCGCCTCCACCACGATTGCCTGCGCGGTCTGATCGGCGCCAACGCCGAGCGCTGCCGCATCGCGTGGTACATAGATCTTCACGTGCGCTCCCAGCTCTGCGACACCAACGCATCGAAGCGCTCCGCGGTAACGCGCCCGTGTAACTGTTGGTCGATCATCAGGGAGGGACCCAAGGCGCAATTGCCTAAACAATACACCGGCTCCAACGTGATCGCGCCGTCGCGCGTCGTGCCGTGAAAATCAATGCCTAATTTCGCCTTCACATGCGCCTCGAGCGCCGCGCTGCCGAGCGCCTGACAGGCCTCCGCCCGGCACAGATGCATCACCTGACGACCCGGGCGCTCTTGAAGAAAGTAATGATAAAAGCTCACTACCCCGTGCACCTCGGCCACCGAGAGATTCAATTCCTTCGCGATCAGCGGCACCGCATCCTTGGGCACGTATCTGAGAGCTTCTTGCACCGCGTGCAGAATCGGCAATAGCGCGCCAGGCAGTCCTTTCAACCGCATACACGCTTCGAGCACGGCCGACCGCTCCTTGGCGGTCAGGTTGGACTGCCGCTCGACTTTTATCGGGATCACTCGCCGGGGAGATTGATTACTCATATACACACAGCCATATCTCGCCTTTTGGATTTATGGTCGTGAAGTCTCGCACCGGCGACCGCGCCGGTCTAAGTGTTTACGCCGATGCGCCGATAACCGGCGCTTATCAGCCGCTTGTTCCCGGATCCCTAAAACGCGCATCCAGGTCGATTGTTTGGGTTGTCGACCAGGCGGCCGCCACGATGGGTGGCAAGGGGTCATGCTCGAGGGCGATGAGTCCGATTGCGCGATTCAGTTCGGGCGTGAGCGGAATGGCAGTCAAACCATGACCTTCCCCCAACGCGCTCAAGAGGCTGTGCGGCACGATGCTAAACACGTCCGAGCACAATACGTGCGAATAGAGCGCGAACATCGAATCCGTTTCGATGACCACCAGCGGCGGCGCCTTGGCCCGCCTGAACGCGGCCGTAATGATTCGCCGGTTCTGCATGTTCTCGGTCAACAGAACGAGGGGCAGCTTGGCCGCCTCCTTCCAACTCATGTCGGAACGATTGTCGATCGATTGAGGGTTCTTTGCTATTAGTACGTACCGTTCGCGAAACAAGGGCCAGACTCGGAATCCCTCCAGGCGTTGGTCCTCCAGGTAGGTCAAACCAAGATCCAGATCGAAGTCATCGAGCCCGCGGATGATCTCCTCGGCACTCAAGGATTTGACCACTTGATGCATGTCCGGGAATCCGGCGCGATAGGGGCCGGTCAGAAAGGACACGATCGGGATGGTGGTCGGAATGGCGCCAATGCGTAGCGTGCCATTGAGATGCGCACGCGCGCTCGAAGCCTCCTGCCGCAGACCTTCCCAAGCAGCGACGGTTTGCTTCGCCCAATCAAGAATTCTCTCACCCTCGGGAGAAAGCCCCATATAGCGTTGACCGCGCTGCACGATGGACACGCCGAGTTCTTCTTCAAGATGACGAATCCCGGCGGACAGGGCGGGCTGGGAAACGCGGCAGATTTCTGCCGCACGGGCAAAATGCTTTTCCCGCGCAAGTGTCACCAGATATTCAAGCTGACGAATGAACATGAATTGGCCGCTCAGATGCTCGCCAGTGACTGAGACATCCGGGCGCGCTCAGGTGACACACTACCAGTGAGGTCCTTTGGAGTAGATAAATCAATCACATACGCACACTTATTGAGTTTCCACCCAGTCGACGCGGCAGGCTCCTCGAAGCATTTTCGACTGAGATCAGCCTTGCCGCTCCGGCCCAGTCTTTGAAATACTCTCGCCGCGGATGGATCGACGAGGAAGCAGATGAGCGTAACACCTAAGGGCGCGATTCGGATCGGCATCGGCGGTTGGACCTACGAGCCCTGGCGGGGAACATTTTACCCCGACAAATTGCCGCAGAAACGTGAACTCGAGTATGCCAGCCGCCAGCTCACATCGATCGAGATCAACGGCACTTTTTACGGTTCGCAGAAGCCGGAGACCTTCGCCAAATGGCATGACGAAACGCCGGATGGTTTCGTGTTCTCCTTGAAGGCACCGCGCTTCGCCACGAATCGTAAGGTGCTCGCCGATGCCGGGCCGTCGGTCGAGCGGTTCTTCGCGGGCGGCGTCATGCAATTGAAGGAAAAACTCGGTCCAATCAATTGGCAACTCATGCCCACCAAGAAATTCGAGCCTACCGAGTTCGAAACCTTCCTGAAGCTTCTACCGAAGGAAGTAGAAGGACGTACGGTACGTCACGTCGTCGAAGTTCGACACCACAGCTTTCGTTCCCCCGATTTCATCGCGCTGGTGCGGGAGCATGGGGTCGCCGTCGCAATTGCCGGCGAATCGGCTTACCCACAAATCGCCGATCCCACGGCGCCATTCGTCTACGCGCGCATCATGGGAACCCGGGAGACGGCAGAATTGGGCTATTCCGACGCTGCGCTTGATCTCTGGGCCGCGCGAGCGCAAGCCTGGGCCTCCGGCGCCGCGGTGGATGGGCTTGACCGCGTGGCACCCCGAAGCGCGGACGGCGTGGCCCGCGACGTGTACATGTATGTAATCAGCGGCCACAAGGTGCGCAATCCGGCCGCAGCCATGGCGCTGCTCCATCGCCTGGGCTGAGCCCTGCGGGCGACGCAGCGCCCGCCATCACCCCTTCTTGCCAAAAGTAGATGTAGATCAAGTACTTATCGCATCCGGCCGCTTTGGCGATGCGATCGACCCGCGCAACAGCCATGCGGTCGACTAAGCGCGTTTCGGCTTGGGGTCCAACCGTCGCTGCCTGATCGATTCCGCTTCCGCCGACGTGATCAGCCACGGTGTGTTGAAGGAGATGTACCATTCCGCGCGCTCCGCCGCCTCCTTTGCCAGTGCGGAGAGCGCCGCATAGTCCTCAATCGTCGCGGTGGGACGGCTGAGCACGAAACTGATTGAATTGAACTTCGGCGTCATGCCGGTCGCGTTGATATAGGGAAATATGAGATAGGTGTGGCCGCCGTGGGCAATTAAGCGCGTCAGCGACTCATCGATATCGGTCGGATTGAAAGGTTTTCGGTTTTCCATTTCCCTGCCCTGCCGGTCCCTCGATTCGGTAGTCTATCAAGGTGGTGCAGAGATCGTCACCCGATTGCGCCCCTCCTTCTTTGAAGAATATAGAGCTGCGTCCGCGCGTTCAAGGACCTCGTGTTGTCTTTCGTGCGCCGCCCGTTGGGCAACCCCGAAGGACGCGGTGACGCGGATGACCTGTCCGGCGACATCCGTCGACAACGCCTCAACGGCAAGCCTGAGACGCTCCGCAATGCGGGCCGCCATGTCCGGGCTGGTATCGGGGAGCACCAATACGAACTCCTCGCCGCCCAACCGCGCGACAATGTCGGCCCCGCGCGCAGTGGCACGCAGCGCCTCCGCCACCGCCTTCAACACCTCGTCGCCGGCTTCGTGGCCGTAGGTATCGTTGACGCTCTTGAAGTGGTCAATGTCGACCAGGATCCATACCTGAGTAAGCGGAGCGCCACCCGGCCGAAAGTGAATCGCCTCAGAACGCCCCTCGAGTCCGCGGCGGTTGTAGAGTCCTGTGAGGGAATCCGTCAATGCATCGTCGATCAATTCTTGCGTATGATAGTGCTCGATGCTGACATCGCGAATGACGGCAACATAGCCGCCCGTAGAACCGTCGGACTCGAACACCGGCGCGACCACACACTCGCCCCACATTTCCTGTCCGTCGCCCTTCTTCCACGAGGCGTCGACTCGACACCCACCCAGCTTGGCAATCACCTTGCGCACCTCCGAGAAGTCGGCGGGCGATGTGAGTTCCCCTAAGTTCACGGTAACTCGGTTCAGCAGCGGCTGGCCCACGATGGCATTGGCGGCGATGCCGAACAGCCTTCCGATGGAAGGATTCCACTCGATGATCGTTCCGGCGTCATCGAGCATCGCAACGCAGTAGCCATCGATGTATTCGAACACGAGATCTACCCGACGGCGTTGGCGCTCGAGTTCGAGTTCCTGCTCCACCATGCCGGTCACGTCGTCGAGAGTAATCATGGTGCAGCGCTTGTCGGGCCGGAGCACACGCAACAGCAGATGCACCGCGGGTCCCTTGGCCGGCAGCGCCGTACATGGTTGTGCCGGAATGACCGCTCCCACTCGTCCGGCGGACGTCCTCCACGTTTCCGACAGGCCTGGGCAAAGGCGGTCCAGGATCATCTGAAGATCGGCGTCGGTCGCATCGATGTCGAGGGCACGCAGCAACTTTGCCGCCGCTGGATTGAGCAATTCCATCGCACCGGACTCGCTGAATCGTGCAACTCCAGTGGGCAGCAGATACATGAATTGCGTGAGTTCCTCCAGCTCACGCTCGGTGGTTGTCTTTGCGTTCACCCGCGGTCCCGTATCAACGCCGCAGTGCCGCACAGGGAGAGATCAGGCCAATCATGTTGCGCACGCCGGGCATTCACGCATCCTAGCGTGACATCCACATCTAGCAAACTCGCCTGCCCGGCAACTGGGTCGGTGACCAGTGCTCGGACGCCGGGTCGCAATTCCTTGCGCCGCGTACTCATGACGTTCGCCATCAATGCACGCGCCGACGGCGTTCGAATCGCGCCTCGGCGTCCGTTATAATGCCGGGCTGACCTCGTTCACTTGCCTTCAGGACCCCAACATGAGAGCCACCGTCAAAGTCGACCCGATCGAGGTCGATAAAGTCTTATTTGACTTCGTGGCGCGTGAGGCATTGCCCGGGACGGGAATCGATGAGCAGTCCTTTTGGAAGGGGTTCGCGAGTCTCGTCAGCGGCCTCGCGCCGCGCAACGCCGCTCTGCTTGCCAAACGCGACCGCTTGCAGGCATCGATCGATGGGTGGCACCGCGATCATCCGGGTGCGCAGTTCGATGCAGGAGGCTATAAGACCTTCTTGATCGACATCGGCTATCTCGTGCCGGAGCAATCCGCGTTTACCGTCGATACCGCCGGCGTCGACGCGGAGATCGCGCACCTTGCCGGCCCCCAACTCGTGGTTCCCGTCAGCAACGCCCGGTACGCGCTGAACGCGGCCAATGCGCGCTGGGGTAGCTTGTATGACGCCCTTTACGGAACCGACGCCATCGCCTACAACGGCAATGCATCTCAAAGCGGCGCATACGATCCGCAGCGCGGTGCAAAGGTCATCGAATTCGCGCGCAATTTCTTGGACGCCACCTTCCCGCTGTCCGTGGGTGCGCACCGGGATGCCGTAGGCTACCGCATCGCCGGCACCGGTCTGGAAATCAAGCTGCGTTCGGGAGGCACCGCTTCACTCGCCAATCCGGCGGCTCTGGCCGGCTTTCAAGGTGAGGCCACGGCACCGTCGGTCGTGCTGCTGAAGCATCATGGGCTGCACGTTGAAGTCCGCGTCGATCGGCAGCACATGATCGGACGAGGCGATCCCGCGGGCATCAGCGACGTCGTGATCGAATCCGCCATCACCACCATCCAGGACTGCGAGGATTCGGTCGCCGCCACCAGCACCGAAGACAAGGTGGCGGTCTATCGTAACTGGTTGGGCCTCATGCGGGGCACGTTGGAAGCTCGCCTCGAAAAGGGCTCCAAGACCGTCCTGCGGCGCCTGAATGCCGATCGGCGCTATCGCACGCCGGCGGGCGCGGAGCTGGTGCTTCCGGGGCGCAGCCTCATGCTGGTGCGGAACGTCGGTCATCATATGCTGTCCGATGCCGTGACCCTGAACGGCGCACGGCTTCCCGAGACGTTCATCGTTGCCGCCGTGACCTCTCTGGCTGCGCTTCATGATATTCGCGCGGGCGGCGCGCAACGGAGCGGCGCGCTGCGCAATTCGCGCACCGGCTCCGTGTACATCGTCAAGCCGAAGATGCACGGTCCGGAAGAAGCCGCATTTTCGGATGAACTGTTCGCGGGCATCGAGGACATTTTGAAATTGCCGCGGCATACCCTCAAGATCGGAATCATGGACGAAGAACGGCGCACTACCGTCAACCTCGCGGAGTGCATTCGCGCCGTTCGTAATCGCGTGGTGTTCATCAACACCGGCTTTTTGGACCGCACCGGCGACGAGATCCACACCTCGATGGAGGCTGCGCCGGTTCCTCGAAAGAGCGATCTGAAGAAGGCCGTCTGGCTGGACGCCTACGAGCGGCAAAATGTCGATGTCGGTCTGGCGTGCGGTCTTCGAGGCCATGCGCAAATCGGCAAGGGCATGTGGGCCATGCCCGATCTCATGGCGGATATGCTGAAGGCCAAGATCGCGCATCCGATGGCGGGAGCCAATACCGCATGGGTGCCCTCGCCCACCGCGGCGACGTTGCACGCATTGCATTACCATCAAGTCGACGTCGCGGAGGTGCAGGAAAGACTTAGCAGCCGGCAACGCGCGTCTCTCGATGAAATCTTGACACCGCCGCTGGTGAAGGCAAAGCCCGCTTGGACCGCCGCCGAAATCGAGGAGGAACTCAATAACAACGCTCAGAGCATCTTGGGCTACGTGGTTCGCTGGATCGATTCCGGCGTAGGTTGCTCCAAAGTGCCCGATTATTTCAACGTGGCTCTCATGGAGGACAGGGCGACGCTGCGGATCTCGAGTCAGCACGTCGCCAATTGGCTGCATCACGGAATCTGCACGAAAGCCCAGGTGATGACCTCCCTGCTTCGCATGGCGAAAGTGGTGGATGAACAGAACGCCGGCGACCCCGCCTATGAACCGATGAGTCCGGATTTGGACCACAACGTCGCATTTCAAGCCGCCTGCGACCTCATCTTCAAGGGTCGCGAGCAGCCTAATGGCTACACCGAAATCATTCTCACGGCGCGGCGTAAGGAAAAGACTTTGCGTAATTCGCAGGGTTCCCGGTAGAGTTCGCATTTTTCGGAGCAGTCAATGAGCCGACTCACGCTTGCACAGGCGAATAAGATCATCGAAGCCGCGCTGGCCCTGGCGCGCCAACGAGGATATCGGGCGATGGGGATCGTGGTTCTCGATGAGGCCGGCCACTTACGCGCCGCGCAGCGCGAAGACGGAGCCAGCATGTTTCGCATTGACATTGCCACGGGCAAGGCCTGGGCCGCTGCGGGAATGGGTGCTTCGAGCCGGGCGTTGAACGAGCGCGCCCGTGACAACCCTCTCTTTTACGGGTCGCTTCCGGCCACGGCGCAAGGGAAATTTCTGGCGCAGACCGGCGCGATTCTCATCAAGAACGACGGCGAAATCATCGGCGCGGTCGGTGCGAGCGGCGGTACGGGCGACGAAGATGAATCGATTTGCATGGCCGGCGTGGAGGCGGCTGGACTTAAATACGACTGAACGTTGAATCAGTCGATCGCGTATCTGGATCGCAGCTCCGCCAGGCGCGCCGACCACGGCACCTCGCGCTCGAACCAGGCGGCGAGCGAGAGCAACCTCGCATCCTCACCCAGCGGCGCCGCCAGTTGAATCCCGATGGGCAGGCCTGAATTGGACATTGCCAGTGGCAGCGAAATGGCCGGTTGCCCCGTGGCATTGAAAATCTCCGTGAACGGCGCATAGCCATAGGAGTCCGCATTCCATCGGTCGAGATCGAATGCGGCAGTACGCCCGTCGATCTGTCCGATGCGCACCGGAAGCTCGGCAGTCGTCGGCAATAGCAACACGTCGAAACGCTTGAACACATCGGCCATATCGCGCGAGGCGACGGTCAGCGCGCGGCGCGCCCGTGCGTAGTCGAGCGCGGTGCAGCGTTTGCCGAGGGCCACGGCGGCCCAGGTCAGCGCCTCGAGTTCGTCCGGTTCGGGCGGGCGCCCCACTCGCCCGCGATAAAAATCGATCTCCTCGGCGATCGCCGTCATCCAGATGATGAACGCCGGGTCCCCTATGTTCGCCGAGTCGGGAAACACGAACTCCCGAACTTCGTGACCGGCGCGCCTCAGGAGTTGCGCCGCCGATTCGACGGCGTCTCCGATCTCCGAGTTCGGACGCATGCCGCCGGGTGCAACCAACCCTATGCCGATTCGCAATGAGGGCACGGCGGCATTCAACGCGCCGGAGAATCCGGAAACGGGTACGGTCAACGGGCCGCGCGACGTGGGCTCGGGACCCGCGGTAAGGTCGAGCATCAGCGCGGAGTCTCTCACCGACCGTGTAAGCACATGCTCGCAGTCCAGGCCACCCGCCAATTCATCCAGATGCGGACCCACCGGCACCCACCCTCGTGAGGGTTTGAATCCGACCAGCCCGCAGGCTGCGGCCGGTACCCTGATCGAGCCGCCCGAATCCGTGCCGTGCGCCAGCGGCACCATGCCGGATGCGACGGCTGCGGCCGCGCCGCCACTCGAGCCGCCCGGGCTGCGCGTCAAGTCCCAGGGATTGCGCGTGGCGCCGCGCCACGTCGGCTCCGTGACGAATTCTCCGGCGAACTCCGGCGTATTGGTGCGACCCAGAATCAATAGTCCAGCGGCGCGCCAGCGTGCCGCCAGGGGCGCGTCCGCGGTCGCCGGCGGAAGCTCCGACAGCCATCGGCAGGACGCCGTCAGGTGCAGGCCTGCAACGTCGATGTTCATGTCCTTGGCGAGGAACGGCACCCCCGCCAATGGCGCCTTCAAGTCAACGTCGAGCGCCGCGGACCGTGCCGGGTCGAAGGATCGCTCCACCACCGCGTTCAGCTGTGGATTGAGCGCGTCGATCCGCTTGATCGCCGCCTCCGCCAGCGATCGCGGAGTGACCTCGCCTCGATGCACGAGTTCGGCGAGACTTACAGCGTCGAAAGCGACGAATTCATCGGGGCGCATGCAGACACCTGGCGTTGGGCAATCATCAGTATAAACCGAAATCGAACAATCCCTTCCGGCTCATGCGGCGCTCCGATGGCCCTTGAGGGGGATGTCGAAGGTGATCGTCGCTCCGAATGCCTCCGGTGCCTGACTGTCGATGCGGACCCTGTCGAAGACCAGTACGCGCGTTCCCAATGCAAAGCTCTCCTGCAAGTCGTGCGTCACCATGAAGACGGTCATTCTGTTCATATTCCAAAGTTTCAAGATCAGGGTGTGCATATCGGAAGTGATGCCCGGATCCAACGCGCCGAAGGGTTCGTCCAACAGCAGTATTTTCGGTTCGCAAATCACCGACTGCGCAATCGACAGACGTTGCTGCATGCCTCCCGATAGCTGCGCAGGATATTTGTCCGCGGCGGCCTGCAGACCCACGGCGTCCAGCAGTTCGCGCGCCCTTTCCAGCGCCCGCCGCCGCCGCGCGCCGAACAGGCGGCACATGAGGGGTGAGCCGCGCAGTTCCAGTCCGAGCAACACATTCTCCATCACGGTGAGGTGGGGAAACAACGAATATCGCTGGAACACGATGCCCCGGTCCGGGCCCGGCTCCGCGGCAAGCGGCTGCCCGTCGATCAGCAACGAACCGCGGCTGGGCGGCTCGACACCCAGCAGCATTTTGAGAAATGTGGTCTTGCCGCAGCCGGAAGCGCCGACGATGGTCACGAACTCGTGATCACCCACCTTGAGGTTGACGTTTTCGAGCACCACGTGCCCGTCGAATTCCTTCCACAGGTGCTTGACGGTAACTTGCGTCACGGTTGAATCCCCGGGATCGTCATGCGCCCGCACTCGCCCAGCCGAACGCCTTCGCGCGCAGCAAACGCAGCAACCAGTCCATCGTGAAGGCCAGCAGCGTGATCCACGCCACATACGGCAGAATGACGTCCATCGCAAGATAGCGGCGGACCAGGAAGATGCGATATCCCAAACCCTCGGTGGAGGCTATCGCCTCCGCCGCGATCAGAAACAGCCACGCCGATCCCAGGCTCAAGCGCAATGCGTCGATCAACCGCGGCCACATTTGCGGCAGCACCACTCGAATCACCAATTGCCATGTGGAAGCGCCCAAGGTTTGCGCCTTGATGATTTGCTCGTTCGGTAGTTCCGCGGTGCGCATCGCGAGATCGCGCACGATGATGGGCGCCACACCGATGATGATGAGAGTAATTTTCGCGGCCTCGCCGAGGCCGGCGACGATGAACAGGATCGGCAGGACCGCGAGCGGAGGTATCAATGAAAGCGCGGCGACAAACGGCGCGATGGCCGCTCGCAGGTAGGGCAGCACGCCGATGGCGAGACCCAGCGCCAACCCCACACCTGCGCTGATCGAAAGGGCTACAGCCAACCGCCTGAGGCTCGCCCCGGTATCGGTCCACAGGAGGCGGTCGCCGCTGCGTGGGTCCTCCTCGAAGGCGTAGTGGTGCATGGTGGCGGCGATCGTTGCCGGCGCCGGCAGCAATTTGTCACCGGGGTTCGTGAGCAAGCGGGCGTGCGAGTAATGAAAATAAGCGCACATCAGCACGATGAACGGCAGCATGCTGAGCAGCACGGAAGCGCCGCGGCCGGGACGCTGGTTGACTAACCGGCGCACGAGTCAGCGTCCGTCAAAGCGTGCCGTCGGCGGCCATTTTCATATAGCTGGGGTCGAAGCGCATCTTGAGGTTGCGGGAATCGCCGAGCAGCTTCCCGCCCGGAAACTGGATGCCGACGACGTCGGCGGAGCCGGCGCCCTGCCCGAGGATGCCGTGATCGAAGGAAAATTTGCGCACCAAATCCATGTTCTTGATGATGCCGTCGCTGGTCACGAACTGATAGGCATCGGCCGGCGTAACGAACAATCGCGTGGTTGCCAGCTGGCTGACGTAACCGGCCGCATCGGTTCCCGATGCCTTCGCCATCGTCTCCTCGGCCGCCCTCGCCGCCGCATCGGCCTTCGACATTACGGCCAGGGTTTCGTACCATGCCCCGACCAAGGCCTTGCCGAGCTTTGGATTTAGGCTGAGCGTTGCCGTGTTGACCACCATGAGATCCAGGATTTCGCCCGGTATCTTGCTGGAGTCGAATACCAGCTGGGCATCGGGCATGGCCAGCACGGCGCTCAACTGAGGTTTCCAGGTCACCACCGCGGTGCTCGCAGGGGTCGAGAAAGCCGCAACCACATCCGCGTCCGACGTATTGACGATCTTGACGTCCCGCTCGCGCATGCCGGCTCCGGCCAATGCGCGCACCAGCAGGTAGTGCGACACGGACAGCTCCACCAGGTTGACCCTTTGTCCCTTGATGTCCTCGAGTTTCTTCCCCTTTCCCTTCAGTACGACGCCGTCGTTGCCGTTCGAAAAATCACCGAGAATCAGTGCAGTCGAATCGACGCCGCCGGCGGCGGGAATGGTGAGCATATCCATGTTGGTCATGACGCAGGCGTCGAACATCCCGGCGGTGTACTGGTTGATGGACTCGACGTAATCGTTGATCTGCGTCAACTTGATCTTGATGCCGTATTTCGTCGCCCACTTCTTCAGAATGCCGCTCTGATCGGCGTAGTCCCACGGCATCCATCCGACGTAGATGCTCCACGCCACATTGAAAGACGTCCTTTCGGCAGCCGCGGAGGCGGGCTGCCCCGCGCTGACCAGCAGAATGGCCACCGATAGGCAGAGCCGCCACGAGAAAAATCGTCCAGGCATCGTCATGTATCGCATCCTCATGTACTCAACACCACCAGGGTCTGGGCGACCGTCACCGAGCGTCCCTCCACGCACCGCACCTGGCTCACCACCCCGTCCTTGGGTGCGGTCACCGGCAGCTCCATCTTCATCGACTCGACCGTCACCAAAATATCACCGGCCTTGACGCTTTGACCCAAGGCGGCCGAAATCTTCCATATGCTTCCCGAGACGGGCGACGCCACCGTCACGTGACCGGGGAAAATCTCCTCGGCCTCGCACTCGACATGTGGCGCCGGCAGATCAGCCGCATACCCTATCTGACCGCTCGCCTCCCAGCGCCGCCGTTCCGCCTCGAAGGCCGCCTGCTGGCGCGACTTGTGCAAGGCGATGTCTTCGGAATTTTGCTCGAGGAAACGGCGATAGTCTTGCAGGCGAAACATCTCCTCGCCGACATCGAGCTGCACGCGGCCGTGCAGGAAGTCGTCGCGAAAGCGCAGCAGCTCTTCGCCGCTCACGGGATAGAAGCGAATCTGGTCGAAGAATCTCAACAGCCACGGCGTGCCTTGCCGAAACTCTTTTGTCACATGGTAGGTGTTCCACATCTGGCAGGTGCGCCCGACGAATTGGTATCCCCCGGGACCCTCCATGCCGTAGACGCACAAGTAGGCGCCGCCGATGCCCACCGCGTTCTCCGGCGTCCACGTCCGCGCGGGGTTGTACTTCGTCGTGACCAGCCGGTGGCGCGGATCCATGGGCGTCGTGACCGGAGCCCCCAGATAGACGTCGCCAAGTCCCAACACCAGGTAGCTTGCACCGAACAGAATTCGCTTCACCTCATCGATGGTCTCGAGGCCGTTGACCCGGCGGATGAATTCGATATTGCTCGGGCACCACGGGGCATCGGCGCGTACCGACTGCATGTATTTGGCGATCGCGAGTTGGGTGGCCTCGTCGTCCCATGACAACGGCAAGCGCACGATGCGCGTCGCGATCGACATGTCGTCGATTGCAGCCAACGATTCCTCCGCCCCGCGGAGCAAATCGAGGAGGCGGCGCAAGGGCAGCACCCGGCTCTCGTAGTGCACCTGCAGAGAACGGATTCCGGGAGTCAGTTCGATGATCCCGGGAATATTGCTCCGCTCGAGCCACGTCATGAGCGCGTGCGCTCGCAGCCGCAATTCCAGATCCAATACGGGCGGGCCATATTCGATCAGCATGTATTTGTCGCCGGCGCGTCGATAAACGACGTTGGGCGCCGCGCCCCGCGCCGGCAGAGTCGCAAGGATCGGCGAATCGGGTCCGTTCCATGAGGCCGGCTCGTGCGTCGCGAGCGGCCCGCTCGTCGTCTTGTCGGGATCGTGCGCGTCCAAGATGTCGAGGGTGCGCTCCTGGGTGTGCTCTGCGGCCAGTGCGTCATCGGGAGTCAGCCGCTTGAATCGGATCCGATTGTTCGCCCGTAGCTGGCCCAACTTCCACAGTTCCGACTTCACCAGCGTCGCGGCGCACACGAAACCGCCCAAAGAGGGCCCATCCGGACCAAGTATGACCGGCATGTCGCCCGTGAAATCGACCGCGCCGATTGCGTAGGCATTGTCATGGATGTTCGAGGGGTGCAATCCAGCTTCGCCGCCGTCGCTGCGTGCCCAGCTCGGCTTGGGTCCGATGAGCCGAACGCCCGTGCGATTCGAGTTGTAGTGGACTTCCCAGGATTCCGCAAAGAACGCATCGATATCGTCTTGGGTAAAATAATCCGGCGCGCCATGCGGGCCGTACAGCACGCCGATTTCCCAATCGTCCGTGATGATGGGCCTGGAGTGCGCAGGGATGGCGCCCGGCGCGATCGGCGCGACCGCGCGTCCTACGTGCAGAACATCGCCTGACCCCAAGGCGCGGCCGCCATGGCCGCCGAATTTCCCGAGCGTGAAGGTCGCAAGGCTCCCCAGGTATTCAGGTACGTCGAAGCCGCCGCGAATGGCGAGGTAAGCTCGGCAGCCCGCGGAGGCGACCCCGCCGATGCGCAGAATCTCGCCGGCACCCACCGCGACCGGCATCCAGAAGGGCACTTCCTTCCCACCGATGTCGGCGGTCATGACGGCGCCGCCGAGGCATATCAGCGCATCGGCGAGAAATTTGAGGGTGGGACCGGAAACGGTCATCTCGAGCGCCGCAGCGCCCGGCTCATTGCCCACCGCCCGATTGACGAGGCGGAACGAGACGTCATCCATCGGCCCCGATGGAGGAACGCCCACGTTCCAATAGCCCACTCTGCCGGGATAATCCTGAATCGTCGTTTGCGTGCCGCCGGACAGCACCTCGACGCTCGAGGGCACGAATACGAACGAGTCCAAGGCGCGGGTCGTCATGCAGCCGCCGGCGAAGACCGGATCCGCCGCCAGGCACCGAAGAAATTCGAGGTTGGTCTCGATTCCCGCGATCGTCGTCTCGGACAGAGCCTTGCGCAACCGGGCGAGCGCCGCGCCGCGGTCCTCGCCCACCGTGATTATTTTGGCGAGCAGCGGATCGTAGAGCGGCGTCACCTGGGTACCGTCGCTGATCCACGTCTCGATGCGCGCATCCACCGGAAAACGCGCCCGGGTCACCAAGCCCGACGAGGGGCGAAATTGCCGCGCCGGATCTTCAGCGTAGACCCTGACCTCGATCGCCGCTCCGCGGGCCGGCGGCGCCCGCAGCACGAAGGTCTCGCCGGCTGCCTGGCGCAACATCCATTCCACGAGATCGATTCCGAGGACTTCCTCGGTTACGCCATGTTCCACCTGCAAGCGGGTGTTCATCTCGAGAAAATAGAATTCCTCGCTGTCGACGTCGTATACGTATTCGACCGTGCCCGCGGACTGGTAATGCACCGCCGTGCCCAAACGTACGGCCGACTCATGGAGACGGGCGCGGGTTGCCCCGGATAATCCGGGTGCGGGAGTCTCTTCGATGATTTTCTGATTGCGACGTTGCGTGGAACAATCGCGCTCACCGAGCGCGACGACCGCGCCCGCGCCGTCGCCGAAGATCTGCACCTCGATGTGCCGCGCCCGCTCGATATACTTCTCGAGGAACATCCCGCCGCGGTTGAAGTTCTTCGTCGCCAGCCGCTCCACGCTGACGAAGGCATCGGCGAGCTCCGATTCGCGTCGGACCAGTTGCATCCCGATGCCGCCGCCGCCGGCGGTGCTCTTCAACATCACCGGATAGCCGATCCGCAATGCCTCCCGCCGGGCGTGGTCGACGTTCTCCAGCAATTCGCTTCCGGGCAACAGCGCCACACCGATGCGCGCCGCCAATTCGCGCGCAAGGTGCTTGAGTCCGAAATTGCGCATCTGCGCTGCCGTAGGACCGATGAACACGATGCCGGCCGCTGCGCAGGCTTCCGCGAATTCGGCGTTCTCGCTCAGGAATCCATAACCGGGATGTATGGCCTGCGCGCCGGTGGCCCGCGCCGCGCCGAGGATCTCGTCCTGCCGCAGATAGCTTTGGGCAGCCGGCCCTGGGCCGATGTGGACGGCCTCGTCAGCCTGGGTCACGTGCGCCGAGTATCGATCGGCCTCCGAGTAGACCGCAACCGAGCGGATATCCAGGCGCTTGAGCGTGCGCAAGATCCGGCACGCGATCTCGCCGCGATTCGCGACCAGAACCTTACCCCACATCACCGTCCCAAATGAGCACCTCGAGGGGGGTCGGATCGTAGGCATTGCAGGGATTGTTGAGCTGCGGGCAATTGGAGATGAGCACGATGACGTCCATCTCTGCCCGCACCTCGACGTAGTGACCCGGACCGGAGAGGCCGTCGGCGAAGGTCAAACCGCCATCGGACGTGACCGGCACGTTCATGAAGAAATTGATGTTATGAGTCAGGTCACGCTTTCCGAGACCGAGCGCATCATGCTGCGCAAGCGCCAGCAGATAGCTGTCGCGACAGGAATGCATGGTCCGCTTTTCCAGATCGTAGCGGACGGTGTTCGATTCGGATGCACACGCACCGCCCAGGGTATCGTGGCGGCCGACGGTGTCCGCCACGATCGTGGCCAGCACCTGCCCGGAGGTCGACAGCAGTTTCGTTCCGCAGCTGA
This sequence comes from Gammaproteobacteria bacterium, assembly GCA_034667965.1. GTDB lineage: Bacteria > Pseudomonadota > Gammaproteobacteria > Steroidobacterales > Steroidobacteraceae > Bog-1198. The sequence continues at coordinate 17,337 of JAXDQI010000142.1, forward strand.
GATAGACGTTCCCTTGCTGGCGGATGGTGTCGACGAAGCTGTAGCGATCGGCGACATCCGCAGCGTTGAAGAACAAGGTATCCGCGGACTGATTGCCTTCGACGTCGACGATTCGCAACGCCTGCCCGCGGCGCAACCTATCGATCCAATAATCGCCGGCTTTGACAAGATGGCGGAACACCGCCTCGCCCGGGAGCAGTTTGCTGGTCTGTCGCATGAGCGTCTGTTGCATGAGAGTCATGTCCCTTCCGAGCGGCGGCCGAAGCGGCGGTACAAGTCGGTATTCGCGAAGCCGCGAAGATTTTCGGGCCGCGAGTTCCTGCAGAAATCGTCCGCGGCGACGGGCTGCGCCTTGCCGAGGCGAATCCCGACGGGTTTTCGCGGATAAGCGGGTGCCGTGTTCAACGGGTGCGGGCAGGTATGCATGAGCACCAGCGTGTCCATCTCGAAACGCAGCTCCACGGCTGCGCCGGACTTGGCCTGCGCAGCGTCGAAGATCATTCCGCCGTCGTCCGCCACAGAGACCTTGCTGAACCAGTTGAGGTTGGCCGCGAGATCCCGGCGCCCGAGTCCGTACTTGCCGGCCTCGACGAGAAACGCATCATGCCCATTCTGCGTCCACTCATTGCGGAACTCCTGATAGCCCTTTTCGCCCCATCGTTCGGCCACCGACGCTCTCGTCGAGTTTCCGCAGACGGTGTCATGCCAGCCGTGGGTGTCATCAACGATCGAGCAAAAAATCCGGCCCATGTCGGAGTACAGACAATGACCTTTGGTCAATTTGAACGTGTGCTGACATTTGAGCGTGTCCGGCGCGTTATAGCGTTCGAGCGTGTTCTGCGGGTTGTAGAACAGCATCCCGGCGTTGGCCCCGCCCTCCAGATCCGTCAGGCGCAGCAGCGTGCCGCCGCTGACGTGGAGAGACCAATGCTTCCCGCCTTCGATGATGGTTTCGTAACCGGCGCTGTTTTCAAAAGACAAATCCAATCCTCCCCTCTGACGCACCCCATGCCGCTCGGGGCTTGGCGCACCCGGCAACCGTCGGTCAAGGAGGTCGTTCGTCGAATTCGGGATTCCCCATGGGGTAGACCATCCCGAGGACGCACAGCTCCTCGACATTGATCTCCCGGGCTTTTGTCCCGCCGTGTATCCTCAGCGATCGCGAACATGATGCGAGGACTGCCTCTCTCGGACCAGACATCTGCAGGACAGACCGGAACCCTAGACGCACATTGATTTAACGAGTAGCAATTACCGTGCCCGGATCCGGCGCCCGCACGCAAGCAATATTCTCGGGGAAAAACTGCTTTTTGCGCGGGCGAGTCATCGGCGTGTCTCTCTACGGTGCACTACGAGGGCGCACGCGTCGCGCGCGGCGCACCGAATGGGCGCGCAATTGCTCTCTGCAGGCATGACGCCGGCGATTTAAGATGACGGCATGCCGAGTACTCCAAGTCTTCTCATTGCCGAGCTGCTCCACGGCTATCGAACCGGGCGGGAGACTCCGGCGGCGGTCATGGAACGATTGCTTGATGCGGCCACGGACGAGCGTCATGTGTGGATCACGCGCCTATCCCGAAATGACGTCATGGCGCGCGTGGCTGCGCTCGATCCGGCCGCAATCGACAACCTCCCGCTGTACGGCGTTCCGTTCGTCGTCAAGGACAACATCGATCTGGCGGACACTCCCACGACAGCCGGCTGCCCGGGTTTCGCATACACGCCGGCGCAATCGGCGTTCGTCGTTCAACGCCTCATGGATGCAGGAGCGATTCCTCTCGGGAAAACCAACCTCGATCAGTTTGCCACGGGTCTGGTCGGCACGCGCTCGCCGTATGGCGCCTGCCGCAACAGCTTCAATGCCGATTTCATTTCGGGAGGCTCGAGTTCGGGTTCCGCGGTGGCGGTTGCTGCCGGACTGGCGAGCTTCTCACTAGGCACCGACACGGCAGGCTCGGGCCGCGTGCCTGCTGCATTCAACAATATCGTGGGACTGAAGCCGACCAACGGCCGCCTCAGCACCAGCGGCGTGGTGCCCGCCTGCCGTTCGCTGGATTGCATCTCGGTGTTCGCGTTGACCCCGGAGGACGCGGCCTCGGTGTTGAGCGCCGCCGAAGGGTACGACACGGCCGACCCGTACTCGCGCAGGATTGTGGATCGCGCCGTGAGCGGTTTGCGCTTGGGAATCCCGCGGCGGGACCAATTGCAATTCTTCGGCGACGGGGAATACGCGCGGCTGTTCGACGCTGCCGTTCACCGCCTGGAGAGCCTCGGCGGCAATATTATTGAAATAGACTTCGACCCGTTTCTCGAGGCCGCGCGTCTGCTGTACGAAGGGCCTTGGATTGCCGAGCGGTACTCGGCGGTGGGTTCGTTCATCGACGCGCACCCCGGTGCGGTGCATCCCATCACGCGGCAGATCATCGAGGCTGGTAAGCGCCCCACCGCTTCCGCGGCGTTCCAAGGCGAGTACACGCGGAAGACACTTCTGCGTCGGACCGAATCGGTGTGGTCGCAAATCGACCTCGTGGTGACGCCTACGGCGGGCACGATTTACCGGCTTGCCGAACTCGAGGCGGATCCGCTTCAACTGAATGCCAACCTGGGCTACTACACGAATTTCATGAATCTGTTCGATCTCTCGGGAGTCGCCGTCCCGGCGGGCTTTCGTGCCGACGGCCTGCCTTTTGGAATCACGCTGGTCGGGCCTCGGGGTGCGGATCGGGATCTTCTTCACATTGCGGGTCGAGTGCAGCGCGCCTCGGTCGCCACGTTGGGCGCGCTGAACATTCCGCTGCCGGAGCGCCGGACGCCGGAGCGCCGCGCGGAGCCCGCCCGCGTGTGCGATGGCTACGTACAACTGGCCGTCTGCGGCGCCCACATGCAGGGGCTGCCGCTCAATCATCAATTGCGGGATCGCGGGGGCTTTTTTGTTCAGGCCACCACCACCGCGCCTCGCTATCGCTTGTTCGCGTTGCCCGGCGGCCCGCCTCAGCGACCCGGAATGATTCGCGTACACCAGGACGGCGCCTGCATCCAGTTGGAGGTCTGGGCCCTCCCGACGGAACAGGTGGGGTCATTCATCGCGGCCATTCCCGCCCCGCTCGGGACGGGCAAGATCGAACTGGAGTCGGGGGCGTTGGTCACGGGTTTTCTCTGCGAGGGCTATGCCAGCGACGGGGCCGCGGACATCACCAGTTACGGTGGTTGGCGTGATTACGTCAAGGCGGCCGTCCTCTAGCTGGACGGGAGGCTGCCGTCCCTGTATGATGCTATGCAGCTAAATGAGGTTGGCGCTCGGTCAGTGCCACCTGTAGCTCGCAGTCCGTCCTCGACGCACTCTGTTTATTTACCCCCCTCGCTGCTGACCGCTGCAGACTCTAAAGGTCTGTCGTGCGAGTCCAAGTTCAATTAAAGGATCATTAATGTCATTTTCCGATCTCGGGCTCCTGCCCGAATTGCTGCGTGCTGTCGCCGATAAGGGCTACGACGTGCCCTCGCCCATTCAGCTGCAGGCCATCCCTGCCGTATTGTCCGGCCGCGACGTGTTGGCGGGTGCCCAGACGGGTACCGGCAAAACCGCCGGCTTCGTCCTGCCCATTCTCCAGCGCCTGGTCGCCGACACCGCCCACGGCACCAGCCGCGCGCCGCGCGCCCTGGTGCTCACCCCGACTCGCGAACTCGCCGCACAGGTCGCGCAGAGCGCGCGCGACTACGGGAAGTACCTGCAGCTGCACACCTTCCAGGTATTCGGCGGCGTGAGCATCAACCCTCAGATCAGCAATCTACGCAGCGGCTGCGATGTGCTGGTCGCAACGCCGGGACGATTGCTCGATCTGGCGCAGCAGCGCTGTGTGGATCTTTCGAAGATTCAAGTCCTGGTGCTCGATGAAGCGGATCGCATGCTCGACATGGGCTTCATCAACGACATCAAGAAGATCATCCGGCTCCTGCCGCAGAAGCGCCAGAACCTGTTGTTTTCGGCAACCTACTCCGACGACATCCGCGGCCTCGCGGAACGGCTGTTGCACGAACCCTTGTCCATCCAGGTTGCACCCCGCAACGCACCCATTGAGCTCGTCGAGCAATGCGCGTATCGCGTCCAGAAGGAACAGAAACGTCACCTGCTGGTGCATCTGATCCAAGAGGGTCAATGGCATCAGGTGTTGATTTTCACGCGAACCAAGCACGGCGCCAATCGCCTGACGCAGCAACTCGAAGGCGCGGGCATAAAAGCCGCTGCCATTCATGGCAATAAGAGCCAGGCGGCGCGGGTCAAGGCCCTCGATATGTTCAAGAAGGGGCAAGTGACCGCATTGGTGGCGACTGAAGTCGCCGCGCGCGGACTCGACATCAAAGAGCTGCCTCAGGTGGTGAACTACGAATTGCCCAACGTGCCCGAGGACTACGTGCATCGTATTGGCCGCACCGGCCGCGCGGGCGCCGCCGGCGAAGCGGTCTCGCTGGTCTCGGGCGACGAAGCGGGATTGCTGCGTGACATCGAGCGCGTTCTCAGGCGCGCCATTCCAGTCGTGCCGACGCCGATCTTCAAGATCGTGGAGTCGGCTCCGCAACCGGCCGGACAGGGAAACCGGGGTGCGGCGGGGGACCGATCACCGCATCAGTCACAGGGTCGGCCGGGGCACCATTCGGGCAACTCCCACGGCAATCGCGGCTCGGACCGACGCGACACGCGCCGCAGCCCCGGAGGCGGCGGTCGAAGTCAAGGTCAGCAACAGCGCGGCCGGTCGCACTGAAAGCACTCGTCGCGACCTATAGGGTCGCGACGAACTTCTTCAAATACTCCGCAAATTCCTCGCCGAGGCTGGGATGCTTGAGGCCGTACTCGACGGTCGCCTGCAAGTAACCGAGCTTGCTGCCGCAGTCGTAGCGCTTTCCTTCGAATTCGAAAGCGAATACCGGTTCCCGTTGCATCAGGCGCGCAATACCGTCGGTGAGTTGTATTTCGCCGCCGGCGCCCTTTCCAATCTTTGCCAAATCCTCGAATATCGACGGCGACAGCAGGTACCGGCCCACGACCGCGAGGTTTGACGCCGCCTTTTCCGGCTTGGGCTTCTCGACGATCTGAGACATTTTACCGACGCGCGCAGCAACCTCGCGCTCCAGCGACACGATGCCGTACTTGTCAGTGTCTTGCTTCGGCACGGTCTGAACACCGAGAACGCTGCCGCCGTAAGTCGCATGCACCGTCGCCATCTGTTTGAGACACGGCACCTCGGCGTCGATCAAATCATCCGCGAGGTGGACCATGAAGGGCGAATCCCCCACCACGGGCCGCGCGCACAGAACCGCATGCCCAAGGCCGAGCGGCGCCGGTTGGCGTATGTACACGCACGAGGCCCAGCTCGGGAGGATGCTGTGCAGGGCGTCGAGCAATTCTTGCTTACCCTGTGCCTGAAGCACGGCTTCGAGCTCCGGATCGGTGTCGAAATGATCTTCGATTGCCCTCTTTGAGCTGCCCGTGATGAATACCAGCGTTTCCGCGCCGGCCGACAATGCCTCGTCGACCGCGTATTGGATGAGCGGCTTGTCGACGATGGGCAGCATCTCCTTCGGGCTGGCCTTCGTGATGGGTAAAAATCTCGTGCCGCGTCCGGCAACTGGAAAAACTGCGGTTTTTAAGGATTTGTTGGACATGATGGAAATGATAACGGAATTTAGCCAAGTTTAACGATCGCGTAGGGTTCAAAGCTATCCCAAGCGTGACATGCCGGGCAATGCCAGTAAAAATTGCGGCCCGAGAAGCCGCATTCCAGGCACCGATAGTTCTCGGCGTGCGCGAGCAACGCGCCGATCTCATGGGCCACGCGCATGGCGTCGCGATCCGACGTCCAGACCGCGTGCAGGGTTGGATCCCCCGCAAAGACTTTTTCGATGAGCGCACGCAACGGCGTCGCATCCGTGAGGCCGGCCGACAGGGCTGCGAACACCAATCGCTTCGGTGCTTCCCGGTCGTACGACTCGGCCCGCATCACCAGTTCGGACAGAACCGCCTCGCGGTCTTCGGGTGCAACGAGCCGCAGCAGATGCGGCAGTTCCTCCTGCATGAGCTTGGGTGCCTCGTGGAGCGCCGTGCGCAACAATCGGACCGCCAGCCCGACATCGGCATCGCGCTCGGCGATACGCGCGCGCAACACTGCGGCCCGAGGGAACGGCGAGACTTCTGCGCGCGCCTCGCGCAACAGGCGTCGCGCCGTGAGCGTATCGCCCCGCTCCATCGCAGCGCCGGCAAGTTCGCACAGGTAATGCGCGGATACCACTCGGGGCGGCGCCGCCTTGATGCGCGCCAGCAGCCGATAGACGTTCAACGCCTGCTGCCATTCGAGTTGGCTCTCGTAAACGCTGCGCAGTGAATCGAGCGCGCTGACGCGCAGACGCGGCACTTCGCTCACTTGTTGGAACAAGACTTCGGCCCGGTCGAGAAGGCCCGCCCGCAGATAATCTTGCGCGAGCGCAAGCAGGGCCTGTTCCCGGTGTTCGGGCGCGAGCGACTCGCGCGCAAGGAGATTCTGATGGATACGGATGGCGCGTTCGACCTCGCCGCGCCTTCGATACAGCGACCCCAAGGAAAAGTGCGTCTCGATGGTATCCGTGTTGGCATCCATCAATTTCAGGAACATGTCGAGCGCCCTGTCGGGTTGCTCGGTCACGAGGTAGTCGAGTCCCGTGAGATAGTCGGGATGCAATCTGGACAGGGGCGCAGTCCAGCGCCTGCCCCACCCAAAGTGTCCCGCGAGGATGCCGATGACGAGAGCCGCAATGCCCACGATCCACGTCAGCGGCGAGAGTTCGGGCATGATGCCTCGCTAACCGCCCCCCTCAGTCGCGGATGGGCTGATCCGCACCGTCATTGACACGCTCGCGCAGGTCCTTGCCCGGCTTGAAATGAGGTACATGCTTGCCGGCCAGAGCTACGGCTTCTCCCGTCTTCGGGTTGCGGCCTTGCCGCGGAGGGCGGAAATGCAGCGAAAAACTTCCAAACCCGCGAATTTCGATGCGCTCGCCCGTGGCCAGTGCATCGCTCATGATTTCCAGCAACTGCTTGACGGCGAGTTCGACGTCCTTCGCCGGTAGGTGCTTTTGTTTGGCCGAAATGATCTCAATGAGTTCCGATTTCGTCATTATCGATCCGTGGGCTTCACTTGACATACTTTTGAGCGCGCGCGCAGCGCCCCAGCGGTCGCTGCGCACGCCTTTCATCCCTCAGTCTTGGCCGGAGATCTGCTCTTTCAGGAGATCTCCCAGGCTGGTTCCAGTCGGTGAATCGGTTCGATAATTCTGCATCGCTTCCTGTTCCTCGTGGATGTCCTTCGCCTTGACCGACAGCGAAATGCTCCGGCCCTTGCGATCCACGCCGGTAAACCTCGCCTCGATCTCCTGGCCCACCTTCAACAGCAAGCGGGCGTCCTCGACACGGTCGCGGGACAGTTCGGATGCCCTTAGCTGGCCGTCGACGCCATTGCCCAAATCGATGATCGCGCCCTTCGCGTCGACTTCACGGACGACACCGGTGACGATGCTGCCCTTCGGGTGCTCTGCAATGTAGGCAGAAAACGGATCCTTCGCCAGCTGCTTGATGCCGAGGCTGATGCGCTCGCGCTCCGGATCGATCGACAGCACCATGGCGTCGACCTGCTGAGCTTTCTGGTAGCTGCGAACGGCTTCCTCGCCCGGCATGTCCCACGAAATGTCGGAGAGATGTACGAGACCGTCGATGCCGCCGGCAAGACCGATGAAAATACCGAAGTCGGTGATCGATTTGATCTGACCGCTGACCTTGTCGCCGCGGTTGTAGTTCTCGGCGAACTCTTTCCAGGGGTTGGCATTGCACTGCTTGAGGCCGAGCGAGATGCGCCGGCGCTCTTCGTCGTCGTCGAGCACCATGACCTCGACTTCCTGGCCGGTGTGCACGACCTTCGCGGGATT
>JAXDQI010000143.1:0-28429 GCA_034667965.1 Gammaproteobacteria bacterium
TATTGATTTTGATGGCCGATCAGCTGACCGCGCGGGCGCTTCCGGCATACGGCAACGCGATCGCCAAGACGCCTCATATCGATGCTCTGGCGCAAAGTGGAGTCGTATTCGAATCGTTCTACTGCAACAGCCCGCTGTGCGCACCTTCGCGCTTCTCGTTTCTCGCGGGCCGGCAGGTTTCGGCCATCGGAGCGTACGACAATGCGGCGGAATTCCCCGCGCAGGTGCCCACATTCGCTCACTATCTGCGGCGCAGCGGTTATCAAACCGTGCTTAGCGGCAAAATGCATTTTTGCGGCGCCGATCAACTGCATGGGTTCGAAGAACGGTTGACCACGGACATTTATCCGGCGGATTTCGGCTGGACGCCGGACTGGACTCGCTTCGAACACCGGCCAAGCTGGTACCACACGATGGATTCGGTCACCCAGGCGGGACCGTGCACGCGCACCAATCAGATCGATTTCGATGATGAAGTGATATTCAACGCCCGGCAGAAGCTGTTCGACATGGCCCGTGCCAAGGACAAGCGCCCATTCTGCATGGTCGCCTCGATGACTCATCCGCATGACCCGTATGTGATTCCGCAGCGTTACTGGGACCGTTATGCCGGCGTGGAGATCGACATGCCGCGCGTCACGATGGCCGTGGAGCACCTGGATCCGCATGCGCGGCGGCTGCGCCACGTGTGTGGACTGGATTTGCAGCCCGTGACGATGAGCCAGACGCGCGCCGCCAGACGCGCCTATTACGGCGCCGTCTCCTATGTGGACGACCAAATCGGCTCCATGCTGGCGGCGCTCGACGAGGCCGGCTTTGCAGACGACACCATCGTGCTGTTGTTGGCAGACCACGGCGACATGTTGGGCGAACGCGGCCTCTGGTACAAAATGAATTTCTTCGAGCCGGCCTGCCGGATTCCGCTGATCGTGCATTCGCCCCTTAGGTTCGCCGCGCGGCGCGTGGCGGGTTCGGCCTCGTTGGTCGATGTTCTGCCGACATTGTGTGAACTCGCCGGCGGAAATTCCGCCGGATACGCGACACCGTTGGACGGCGCCAGTCTCGTTCCGCAGCTGCGGGGAACCATCGGCGGCGCGACGGCCGGCCGCGATGAAGTCATCGGCGAGTACCTTGCGGAGGGCGCGATCGCACCGCTGGTGATGATCAAGCGCGGACGTTACAAATTCGTGCATTCGCCGGTCGATCCGGATCAACTCTACGATCTGGCCGATGACCCCGACGAATTGCGCAATCTAGCGTCCGTGCCGGAGCACACGGCGCGCGTGCGGGAGTTTCTCGCGGACGTGCAACGGCGCTGGGACCTGCCCGCCCTCGCGGCCGAAGTCATTGCGAGCCAGCAACGCCGTCACCTCGTCAATGAGGCGCTTCGCGCGGGACGCTACACTCCGTGGGATTTCCAGCCCGTGCGCGATGCGAGCCGGTTGTACGTCCGCAACGATCAAGAACTCGGGGATTTCGAAGCCATGGCGCGTTTTCCGCCGTTCGCGTAATGCACCGGCACACCGGACGGCAGGAGAGTCCTAGGGTGCATCGTCGTAGATGATGATGGATAGCATGCGGATCGGTACCTTGCCCAAAGTCTCGGGCCCATGCGGCACTTCGCCACGGAAACTCAAGGAGTCTCCAGGCGCCAGCGGATAGCTATGACTACCGTGGCGATAGGTGAGCGACCCGCTGAGAATATAGATGAACTCCGTTCCGGGGTGCTGGAATCCCGGAAACACCTCGCTCGCATCGCTCAGGGTCACCAGGAACGGCTCGAACGCCTTACGGGGGCCGCGTTGCGCCGCAAGCAAATGATAGGTGTGACCGCGGCGGGTACCGCGCCGAACGACTTCGAGACCTTGGCCCGCGGGAACCCGTTGCGCACCTTCCTGGTCTCCGCCGACCTCCTGCAGAAGCAGCGCCGGCCGCACCCCGAGCGCGGCGGACAGCGCAACCAAGGTTTCCAGACTCGGGGTCACATGGCCGGTTTCGAGTCGGCTCAGCATCCCGGCGCTGATGCCGGCAGTCGTCGCGACATCGGTCAATGTCAGTCCCTGGCTCTCTCGCACTCGCCGCGCGACCACGCCGAGCTGCCGGCCGACATTGGGCGCCCCGCCGACGACGCCCCGGGCAGCGACGGCCCCCGCACTCGCCTTCTTGGAAAATCGCGCCACTGGGTCTCTTTTCCTTTTGAGTCCGCTCGAGCAGAAGCTTCCTTAGCGCCAGCGGTCAATTTACACTGCATGCAATTAATTTGCACTACAGTAACTAGCGTGATATTTATTCGCTAAAGGCGCCGCAGCTCATTGGCGCTGCGCCCCGCGCGATAAAACTAGCACACAACCTGCACCGCAACAGAGGATCTAAGAGTATGGCGCGCGATCCAAAACACGACATATTGTTTCAGCCGATCAAGATCGGACCCAAGACGCTGCGCAACAGGTTCTACCAAGTGCCCCATTGCATCGGCGCGGGCTCGGACAAGCCCGGCTTTCAGGCGGCGCACCGCTCCTTGAAGGCCGAGGGCGGCTGGGCGGGGATCAACACCGAGTATTGCTCCATCCACCCGGAGTCCGATGACACGCATCGTCTGTCGGCGAGAATCTGGGACGAAGGCGACGTGCGCAACTTACGTGCCATGACCGATCACATCCACAAGTTCGGTGCCTTGGCCGGCGTCGAACTGTGGTACGGCGGCTCCCATGCCCCCTGCATGGAATCGCGCGCCACGCCCCGCGGCCCCAGCCAGTACGCGTCGGAATTCGAAACACTCACCTACTGCAAGGAAATGGACTTCGACGATATCGCGATGGTCCAGCAGTACTATGTCGATGCGGCATTGCGCTCGCGCGAGGCCGGCTTCGACATCATCTATGTGTATGGCGCGCATTCCTACCTGCCGCTGCAATTCCTCTCCCCGTACTACAACAAGCGCAAGGACAAATACGGCGGTTCGCTCGAGAACCGCGCGCGCTTCTGGCTCGAGACTCTGGAAAAGGTGCGGCGCGCCGTGGGCCACGACTGCGCCATCGCCACCCGATTCGCCGTGGACACGCTGTACGGTGACACCGGAGTCGAGGTCGAACAGGACGGGATGAAGTTCATCGGCATGGCGGATCCGCTGGTCGACCTGTGGGACGTCGACGTGGGCGACATCGCCGAATGGGGCGAAGATGCCGGGCCCTCGCGTTTTTACGCCCAGGGCCATCAGGTGCCGTGGACCCGTTTCGTGAAGCAGGTGGCCAAGAAGCCGGTACTCGGAGTCGGGCGTTTTACCGATCCGGAAAAGATGACGGAGATCGTGACCAAGGGAATCGCCGACATCATCGGTGCGGCGCGGCCCTCCATCTCCGATCCCTGGCTGCCGAAGAAGATCGAGGAAGGCCGGTACGACGACATCCGTGTGTGTATCGGATGCAACGTCTGCATCTCGCGCTGGGAAATCGGCGGGCCGCCGATGATTTGCACGCAGAACGCCACGGCCGGCGAGGAATATCGCCGCGGTTGGCATCCGGAGAAATTCCCGAAGCGCGGCTCTGATGATTCGGTATTGGTGATCGGCGCCGGCCCCTCGGGCTCCGAATGCGCGCGCGTGCTGCTGGAGCGAGGCTATACCGTGCACCTGTACGACACGGCCGCCAAAATAGGCGGCCACCTGAATTCGGTGGTCACGCTGCCCGGCCTCGGCGAGTGGGGTTATCACCGCGATTACCGCGAACTGCAGATCAACAAGCTGGTAAAAAAGAACAAACAGAGCCAGGTCGCCCTCGGTCAAAAACCGATGACCGCCGAAACGGCGGTCACGTACGGCGCCGAGAAGATCGTCATCGCCACCGGCTCCTCGTGGAATACCGACGGCACGAACTGCCTGACGCATGATCCCATTCCGGGGGCCGATGCGTCGCAACCCGATCAGCTGACGCCGGAACAGGTGCTCGAGGGCAGTAAACCCATCGGCAAACGCGTCGTGATCCTGAATGCCGATACCTACTTCATGGCACCCAGTCTCGCGGAAAAGCTGGCGGTTGCCGGTCATGACGTGACCGTGGTCACCGGCGTGCATCTGGCGAATTACATGCACTTCACGCTCGAGTATCCGAACATGATGCGCCGCATGCACGAACTGCACATCAAGGAAATGCACAACGCCTTCAGCAACAAGATCGAGAAGGGCCGGCTCGAGGTGTACGACATCTGGGGCGACGGATCGAAGCGCACGTACCGAGGCGCCGGCCATCTGCCGCGGGAATCCAACAAGAGCCACCGATGGGTGGAATTCGATTCGCTGGTGCTGGTGACGGGACGCCGTTCGAACGACGCCCTATACCGCGGCATCAAGGAACAGCAGGGCGATTGGGAGAAAAACGGCGTCAAGAGCGTCTACCTCATCGGCGACGCCGAGGCGCCGCGCCTGATCGCCGACGCGACTTTCTCAGGACACCGATTGGCGCGTGAGATCGAAGAGGCCAACGCACAGCTGCCGCTGCCGTACAAGCGCGAATCCGCCGTGTGGGGCGCATCCCACATGCCCGGCGGCAACTTCGAGATCGTGTACAAGACCTGACCGTGAGCCGCACCGACGCTGTCACTCGGGTTCTGTTCGAGTCGTTTTCAGCAGCCGAAGTGCGGTTATTTTATGCGTTTGGCTACGCGGCCATCGCCGCATTCGTCTACGGCGTGTACGTGCAGATTCGCAAGTACCGCCGCGGCGCGGCGCTCAAACTCGATGGCAGCTTGCGGGCGCGGTTCGGCGCCATGGTCGCGGCGGTACTGAGTCACCGCACCCTCGAGCGCCGCGATCCGGCCGCCGGCGGCGCGCACCGCCTGATCTTCTACGGCTTCGTGCTGCTCTTTCTCGGCACATCGACCATCACGCTGGAATACGACATTCTCGAGCCCTTGTTCGGGATTCGCTTTTGGCACGGCGGGTTCTACCTGGTTTTCTCTCTGGTGCTCGACCTCGCCGGGATCGCTCTCATCTGCGGCCTCATTTACATGATGGTTCGGCGCGGCTGGATGAAATTGCCGAAGCTCGACTACGCGCGGCCCGACCGCGTGCCCGGCGATCCGGACTTCGACCGGCCGCAGTACCGGCGTGAAGATTGGGCTTTCCTGTGGATCCTGATCGTCATCGGCGCCACGGGGTACGTACTCGAAGCGACGCGGCTGGTCTGGCTCGAATCCCGCGCAGACGTGTGGGACGTGCGATGGTGGTCGCCGGTGGGTGCGGTGCTCGCCGAGGCGTTCCGCGCGCTCGGCATGAGCGCTGCCGCCGCCGCCGGGTTCCGTCACGGGTTGTGGTGGTTTCATGGCTTGCTGGCGCTCGCATTCATTGCGCTCATCCCCTTCACCAAGGTCAAGCATATTTTTACGTCGGCCGGTTCGCTGCTGGTGCGCGACCCGCTCGCTTCCCAGCGCCTGCCGCGCATCCCGGAGTCTCAGGAACTACCGGGCGTCGCCAAGATCACGGACTTGAACTGGAAGCAACTGCTCAACCTGGACGCCTGTACCAAGTGCGGGCGCTGTCACGAAGCCTGTCCCGCCCGCGCCGTCGGCGCGCCTCTGTCGCCCCGCGACGTGATCTTGAGCCTGCGAGAATTCGCGAAGGCCACGTTGGAGTCCGGCACCGTGCCTCAAGCCGCCGAACTCGACATACACGGCAAGTCGCCGGGCCAGGTGGCACAGGAAACCCTGTGGTCATGCCGCACCTGCATGGCCTGTGTCGAGATCTGCCCCGTCGCGGTCGAACACGTGCCCATCATCGTGCAAATGCGCCGCAAGCTGGTCGAGGACGGCGCGATGGATCCCCTGCTCACGAAGACGCTGCAGACCATTCACAAGACGGGAAATTCGTTCGGCGAATCCAAGCGCAAGCGTGGCGCCTGGACCCGTGCCCTGCCCTTTCCCGTAAAGGACGCGCGCAAGGAACCGGTGGACGTTCTGTGGTTCGTCGGCGATTACGCATCCTTCGATCCGCGCAATCAAAAGGTGACGCAAACCTTTGCGGCGCTGCTGCACCAGGCCGGGATCGATTTCGGCATCCTATACGACGCCGAATCGAACGCCGGCAACGACGTGCGCAGGGTGGGAGAAGAGGGTCTCTACGAATTGCTCGCCAACGCCAACGTGGCCGCCATGGCGGGCGTCTCGTTCAAGACCATCGTCACGACAGACCCTCATTCCTACAATACCATCCGCAACGAATACCCGGATTTCGGCGGCAAGTACGAAATCCAGCACTACACCAGTTTCGTGAAACGCCTGTTTGAGGAAGGCAAGCTGCGCGTCACGCAACCGCTTAAGCGGCGCGCGACCTTCCACGACCCGTGCCACCTCGGTCGGTTCAACAAGGGTTACGAAGCGCCGCGCGACGTGCTCAAATTGCTGGGCTGTGAACTCGTGGAAATGGGCCGAAGCCGCGCGAACTCGTTTTGCTGCGGCGCCGGCGGCGGCCGGATCTGGATACCCGACCCGGTCGGTTCCGAAAAGCCGGCGCAGAATCGCATCAAGGAAGCGGCGGCGATTCCCGGTCTCGAGGTCTATGTCGTGAGCTGCCCCAAGGATCTGACCATGTTCGAAGATGCGCTGAAGACCACCGGCAACGAGGGCAAATTCGTGGTGAAGGAATTGATCGAACTGATTCGCGAAGCGGTCCCCGCGCAGCTTCCCGAGGAACTGGCTGTATGAAAATACTGGTTGCCGTCAAGCAAGTGGCCGCTCTGGACGAAGATTTCGAATTCCGCGACGACGGCCGTGACGTCGATCCGGATTTTCTAATCCGCGATCTCAATGAATGGGACGACTTCTCGCTGGAAGAAGCCGTCAAGATCAAGGAGGCGTCGGCCCTGCCGACGACCGTGGTGGCCGTCTCCGTGGGTCCCGAGGAAGTGGATGAAACCTTGAGAAAGTGCCTGGCGAAGGGCGCGGACCGCGCGGTTCGGATCTGGGACGATGCCATCGAGGGCTCGGATTCCATCGCCGTCGCGCGGGTGCTCGCCGCCGCGGTGAGGCGCGAGGCGCCCGACCTCCTGTTCGCAGGCGTTCAATCCTCGGATCAGTCCTTTGCCTCCACCGGCATCGCCACGGCAGCCTTCCTCGATTGGCCCCACGCGGCCGTCGTAAGTCAGTTGAGCTATACCCCCGGCGCCGGGACCGCCGTGTTTCGCCGCGAGTTGGAAGGGGGCTTGCTCCAAGAAGTGGAGATTAAATGCCCCGCGGTGCTCACCATCCAACTGGGCATCAACACGCCGAGGTATGCCTCGTTGCGCAGCATCAAGCAGGCGGCGGCGAAGCCCATCGAAGTCGTCTCACTGGCGGACCTCGGGCTCGACGCCGCGGCCGTGGGAGAAGCGGGGTCCGCGTCGCGCGTGCGGCGCATGTACGTTCCCGACAAGGGCCACGCAGAGCTCATCGAAGGCGATGCGGCGGCGCAGGCCGCGC
Source organism: Gammaproteobacteria bacterium (assembly GCA_034667965.1). Lineage (GTDB taxonomy): Bacteria > Pseudomonadota > Gammaproteobacteria > Steroidobacterales > Steroidobacteraceae > Bog-1198. The sequence continues at coordinate 7,447 of JAXDQI010000143.1, forward strand.
GTCTGGCGGCCATCATCCGCGAATTCAAAGGAGACCCGGCTTGAGCGGCATCATGGTCATTGCGGAACAGCGGCGCGGCGAAATGCGTCCCCAGTCGCTCGAACTCGTATCGGCGGCGCAGCCCTTGCGGCGCCCCGGGGACGAGGTCAGCGTCGTCGTCCTCGGAAAGACTCCTGAGCGACACGTTTCCGACCTGAGTCTCGCAGGCGTCGACGAAATTGTCACCGTCACGACGGCCAACGCCGAATTCGATCCCGATACCTTCGAGACTGCGTTGAGCGCGTTGATCGCGGAACGCCGGCCCGACGTGGTGCTGGTTCCGCACAGCGTCGACTCGTTCGGGTACGCGGCCGCTCTGGCCGTGAAACAGGGGCTCGGTTTCGCCACCGACGTGTTCGAGATTCGGCGCCTCGACGGTGAATTGCTGGCGACACGCGGCGGCTATGGTCAAAAGGTGAGCGTAGAAGTCGACTTTCCCGGGCGCAGCACCGTGCTGCTGGCGCTGCGCGGCAATTCATTCAGGGCCCCGGAGCAAATCGGCGCGCCGCGCGTCACCGTGTTCGAGGCGCCGCCCATTGCCGGGCGCTCTCACCTGCGCGAATTCATCGAACTGCCGGCCACCGACGATGTCGACATGACCGGTGCGGAATTCATTCTGACCATCGGCCGGGGAATCGGCGAAGAGGCGAACGTGGCGCAGTTTCGCGAGCTGGCGGACGCCATCGGCGCCACCCTGGGTTGCTCCCGGCCCATCGCCGACGCCGGGTGGCTGCCGAAGAGCCGGCAAGTCGGGCAATCCGGAAAAACCGCGAGCGCCTGTAAACTCTATATCGCCATGGGCGTCTCCGGAGCCATCCAGCATCTGGCCGGCATGAAGCACGTGAGCACGATCGTCGCCGTGAATTCCGACGCGGGGGCATCGATTTTCGGAGTTGCGAAATACGGCATCGTCGGCGACATTTTCGAAGTCGCCGCGGAGCTACGCCGTCAATTCGAAGGAGGAGCGGCGTGAACACGGCAGAAGCAGCGGTCGGCGACGCAGCACCCAAGAGCGGCGGTCTGGAGCGGGGCATCGACTGGACCGGCGCGTTCTGGGTGGCGAGCGGCGTGCCGCCGCTGGTCCTGTTTTCCATCGGCGCGGTCGCTGCGACCGTTGGCAAGCTTTCCTGGGCCATTTGGATGCTGTCCATCGCCATGGGTTTCATTCAATCGTTCACCTATGCGGAGATCGCCGGGCTGTTTCCCGACAAGGCCGGCGGAACGTCGATCTACGGCGCCATCGGTTGGGTCCGGTACGGGAAGCTCATCGCGCCCATCTCCGTCTGGTGCAACTGGTTTGCCTGGTCGCCGGTGCAGGCCACCGGCTCGGCGCTCGCGGCGGGTTACATCTTGAACGGCATCTTCGCCCCCGATTCGCTGATCAATACCTGGCAACTGACCCTGCTCGATTTAGGGTCGCTCAAGACGGGCTTGAGCCTGCGCATCAATTCCACGTTCGTGCTGGGGGCCGTCATTCTTCTTGCGGTCAAGGTCATCCAGGATGGCGGAATTCTGCGCTCCGCCAACACCACCAAGATCATCGGCATCTCGGCCATGATCCCTCTCATTCTCATCGGCGTCGTACCGCTGCTCACCGGCGACATCGTCAAGTCGAACTTCTTTCCGCTGGTGCCGCTTGCCCACGACGCCGCGGGCCACGTTGCCGACGGCACGTGGAACATGGCGGGTATCACGGTGTTCGCCGCGGGAATGTTTCTGGCCGCCTGGTCGACCTATGGATTCGAGACGGCGGTTTGCTACACCGGCGAATTCAAGAATCCGAAGACGGATACCTTCAAGGCCATCTTCTATTCCGGCTTGCTGTGCGTCGTGGTGTACACCCTGGTTCCGTTCGCGTTCCAGGGGTACCTGGGATTGAACGGGATGCTCGCGCCCGAGATCTACAGCGGCATGGGTGTTTCAGCCGTCATGGCGAAAATGGTGCATGCCGGCCAGGTGGGCGGCGTGGTGGTGGTGGTCATGTTGATTCTCGCCCTGGTGCTGTCGCTCATGACGTCCATGGCCGGTTCCTCCCGCACCCTCTATCAAGCGTCGGTGGACGGCTGGCTGCCCAAATATCTCGGCAAGGTCAACGCCCACGGCGCACCGGCCAACGCCATGCTGACCAATTTGGTATTCAACCTGGTGCTGCTGCTGCTGTCCGACTCGGTGTTCGTCATCGGCGCCGCCAACATCGGTTATCTCATCTTCAATTTCCTGAACCTGAACGCCGGGTGGATTCACCGCTGCGACCGGCCCCGTCAGGAGCGGCCGTGGCGGGCGCCTACCTGGATACTGGCCGCCGGAGCGGTCCTGTCGTTCGTGAATCTCGCGTTCATGGGATTCGGCGCGGATGTCTACGGGTCCGGCACCCTGACCACCGGGCTCGCATTCGCCGCACTCATCGTCCCGGTCTTCATCTACCGGCACTATATTCAGGACGGAGGCTCCTTCCCGCGCGAGATGGCCGAGGATCTCGACATGGTGGGCGGCGAGAAGATCATCAAGCGCGCGGGATACTGGCCCTACCTGGTGCTGGCGCTCGGCGTTGCGGTCGTGGCGATCACTCACAAGCTGGCCGTCTACTAACGATGCTGGTCACCGGAATCAAGAGCAAGCCGGTCTACGCGCCGCTCCGCGCGGACTTGGGCGGCCGCTACCATTTGATGCTGGGGAAGGGTCCTGGAGCTACCGCCCTGTTGCGCGTGCTGGCCGAGATTCAAGGCTCGGCCCCGCCGGCGCTCCAAAAGACCCGGGTGCTGCTGGTTCCGGATGCCGGCGCTCCGCTCACGACGGTGCCGTTCGACCATCTTGGCTTGAGCCTCGTGAGTCTGTTTCCTGACACCGCATCGCTGCTGGAGTCGTTTCGGCTGGTCTTGGACGAGTCGCTGATGGGCACGCGATTGTATGTTGCCGGACCCGAGAGCTTCATCGGTCTCGCCATGAAGATCGCCTTGGAGTTCGATCTCAACAAAGACGAGATCCGCGCCGAGGAAGGCGGCACCCTGGCGCGGCGCGTGTACTGCGTGCATTGCCGCGCGACTACCGAGAACGTGCGCACCAACATCGTCGGTTGCACCGGATGCGCGCGCTGGCTGCTGGTCCGGGATCATTACTCGCGTCGACTGGCGGCTTACATGGGCGTGATGGTCGATGCCGAAGCACCCGGCGAGCTGCCTCCGATCAAAGAGGCGTATTTGTGAACGACGCGCAAACGCTCACCGTCGAGGTCGCGGCCGTCGACCAGGTCACGCCCCTCATCAAGCATTTCAAATTGGCGTCGGCCGACGGCGGCGCGCTGCCCGCGTTCTCCGGCGGCTCGCACATCATCGTGGTGATGCGCGGCGCGGCGCGCATGCACCGCAATCCCTATTCGCTCTTGAGTTCGCCGCGCGAACTCGACCACTATGAAATCGGCGTGCGCCGAATGGAGGAGTCGCGGGGCGGATCGCATTTCATGCATGACCAGGTTCGGGTGGGCAGCCGCCTGGAAATCGCGCACCCCGTCAATCTGTTCGCCCTCGATAAAATCGCGCGCAAGCATGTGCTGATTGCCGGCGGCATCGGCATCACGCCGTTTCTGGCGCAGCTCGAAGACCTGCACGACGGGGCCGTGCCGTATGAACTGCATTATTCGGTGCGCTCGCCGGAACACGCCGCATTCTTGACCCGTCTGCGGGAGAGCGAGGGCGAGAAAGTGTGCATGTACTACGACAGCGAAAACCAGGCGGTCGATTTCGACGGGCTGCTGTCGAATCAACCGCTGGGTACGCATGTCTACGTGTGCGGTCCGGCCGGACTCATCAACAAGGTGGTCGCCACGGCAAAGGCGTGCGGTTGGCCCGACAGCCACGTTCATTGGGAACAGTTCAGTGCGCCGCCCGTTGGCGACGCCTTCGACGTGTTCCTGTCCCGCAGCCGATTGACCGTCCACGTTCCGCACGATCAGAGCCTGATGGAGAGCATCGAGGCCGCGGGCGTCGAAGTGCCCTACCTGTGCCGCGGCGGCGTCTGCGGCTACTGTCAGACCCGAGTCCTCGAATTGGACGGCGAGCTGCTGCACAACGATCATTTCTTGACGGACGCGGAGAAGGCAAAAGGCAACAGCATCATGCCCTGCGTGTCGCGGGCGCGGTGCAAAAGCCTCGTGCTCGACCTGTAGGAGCGCATTATGAATACCGTATTCAAGCCGGACGAAACCTTCAGAAACGATTTCACCTTCGGCAACAGCCCGCGGGCGATTCGGCGCTTCCCGCTGCCGTTTCACGAAGACGATTACATGTATTCGGTGAATATCGAACCGCACCTGCCGGGACCCAAGGGCTCGGTCACGGAATTCGCCTTCGATGTCGACGAGCACTACGTCGCCGAGTGCCGCGAGCGCGCAATCGTGCTGGACGCGGAGCCGCTGCGGTTTCAGGCGCTGCCCCATATGATGAGCGCGCAGTGGGATTGCCTCGAGCTTCTCATGGATTCGCTGGCACGGGATTATCCGGCGCACTTCTCGCTCACCAAGCAGGGCAATCGCTGGCATTGGATCAATCGGCCGTTGGGGCTGGACCAATCGTTCATCTTCGGCGACGTGGGTACCCTGCCGCACCAACCGCTCGACTACATCGCGCGCCAGGCACAAGGCGACTTCGTCGTGATGGACCAGCGTGAGGGCGACCTATGGACCGAGGCCGGCGTTGTGACCACTCAAGCCGACTGGTCGCTGGATTTCGACATGGGCATGACGTTCAAGGAGTGGCACGGACCCGTGCCGCTGGCGCATGAGTTGGGCGTGTTCGATCGGGCGCTGAAGTTTCTGTTGAACTTGCGGCTGGGCCAACCGGTGCGGCGGCTCAACTGGACCATGACCGTCCATCCACGCCTGGACACGTCGCCGGAAAATTACCCGATGTGGGGCCCGGATCGCGCGTCGGTGACCGCACGGAATGCCGGCGAACTCGTGCACCTGCGGGTGGAACTGCAGGGTCTGTGGCGTCTGCCGCGCAGCAATGCCATCGTCTTTGGTATCCGCTGCTATCTCATCAGCATTCAGGAACTCGCCACCGTCCCCAAATGGGCGCGGCGCGTGCACCGCGTGCTGAAGACCCTGCATCCCGCGCTGGTCGACTACAAGGGCCTGACCCGCTACCGGGACGCGGCCGTCGAGTGGCTGGCGCCCTTCGACGACGGCGCACCCACCACGCCCGGCAATGGACCGGAATAATTTTTTCAGGATTGAACACTTGCCGGTTTGACCGGCGCACGGAGACATCATGGCACTCAGTTGGCGCTACTCGGTATTGGCGGATCGGCATCGGGCACTCGGGTCCAAGCTCGAGGATTGGAACGGCATGGGCACCGCCTGGACGTATTCCAAGGACGTGGTGCAGGATCATGTCGCGATCCGCACCAAAGCCGGTTTGATGGATGTTTCGGGACTCAAGAAGTTGCACCTGGTGGGACCGCACTCGAGCGCCGTGCTCAACTATGCCACCACGCGCGACGTCACCAAGATCTATCCCGGCAAATCCGCCTACGCCTGCATGCTGAACGATGCCGGGCACTTCATCGAGGATTGCATTCTGTACCGCACCGGGCCCAATGCGTGGATGGTGGTCCACGGCAGCGGCGCCGGACATGAAACCTTGACCAGCCATGTGGTCGGCCGCAACGCCGCGCTGATCGTTGACGACGATCTGCATGATCTGTCGCTGCAGGGACCCATGGCGGTGGATTTCCTGGCGAAGCACGTGCCCGGCATTCGCGACCTCAAGTATTTCCATCACCTGCCCACCACCCTGTTCGGCCGCCCTGTGTTGATCTCGCGCACCGGTTACACGGGCGAGCGCGGCTACGAGATTTTCTGCAAGGGCGAGGACGCGCCCCTCATCTGGGACACTATTTTGGGCGAGGGGAAGGCGATGGGAATCATTCCCGCCTGCTTCACGACGCTGGATTATCTGCGGGTCGAGAGTTCGCTGTTGTTCTATCCCTATGACATGTCCCAGATGTATCCGTTCGAGAGCGACCCGCCGGGCGACAGCCTGTGGGAACTGGGGCTCGACTTCACCGTGAGCCCCGGCAAGAGCGATTTCCGCGGCGCCGATGCGCACACGCGCCTCAAGGGCAGAGAGCGATTCAAGATCTTCGGGTTGCTGGTCGACGGCAAGGCACCGGCCGATATGGGCGACGCCGTGTACTCCGGCGACAAGAAGGTCGGCGTCATCACCTGCGCCATGGTCTCGACGCTCACCGGCAAGTCCATGGCCATCGCGCGGCTCGACGTCCCGGTCGCCGTGCACGGTACGCGATTGGAAATTCGCGGCAAGAATGTCAAAGGTCCCGCGACGGCGCATACCCTGCCGTTCGACGACGCGGAGAAGAAGAAGCGCACCGCGGTGGGGTGACGCGCCGGGAACTATCGACATCCACGCCGGATCGGCGCGATACTCATTTGGACGTGGTCCGCGCCCTCTTCGCCGGCTCAACCGCCGGCGAGGACGCGGTGAGGAACGCATCGAATCGTTTCTTGGCGGTCGCGTAACATTCGCACGATGCCATTTCGAGGCCGATGCGGTCACGGACTTGCATCGTGCCTCGCCGGTAGCTGATGAAACCCGCCGTTTGCAGCGATTGAGCGGCCAGCGTTACCGACTTGCGGTTGACGCCCAATATGTTCGCAAGAAAGTCGTGAGTGTAAGTCAAAGCCTTACCCTCGGCCCGATCATGCATCATGAGAAGCCAGCGGGACACTTTCCCCTCCATGGAATGCAGCGCGTTGCATGCCACGGTCTGCTGGATCTGCGTCATCAAGGTCTCGGTATAACTGACGAAGAGGTCGCGCACATGTTCACTCCTCCTGAATTCGTCCTGCAGGATTTTGATCGGGCATCGAACCATGGGACCCTCCATTTGCACGATGCACCGATTGAAGGAATGTTTGTACATGGATCCCACGAGGCTGAATGTTCCTTCGCGCCCTATATTTGCCGTCTCGATTGCCGAACCATTCTCCAAAACCGTCAGCAATGAAAGAACGCCGCCGTGCGGGAAGTACGCATGCTTCAGGACGGAGGCCGCTTCGCACACCACCGCATGAAGCTTGAGCTTGACGGGCTCGAGATGCGCGTTGATCCGCCTGCGAGACGCAGGTTCCAAAGCGCTCAGTAGATGATTGTTGCGCACCGGGTCCTTTTGAGTTTTTATCATTTTTGACGGTTCCAACATTCGTGCGGCTGGTCGGCGCGCGATCGGTGAGCATGCCTCGATTGGCGGACGCAGTCCGTGGCGTAGACCACCGACAGCTCAAATAGTCGTGTGCAAGATGGCGTGCGAAGGGGAATTTTGCAATCGAGAGGGCCGACTGCGGATGCGCCCAATACCGGAGCCAAGCATGTATAACAACAAACACAGCTCGAAAACGGGCAGTCTCGGGAATCCGTCGCGGCAGCGGAAGTGCGACAGCAGACTCCCGGCTTCATGACGCCGCGGCGGGCTCGCCCACCGCCCGAAGACGCGGCCTCCGCAGAAGCCCATCAGGAGATGCTCCGCCGCATTTCCGACCTGGCCGAGGCTGTGGCCGCGCGCGACACGTTCATCGCCGTCGCCGCCCACGAACTGCGCAACCCGATGACCCCGATACTTGGCCAGATCGATCTCCTGCTGTCGGCGGTCAAGACCGACAGGTGCCCACCAGAGCAGATTGGACAAAGGCTCGAGCGTATTCAGCAAACGGTGCGCCAATACATGAAGCGGGCGGTTGTGCTGTTGGACGTATCCCGCATTACCACCGGTAAATTTCGGCTCGAGCCGAGCGTCTGCGACCTTGCGGTACTGCTGCGGGAGGTGGTGGACGAGTTTACCGAGGCGGCTCAGCACTCCGGCGTGACGATCAAACTCGCGGCCCCGGAAAACCTGCCCGGCATCTGGGACCGGCTGGCAGTCGAGCAAATAGTGGACAACCTCGTTTCCAACGCCATCAAGTATGGGGGCCGCACGCCGGTCGAGGTCGGCCTATTCACGATCGATCGGCAGGTGCAAATACACGTTCGCGACCATGGCAAGGGCATTCCTGCTCAGGATCGGAAGCGGGTGTTTGAGCGCTTCGAGCGTGCAGTCGGACAAAACGAATACCGCAGCGGTTTTGGCGTCGGATTGTGGGTGGTGGGCCAGCTGGTCGAGGCGATGAACGGCACGATCACCATCGATGAAGCCGCGGGCGGGGGCGCGCTGTTCGTCGTGACATTGCCCGTAGATCCAGAGAGAGCACGTCCGTGAACGACGACAACGGGCTTGATCGCCTGTCGAGCGGCATCGGCGGGTTGGACACTGTTCTCCAGGGGGGATTCTTCCGAGGCGGCCTCTATCTGATCCAAGGCACGCCGGGCACGGGTAAAACGACGATTGCCAACCAGATTTGCTTCCACCACGTGACCGGCGGCAATCGCGCCATCTATGTCACTTTGTTGGCCGAGTACCACGCTCGCATGGTGCAGTTCATCGGACGGATGTCGTTCTTCGATGAATCGAAAATACCCGATCAGCTTTCCTACTTCAGCGGTTTCCGCATCCTGCGCGATGAAGGCGTCGCCGGACTGTTGACCCTCATGCGCCGCGAGATCATCGCCAAGAAAGTCTCTGTCCTCATTGTCGACGGCATAATGGCGGCCCGGAGAATCGCCGAAGACGACCAGGCATTCAACGAATTCGTACACGAGTTGCAAGGCATTGCGATTGCAACCCGCTGCACCGTCTTTCTGATCGCCAGCGCCGATCGAGACGCCAAAACGCTGCCGGAGCACACGATGGTGGACGGCATCCTGGAATTGAGCGATCAATCGATAGGCTGGTCCGCGCACCGTGCGCTGCACGTGGTCAAGATCCGGGGAAGCGCCTATTTGAGGGGCAAACACGCCTACAAGATCACCGATGATGGCGTGGTGGTCTATCCTCGCATCGAGGCTGTGCTTGCCGAGCCGTCCGCTGCCGATCATGGCGGAACGGAACGGGTGGCCACCGGCGTCGCGCAACTCGACGCGATGTTGGGCGGTGGTCTGCCATCGGGCTCGCCCACGCTGCTGCTGGGCCCCTCCGGCACAGGCAAGACGACATTCGGCTTGCAGTTCCTTTCGCGATGTAGCGATGCCTGTCCCGGGCTGATGCTGGGTTTCTATGAGCCGCCGGCGCGTATCCTCGCCAAAGCCCGACAAGTTTGCCGACCCCTGGTGAACCTGCTCGATGGCGGCGCGGTTGAGATGCTATGGCAACCGCCGACCGATGACTCGCTCGACGCCTACGGTGAGCGTCTGTTGACGGCAGTGCGTCGTCGAGGAGTGAAGCGACTGTTCCTGGATGGGTTGGGCGGCCTGCTAAACGCACCCGATGCGACGGAACGCATGCGGCAATATCTGCCCACATTGACGAACGAGCTGCGCGTCCAAGGCGTGACCACACTCTACAGCCTGGAGGCAGGAAACATCGTCGGTCCCGATACCAGGACGTCATTCGGCGATCTTTCGGTCCTGGCGGAAAATCTCGTCCTGCTGCGCTACATCGAACACCGTTCCCGTCTGCATCGGCTTATCTCGATTCTGAAGGTCCGGGACAGCGATTTCGACCCCTTGCTGCATGAGTTTTTCCTGACGAGCGAAGGGCCGGTCGTGAACGACTCCGCCGCGAGCGCCGAAGCGATCATGAGCGGACTATCACCACGCCAGCATGTCCTTGACGCCGAATTAAAATCCCCGCGTGTGGACTAGCCATGAGAACGGTCCTCGTAGTGGACGACGAATTCGGCATAGCGGAGTTGTTCGAGGCCATTCTGGAAGATGAAGGCTATCGCGTGCTGACCGCCTCGAACGGACGGCACGGTCTTGAAGTGCTGGCGAAGGAGCGTCCTGACCTGGTATTCCTCGACTATATGATGCCGGTCATGGATGGGGCGAGCATGTTGCACCGGATGGCGGCCGACCAGACGCTGCACGAGATCCCGGTCGTGATGATGAGTTCCATCCCAGAGGCAGCGGTCGCCGAGCGATGCTCAGGCTACGTCAAATTCATGCGTAAGCCCTTTGGCGTGAGCCAGGTCGTGGACGTCGTAGAGCGTTTGGTTGGAAAGAGCGGTCGCTCGACCGCGTAACGGCCGGCGGTCGCCGTGTAGCGACATTCGCCTGCGCCCGATCGGCTCGCTATGGTGCTTCGATCGTTCCACCCTGAGAGCCGAAGCCATGCCGCAGTATCCAGAGCGCCGAAGCGTCCGCGGCGTCGCGCGGTTTGCCGCCGCCTGTGTGGGATTGCTTGCCGCCGCCTGTTCGGGTGGGCCCAGCGTAACCTCTTCGGCAATGGGTGCCTCGACGTCCGCTGCCACCCCTGCGGCGGTGACCCCCGCTGCCACCCCCGCCACTCCGCCTGCGTCGACCCCCGCGACTGTCGGATCGGTTTCACCAACGTCCACTGCCGGCGGTGGACCTGCCGCCCGGCTGGCCACCAAGCTCGGCAAACCGGCGCGATTGCTCGTGGGTCTGGGGACTCAGGGCGCCGGGGTCAATGCGGTATCCGCGATCGAATCCCAGGCGCTGAAGATCGACATTTACGAACGCTATCTCGGCGCCGGCGACTGGACCGGTTGGAACAGTCCACCCTGCGACTATGTCTGCGTCGTCGGCGCTGCGGCCGATTCGATCGGCGCGGTACCGATGTACACCCAATATCAGATGGCCAACAACGGCGACGGCAATCTTGCCGTCGTCAACGACGCAGCCTTCATGAAGACCTACTGGACCAGGGTAAAGCAGATGTTCGAAAGCATCGCCGCGTACGGCAAGCCGGCGCTCGTGAATCTCGAACCGGATTTTTGGGGCTACGTCGAGCGGCATGCCCCCGGCGGCGATCCGACGAAGATGACGGCTATCGTCAGTTCCAATCCGGATTGCGCGACGCTGCACAACAATGTCGCCGGACTTGCCGGGTGCCTGGTAAACATGGGGCGAAAATATGCGCCCAAGGCCTACATCGGTTTTCCTCCATCTTCCTGGGGAGGCAATACGACGGCCGAAGTCGTTGCCTTCATGCGCGCGCTGGGTGCGCAGACGGCCGACTTCATCGTCGAGCAAACCTCCGACCGCGATGCCGGCTGCTTTGAGTTGCAGGCTTCCGGTTGTTCACGAAGCGGCAGCGGGTGGTATTGGGACGAAAGCAACAAGACCCATCCGAACTTCCATGATCACCTCGCCGAAGCACAGGCGTTTCACGTGGGTATCGGCAACCTACCGTTGATCTGGTGGCAAACTCCGTTGGGAGTGCCCTCGGTCACCCGCGGCGGCACCGCATTTCATTATCGCGACAATCGAGCGCACTACTTTCTGACTCATCCCGCTGAACTCGTTGCCGCGGGCGGTCTCGGCGTCGTGTTCAGCACCGGCGCCAACTATCAAACCAGTATCACCACGGACGCCGGCGAGTTCCAGGAGCTCGATAACGCCTACCTTCGTTCGCCGGCAAAGCTGCCTTAGGAGCCTGGCTGGCCTCAGCCGCCCATGGCGGCCAGTTTCGCCTCGAGCTCGGCGCCGAAAAACGCCTGCGGATTCGAAGCAATCTGGTGTTCGCGATGCTCGCGCGCCGCGATGGCGGTTTTCGCCGCCTCGAAAGCCTCACGCAGCGACTTGGCCTCCGGCAGCGCATCTCGATAGAAGGCTTCGCCGAAGTATGTGAGATCGCGGTCGTTGGAACAGCCGAAGGAAGTTCGATCCTTGGCCGCAGCGGTGATGACGATGGTCCTCGGATCGCGCAAGGCGTCGATAAAGCCTCCGGCGTAGCACGCGGAAATCAAGATGACGCGCCATCGAATTCCCGACTCGCGCAGCGCCTCCGCAAGATCCTCGGCGTTGAGGCTGGTGAGCGGCATCCCTGAATTGGACACGGCTATGCTGGGCTCTTCCGAACCATGAGAGGAGATCGAGAGAAAAAGCACATCCCTGTCGGGATCCATGCGCTCGGCGAGACCCTGCAGCGCGTAATTCAGTCCCGTCACGCTCGCCAGCGGCGCGCTCCGGAGATCGCGCTGGTCATTGATCAGCGACAGATGCCTGTCCCCGATTTTGAACCGCTCCCCGAGCACGCGGGAAGCAAGCCCGATTTCCTGTGCAAACACCTTCTGATCGCCGACACCGGCAAAACCCATGAAAAACGCCCGCGGGGCCGCCGCACTGTCACGATGCACGGCTTCGAGCGCGGCGTCGATCCGATCCGCTTGCTCGAACAGCGCCGACTCTCGCTCGGCCTGCAGATCCTCGGAAACCAAACCCGAGTCGCTCCCGTCGCGCGGATTCCACACGTCGGGAATGGCATCGACCGCATCGCTCGACCACATGAAGGCTGCGACGAAAAGGCCGCCCAGGAGGGCCGCAGAACGCTGCGGCCGGCCGCTCAACGCGTGCAATCCGCGCAGGAAAAAGACACACAGGTAGACAGCGGCGGCGCCCGCCCACCAAAACCACGGCTGTTGCAGGTAGAAGGCGACGACGCCGACGAGCAGCAGCGGCACCGGCGCGGCCGCGAGCGCAAGGACCAGCATCGCTGCGAAAGCCGGTCGGGGGCGGGACCCCCACCTCAGCAGCCCGGCCAAGGCCACGACGGCTAGTACGTACCACGCGAGCAGCGGAATCCCGTCGACGGAGAATTCCGAATCTGGTTGGCGTTGCCACCAGTCGACCGCCAGCCATGCGGCCAAGCAAGAGACGCTCAATACGATGATTGCGGCCAAGGGATTGCCGTACGATTCCGCATCGGCGGATCTCAGACGCCATAACCGCAACAGCACCCTGAACCAGGAACCCTGCGGAGTGTTGCCCGCGGCGGGGGGACCAAGCGATGGTCCTGCGGCCGGCGGTTCAGCCGGCGATCCGACGCTTGGCGCTCCCGCGCCTGGCGCTCCGGACGTTTCGCCCTCGGTCATCGGTCACGTGCTCGGAAGACCGGCCTCCGAGCACGTCTGTGCCGGTTACTTCGCTTCAACGATCTTCTTGAGATTATCCAAGCCCGATTGATACACCCCGCTGGCCGTATCGATGGCGGTCTTGTCGTTCTCGTTGTCCGGCGGAGTATCGCTCAAGTTCTTGCGTTTGAACTTGCCGGACCATGTGACCAAGGTCTTTTCAGGGGCCAGTGAGGTGACCACGAAACTGGAGGTGTAGTGACTGACGGGAAGCACGCTCTCGAGGATCGCATAGCGAAATCGATGGCCCTTGTCGTCGAACTCGAGCAGCTTTTCCTTGATCGTGCCGCCGCCCTTGAGCGTCAGCACACGTACCGCGCCCACCGTGTTGTTCTTGCCGCTGATGATCTCGTCGCTCGCGAGCGCCGGATGCCAGATGTTCAAGCCGTTGAAATTCTTCGAAGCATCCCAGACTTTTTCAGCCGGGGCCGCAATCGTCACGGATTTCTTGACGTGCAGCTCGAGCGCCGCAGCTGCGCTGAAACCGGATGCGAGCAGCGACGTCGCAAGCGCCATCGCCGTCATCATAGTTTTCATGCCATCGATTCTCATGGAGTCTCCCCTCACTGGTAATCATTGAACCAATCGATTGTAAGCCGTTGCGCGCCCTTATCAATCCATTGCCGGCGCTCAATCCACTGCCGGCGAGGCGGCTCGCCGCCGCCATGATCCCCAGGCCAGGCCGCCCAGCAAGAGGAGCGCCGCACCGCTGAGCAGGCCTTGCAGACCACGGTCCGGCCAAACGTCCATGATCAAGCCGCCGACGCTGGGGCCGATCACGCCGCCCAGGCAGTACACCATGACGAACACCGTGTTCGCCGTGGGAAGTTCGGCCGCCGCGTACTCCTGTCCCAGCAACGCCACACCCTGGCTATAGAAGGCGTACAGGGTGCCGCCCCAGATGAAGACCAGCGGCCACAGAAGCGCCGGTGTCGCCAACCACGGCAACAGCAGATGAGGGCCGATACAGCTGAGCAGCGCGCAAAGGCCCAGCACCAAGCGCCGCCCCGACCGGTCGGCAAGCATGCCGATGGGCACCTGCAGGACGACGTTCCCGGCCATGAACACCGTCACGAGGAGCAACGCACTCCGCTCGGGAAAACCTGCATGCACACCGAACAACGGAAGAAGCGTCAATTCAGCGGACTCGATCAGACCCGCGACCAACGCGGCCAGCATGACGACCGGCGCCCCCCGCACCGTGCCCGCAAGGTCGCGCATCGGCGTGAACACCTGCGCAGAGCCTCTGACCTTCTGCATCACCGCCAACGGCACCAGAGTCAGGAGCAAACAAACGGAGCCTACGGCGAATGGCAGCGAACCGCGGGTGCCGGTCCATTCCAGGAGAGCGGGGCCCATCATGACGCCGGCGGAAAAGACCGTACCGTAGATTCCCATCACGGTGCCGCGGGACTCATCGCCGCTGATGCTGTTCAGCCAGACTTCGCTCGCGATCCAAGTCAAGCCCAGGGCGCAACCCGTGATGAATCTCAAGGCGACCCAGAAGGCCACGGCGGGCCATGCCGGCATGAGGATAAGGACCAGGGCGGCGCAACAGACTCCCGCCACGATGCAAGTCTTGAGCCCCAGGCGCGAGATGGCCGCGGGATAGAACGGCCCGAGCAGGATCACGGCGATCAAACTGGCTGCGGTTACCGCGCCGACGGCAAAGCTCGATGAACCGGCGCGGCTCAGCACCAGCGCGATCAGCGGCGGCTGGAATCCGAAGATCAAGCCGACTCCCACGCTGCTCGAGAAAACGGCGGCGAGCGCGGCGCGGCGGGAGGCCTCCACGCGGTCAGCTCCGGCGCATGGAGTGCTGGCACACCCCGTGCATTAGACACCATCGTTCGCGGCCGAGCGCGGCATTTCAGCAACATCGGGGACTGACTTTCCCGTGCCTGTTGTGCAATAAACTTGCGTGCCAGTAAACCCTATGCTACGAATTGCGTCTCACGATCACCAGGCAATCGCCAATTAAGCGCGAAGGGATGAATTAACCCGGCTATAGGTTTCGGTCACGATCGGCATTGCGCTGCCGTTTTTTGCTCATTTCAGGGAGATTCGGACATGAAGAAAGTGTTGTTTGCAAGATACGTTCGTGGAGTAATGCGGGCGTCGCTGGTTCTGGCACTCCCCTGCGCCGTCATCAGTGCGTCGGCGCTTGCGGCGGCCCCGGGGGACAACGCCGGATTGGAAGAGATCGTCGTCACCGCCGAAAAGCGCGACTCCACGGTGCAGGCGACTCCGATCGCGATGACCGCCCTCAGCAGCAATGATCTCCTTCAAGAGAACATCACGTCGGTAATCGACCTGGTCGGCACCGTGCCGGGCCTATCCGTCCGCACGGCAGGTCCCGGACAGACCGAGTATGAAATGCGCGGGCTGGGTTCCTCCGGCGGCTCGACCGCCACAGTGGGGTTCTACCTCGACGAGACACCCTTGGCGGCTTCCGCCGTGGCGCTGAACGGCCGGACGGTCATCGACGCCGACCTCTTCGACCTCAATCACACGGAGGTGCTGCGCGGGCCGCAGGGCACTCTCTACGGCGGCGGTTCCATGGGCGGCACCATCAAATTGGTGACCAATCCGCCCAAACTCAGGACCTTCGAAGGCGCGGCGTCGGTGGACGCCTCTCAAACCACCGGCGGCAGCACCAACGGCGGCGGCAGTTTGATGTTGAATTTTCCGATCGGCGATAGCGCGGCGCTCAGGGTCGTTGCCACCGACAAATACATCAGCGGCTGGATCGATCGCAAAGTCATCGCCCCCGGCCAGTTTCCGTATGCGACGAACTACGGCCCCTGCGGTCCTTTTTACTACTGTACCCGCGGCGACGTTGCAGCCGCACCGGTTGCAACTGACGTGAAGGGTTCAAATCTCGAGCGCTTCGCCTCGGCGCGGGCAACTTTGTTGGTACAACCGGTGGACAATCTGTCCATCACC
This sequence comes from Gammaproteobacteria bacterium, assembly GCA_034667965.1. GTDB lineage: Bacteria > Pseudomonadota > Gammaproteobacteria > Steroidobacterales > Steroidobacteraceae > Bog-1198. The sequence goes on from JAXDQI010000143.1 coordinate 23,414, forward strand.
GGAACATTGATGTACCAGCGTATCGATGCCGACGGTTACAGCAACTATCAGCAGCCCCCGAGCAACAACACGATCTATCAGCCCTACGACATCCAGGAGCCCTACTACGATTCGTTCAAGTTGGGCAGCCTCAAGGTCAGCTACGACATGAATTTTGCGAATCTCACGTCAGCGACGTCGTATTGGAAGCGCGATGTATTTCAAACCACCGATTCGACCGAAGCTCTTCAGAACATCTTCAATTTCACGACGACGAGCCCCACGCAGCCTGCATTCATCCCCAACCTTTACCAGGAAGAAGATCCGACGACCCAGTTCAGCGAGGAGCTGCGTCTGACGTCGCGGGGTGAAGGGGATTTGCAATGGGTGGGCGGCCTGTTCTTTTCGAACCTTCACTCGGGGTACATAACGACCAACCAGAATGTGCTGTTTTCCACGGCTCAGGCCTGTTCTCCCGCCGGCAATCCCGTGGGTGGTCATTGCCCCCCGGGCACTTCGTTCCCGTTGGGTGATCCGGCGGCGAATCCGAACGGCATCGTCTTCGACGACAACAATCCGAACATTCTCAAACAGAAAGCGATCTTCGGCGAAACCAGCTACAAGCTGACTCCGACGCTCAAGCTCACCGCGGGATTGCGTTTCTATAAATTCGACATCAGCAACACGTCCAATCAGCGCGGCCTCGGCACCGCCTCGGGAAATGCCACACCGACCATTGCCAGCGCTTCCGGCAGCAATACCAGCCTGCTGCCGAAGATCAACCTGTCGTACGAACCCACCTCCGATCTCACGGTGTACAGCACCTTGTCGAAGGGATCCCGCCCCGGCGGTGTGAATCTGCCGATCCCGCTGAACCCCGGCGGCTTTTACTATTGCGGCCAGGGCACCGGTCCCAGCTATCTTACGGCGCAACCAGCCTACTATGCCCCCGACGACATCTGGAGCATCGAGGTGGGTGAGAAGGCCAAGTTCAACGACCGGCGCTTCGTGGTGAACGCGGATGTCTTCTACGTCAAATGGCACAATATTCAGCAATTGATCGTGCTGAGCTGCGGTTATCCCTACAACACCAATGTGGGCGATGCCAAGACGTACGGGCCGGAACTCGAAATGTCCGCCAAGGTGACCGATGCGATCACGGTCGACCTCTCCGGCGCATACACCCAGGCCTACATCAGCCAGCCGAAGCAGACGCTCGGCCTACCCATCTCTGCCGGTACGCGCATCACCAACATCCCGAAGTACACGGGCAATGTGTCCGTGAATTACGAATCGATCCTGGCGGAGGATTATAAGTTTACGGCGCGGCTCGCAGAGGCCTACGTCGGCCCGGTGGAGGATGTTGCCTATTACCGCCAGACCCTGGGGCCCTACGGCTTGATGGACTTCCGGATCGGCCTGGGCAGGAACGCGTGGGTGGCCTCCGTGTTCGGCACCAATCTGACGAACAAACATGCCGCACTGACCATCGACAACACCGTGTTCGCCTGGCAGCAACCGACGATTACCCGTGTGTCGACCAATCAGCCGCGCACCATCGGCGTTGGATTTGAAACGAAGTTCTGAGCCGCGCGAGCCAGGGGCGTATCGGGGGGCGGTAGCGCGGGGGGCGGAGGCCCCCCGTTCTTCGTATGATGATCCACAAGGCGTGGGCGATTCGAGTTATTGGCAGGGCAAATCAAGGGAGACTTAATGGTGACCGACAGTTCCGTCAAGGCAGTCGATCAAGACGCCGAGCAATTGAAAGCCTTGGGTTATGTATCGCATTTCGACCGGACCATGTCGAAGTGGGAGAACTTTTCCTTGGGGTTTACCTACCTGTCGCCGGTGGTCGGCGTGTACACGATATTCGCCGGTGCGTTGGTCGTCGGCGGCCCGCCGATGTGGTGGACCTATATCCTGGTGGGCGTTGGTCAACTCTTGGTGTGCCTGGTCTTTGGGGAGATCGTGTCGCAATTTCCGATCTCCGGCGGCCTTTATCCCTGGGCGCGCCGCCTGATGGGAAAGCGCTGGGCCTGGATGGCCGGATGGGTTTACGCCTGGGCCTTGTGCTGCACCATGGCCGGTGTGGCAACCGGGGTCGCGCCGTTTCTCGCGCAACTGTTCGGCGTCGAGAGCACTCCCGTGGCGACCACCATCATTGCGCTCGTGCTCATCGCCATCACTACGATGATGAATCTGAGCGGTACTCGCCTGCTGGCGCGGGTTGCGATGTTCGGCTTCGTCTGCGAACTGGTGGGCGCCATCCTGGTCGGCGGCTATCTGTTGTTGTTTGCGCGGCATCAACCGCTCAAGGTCTTGGTCGATACGACCATCGTGCATGCGAACGGCGGCTATCTGCCCGCATTCCTGGCGTCGTCGCTGGCCGCGATGTTTTGCTACTACGGCTTCGAGGCCTGCGGCGATGTCGCCGAAGAGACGCCGGACGCCAGCCGCATGATTCCCAAGGCCATGCGCATGACGATTTACATCGGCGGCGCCGCCGCGACCTGGGTCTGCCTGGCGTTCGTCCTGTCCATCCCGGACATGTCTGCCGTGATGTCGGGCGCCGACAAGGACCCGATCGTGACGCTGCTGCGCGCGGCAATGGGCGAGTCCGGCTTCCGGGCCGTCATCGTGGTGGTGCTGGTGTCCTTCATCTCCTGTCTGCTGAGCCTGCAGGCAGCCGCCAGCCGATTGACTTTCGCCTACGCCAGGGATCAGATGATTTTCGGCAGCAAGTACCTGAGCCGCATGTCGCCGGGGCACCATGTTCCGGCCACGGCGCTCATCGTGATGGGTGCGATACCCGCGTTGATCGCGCTCTCGGCGTTGTGGCTGCAAGACGCCATCACCATCATCATCAGCTTCGCGGCGGTCGGAATTTACATTTCATTCCAGATGATCGTGCTGGCCGCGTTGATTGCGCGCACCAAGGGCTGGCGGCCGTTGGGCCCATTCACCCTGGGTGCCTGGGGGTGGTGCGTGAACCTGCTTGCGCTCGCCTACGGCGTCAGCGCCATCGTCAACATCCTGTGGCCGCGCAGTCCGAACGATCCCTGGTACAGCAACTATTCCATGCTGGTGACCACCGTCGGTATCGTGGTGCTGGGCGCCATATACATGGTGGCCGCGAAACCTTACGAGCGCGGCAATGCGCCCGCGGGCGATGCGCATCGATTGACCACGAAGGCAACCCAATCTGCGGTAACGCAGACTTAAGGGCAGACTTAAGGATAGGGGCCCGCGGTGGCGTCATTGCCGCCGTCGACGCTCAGGTTGGTACCCGTCACGTAACTCGCGAGATCGGACGCCAGAAAATGCACGCAACGCGCGACCTCAGTCGGATGTGCCAAACGCCCCATCGGGATTCCGGCCGCCAGATCCCGAAGACTCCGGGCCGGGTCGCCGCCGCGTTTGGCGAGAATGTCATCCACCATTCGCGTGTGGATCTCGCCGGGACACACCGAATTGACGCGGATATTGTCGCGCGCATGATCGAGCGCCATGCAGCGAGTGATCTGAATCACCGCTCCCTTGCTGGCGCAGTACGCAACATGGTTGGCTTCGCCGTTGAGGCCCCACTCCGAGGCGATGTTCACGATCGCCCCCCTGCCGGCCGCTTTCATGTGCTTTACCGCGGCGCGGCTCAAATAAAACAAGGCGTTGACGTTCACGGCCATGGTGTCGAGCCACTGCTCGTCGCCGGTGTCGAGCGCATTCGCCGTGTAGAGGATGCCGGCATTGTTCACCAGTACGTCCAAGCCGCCGAAGCGTTCGATGGTATCGCCGACCAATCGCTCGCAGGCGCCCGCGGCGCGCAGATCCGCCGCGGTGAATTGCGCGTTTCCGCCCGCGGCGCGAATGGCGTCGACCACGGACCCGCCGCGCTGCTCATGGCGGCCTGACACCATGACTTTGGCGCCCGACTCCGCGAAGGCATGCGCACACGCCTCGCCGATCCCGGTGGTCGAGCCTGTGATCAGAACGACTTTTTCCGCAAAGAGCATGGTGAGTTTTTCCCTGGCCGGGGCCGGATTCCCCCACCCCTTAGTATAAGGATGAAATCATGTCCCGAGATCCGAAGCACGATGTGTTGTTCGAACCGATCAAGATCGGCCCCAAGAAGACCCGCAATCGATTTTGGCAGACTGCGCACTGCGCGGGGCCCGGATCCGAGAGGCCCGGCGCTCAAGCCCATTTGCGCGGCATGAAGGCCGAGGGCGGCTGGGGCGTCGTGTTCACGGAATTCTGCTCCATCCATCCGGAGGCGGACGAGTATCCGTACACCTCGGCTCGCATCTGGGACGAGGGGGACGTGCGAAACCTCGGCTACATGTGCGACGTCGCCCATACGCATGGCAGCCTGGCCGGCATCCAGCTTTGGTACAGCGGCGGCAATGCCCCGTCATTGGAATCACGCGAAATCGGCCGCAGCCCCAGCCAGTGGCTCTCGCCGTTGTTCGCGACTCGATCGGTGTATGGCTACGAGATGGACGAGTTGGACATCCGATCGGTCATCAACATGTACGTGGAGGCCGGTAAACGCGCTGCGGCAGCCGGGTTCGACATCCTCGAGGTTTCGGCGGGCGACGACACGGTACCCATCCAGTTCCTCGAACCGCGCTTCAACCGGCGCACCGATCACTATGGCGGCAGCTTCGAAAACCGTTCGCGTTTTTTCATCGAGCTGCTGCATGCATTGAAACGGGGGTTGGGCGACCGGTGCGCCATCACCACCCGCTTTGAAATGGATACGCTGCACGGTCCGGAGGGCGTCGAGGCGCACGAAGACGGTGTGCGGCTGCTCGAACTACTTCGTCGCGAAGGGGTGGTCGACGCGGTGGCGCTCAAGATCGGCGACTACGCCGAATGGGGGGAAGATGCGGGAACGTCCCGTTTCCGCAAATCGGGCTGGATGACGCCCTTCATCAAACAGGGCAAATCCATTCTCGGAGACGGCATTCCCGTTGTCGGCAACGGGCGCCTGACCAGCCCGGACGATATGGTGGCGCTGCTCCGCGCCGGCGTGCTCGA
>JAXDQI010000144.1:0-9275 GCA_034667965.1 Gammaproteobacteria bacterium
GGTCGTGCCGGTCATGGTCGTCGTGCCGGTCATCGTGCTTGTCATGGCCTTCATGTCCATGTCCGTGTCCATGATCATGCCCGTCCCCGTCGCGTCCATCGTCGTGCCCGCGGCCGCGCTCCTGATCTCGCTGGTGATCTTCCCATCGGCGACGCTCCTGTTCGCGCTCGCGTGCGTGATCTGCATAATGGCGCTGGTATTCGGGTTGGTATTCCTTCGATCTCACGAAGTATACCGGCCGATTGCAGGCGTTGTATTCACGGCAGTGCTTGCGCCAATTTCTTGCGTGACCCGGCGGAACATGAAGGTACAGGGGCGGCGGCGGAATCGCTTGCGGTTCGATCATCATCGGCTGGGCGTAGACGACCGGCGGCGGACGATCGTCGCCGATCTGCACCTGGCCGTATACGCCCGGCGCCACCTGGCCCGACAACATGACGCGGATGCCCAGGTCGCCCGCGCGAGCCCCGCTGATACCGGCGAAAACGATCGCCACGATTGTGATTAAACGCATGTTTAAAATCCTTTGCTGACTTGACCGGCATTGTCGGCCGCCGCGAAAGTCTGCACCATTAATTAAACGACACCTGGGGGGAACCCGTCGTCGAATGACGACATCGTCGAATCACAGGTTCCGCCGTGCCGGAAATGTGACGCATCTCACGGCTCGATGAGGCCGTGCCGTATCGCGATCAGTGTGAGCTCTGACTGATTGGCCACGTCGAGTTTCTGTTTGATGTTGTAGAGATGAGTGCCCACGGTCGACGATGACAATTTGAGGTCCTGCGCGATTTTCTGCACCGTCGCTCCTCCCGCCAGCCGTATGAATACTTCGAATTCACGCTCCGAGAGTTGATCCACGGGCGAGCGGCTCCCTCCGTCGAATTCCGAAAGCGCCAGCTTTTGCGCAAGGGACGGTTCTATATAGCGTCTGCCGGCACCGACCGTGCACACGGCCTCGAGCAAGGTCTCGGGCGCGCTGCGCTTCGAGAGGAACCCGAGGGCGCCTTCCTGCAGCGTGCGTCGGGCGTGCATGAGATCGTCGTGGGCGGACAATGCGAGCACCTTGGCCTGCGGTTCGCGGGCGCGAATGCGCCGTAATGCCTCGAGTCCCCCCATGCCCGGCATGGCGAGATCCATGACCACCACATCCGGCGCAAGTTCGAGATACATCTGGCAGGCCGTCTCGCCGGAGTCGGCCTCGCCGATGACGGTGATCTCCGCGTTCGACTGCAGCAAGAGCCGAAATCCCATGCGCACGACGGCGTGATCGTCGACGAGTAGAACGCGTATCACGCCGATGCCGCCAAGGGAATTTCAGCCGTCAGACGCGCACCGCCGCGGTCGCCGTTGCCGACTTGCAAGGAACCGCCCAACTGCGTCACGCGATCGTTGAGCCCGCGCAGACCGAAGTGTCCGGGCTTCGACCATTCGGCCGGCAAGCCGCAGCCGTCATCGGTCACCGTCACGATGATTCGCTGCGGATCGCTGCGAACCTCAACGTCCACGCGCGAAGGACGTGCATGCCGCATGGCGTTGACGACGCCTTCCTGGATCACGCGATAGATGGCGAGCGTGACGCTCGGGCCGAGATCGGGGGGTAGATCGTGACGTAGTGTCAATGCGACCAAGGGATGACGCCGCTGCCAGTCTCGCGCCAAATTCTCGAGGGCGGCGGCGAGCCCGAGCGTATCGAGTGTGAGGGGTGCGAGCCTTGGGATCAGCCCGTGCATCGCGTCGTAGAGCCGCGCCGCTTCGTCCGATATCATCCGGGCTATACCGGCGGTCGCGGCATCCCGTGCTTCGGTCTGAGTGGCGATGGCCAGCGCCAAACTGCGAATCGCAGTGACCGATTGGCCGAACTCGTCGTGCAGTTCGTGCGCGATCAGCCGCCGCTCCTCTTCGACCCGCTGGTCCGCCAGGGACGACATCTCGCGGCGTTCCTCCAATCGTGCTTCCGCGTCGCGGGCCTGGCGCTCGGCCCGCACCTTATCCTCGACCGCCTGTGCCATTCTGTTGAAGGCGCCGCCGATGGTGCTGGCTTCATGCCCCGCAAGCGGCGGCAGTCGATGAGACAACTCACCTAGTTGAATGCGCTCGAGGCCGTCGGCGATGATCGGGAAGGGTTTGAGGGCGCGCGCGACGCTCCAAAATGCCAATCCGTTGACGACCACGAACATGGCCGCGCCAAGCGCCGTGAGGCGCAGCACGCCGTCCCAGGCGTCGAGCACGGCACGCGACGATAGCGGTTCGACCACCAAGCGCACGCCGCCCCGCAAAGGAAAGGTGACCTTCGTAATCTGCGGCGCCAGCAGCCGCGCAAACCAATCGGGAGCCTGGCGCCCGGCTTTGTAGGTCGCTTGGGGCGAGCGGTACAGGACATCGCCCGCCGGGGACAGCAGGCTCACCTCATTGGCACGAACGTGGCCGGTCTGCTGGAGGAACTGCAGCACCAGGTCGGGGCCCCCCACGTTGGAATAGATCGACGCCAATTGGCCCAGTAATTGGGAGGCCACACGGTTCGCAGCCTCGATTTCCTCGCGTACCGAGGCTCGGGTGCTCTGAATCTCAGCCGCAATCAGGACGATCACAAACGTGGCGCTGAGTCCGGCCACCACGAGGTTCAAACGCGTCCGCAGTCTCATTTGAAGGATGGTACCAGGGCGCTGACGCGGGCGGCGCGGCGCTGAGCGGCCTCATGAAAATCATGAGACCAGTTTCATGATGCTGCTGATTCGGGGGAAGGCGGCACGGAGGAGTATCAAAGCCTCACTACCAGGAGATTGAGCATGAAATGGGAAACCCCGCTTGCAGTCGATTATCGATTCGGTATGGAAATCACGATGTACGTCTCGAATCGCTAGAAGCCGAGTAGGGCGCGCTGCCACGAAAGGGGCGCGCGCCCGTTCTCCACGTGAAAATCCGTGTGCTGGGATCGGCCGCCGGGGGCGGCTTTCCGCAATGGAACTGTAACTGCCCAAATTGCGCCGGCATCCGGGCGGGCACTTTCCAAGGTTCTGCGCGCACCCAGTCCTCGATCGCGGTAACCGGCAGCAATGGCCCGGCGTCGGTGTTGGTCAATGCCTCGCCCGACATTCTGACCCAGTTGCAGCGCACGCCGGATCTGCAGCCCAATCGCTCGCTGCGCGACACCGCCATTGCCGCCATCATTCTCGTCGACGGGCAGGTGGATCACACCACCGGCCTTTATATGCTGCGCGAATCGGTGCGCCCTTGGCCGATCTGGTGCACCGACAGCACCTGCGCGGATCTGACGCAGGGCAACCCCGTTTTCGGCGTGCTGGCCCACTTTTGCGGCGTCGATCGTCGCCGGATCGAATTGGACCGTGAATTCGTGGTCGAGGCGGTGGAGCACGTCCGTTGGCGGGGTCTTCCGGTGGCGAGCAAGCCCGCTCCGTATTCCCCCAACCGCGAGTCGCCGGTGAGCGGCGACAACCTGGCATTGGTCATTACCGATGAGATCAGCGGGCGAAGCGCGGTATACGCGCCGGGCTTGGCCGCCATCGACGACCGATTGTGGGAGGCCATGCGGGCGGCCTCCTGCGTTCTGGTCGATGGTACATTTTGGACGGACGATGAGATGATTCGTCTGGGCATATCGCGCAAGCGTGCGCGCGATATCGGGCATCTGCCGCAGAGCGGCGCCGACGGGATGCTGGGATGGCTGGACCGGCTCTCTTCGAGCACCCGCAAAGTCTTGATTCACATCAACAATACCAACCCCATACTCGATGAGACGTCGGCGGAATTCGCGGAACTCGGGAGGCACGAGATCGAAGTGGCGCGTGACGGCATGGAGATATTCCTTTGAATGCATTGCCGCGAACGTCGGCCGCGCACTGGAGCCGGGAGGAATTCGAAGCGCAGTTGCGCGCCCAGGGCAGCGCCTATCACATTCACCACCCGTACAACGTCCTGCTCAATACCGGCGCGGCAAGCAGGGAGCAGATCCGCGGTTGGGTGGCAAATCGCTTTTACTATCAAATCAGCATACCGATCAAAGATGCGGCCATTCTCAGCAACTGTCCCGATCGGGCGGTGCGGCGCAACTGGGTGCAGCGGATTCTCGATCACGATGGCTACGGCGACGATCCGGGCGGAATCGAATCGTGGCTGCGCCTGGGCGAGGCGGTGGGCCTGTCACGCGAGTCGGTGGAGGATTTGTCGCTGGTGCTGCCGGGCGTGCGATTCGCCGTCGACGCCTATGTGAACTTTGCCCGCCGCGCACCGTGGCAGGAAGCCGTGTGTTCCTCGCTGACCGAACTGTTCGCGCCGGAGATTCACAAACAAAGGCTGGCCAATTGGCCGGAGCACTATCCGTGGATCGACCCTGCGGGCCTCGAGTACTTCCAGAGTCGCGTGAGCCTTGCCCGTCGCGACGTCGAATTTGGATTGGCCTTCACGTTGGATCACTTCGATACGCGTCCGCTGCAGGAGCGAGCCATCGAGATCTTGAAATTCAAACTGGATGTGCTGTGGCAGATGAGCGATGCCATGGCCTTGCGTTACGGGGTGCCGACATGAGTGCCGATCCGATCAAGGATGCCAATCCCATCAATGGTGCGTCGATACCCGCCATCGACCGGCGGTTTCGTCTGCAATGGGAGGCCGCGCAAAATGCGCACGTCCTCTTGTATCCCGAGGGAATGATCAAGCTCAACGCCAGCGCCGGCGAGATCCTGAAGCGCTGCGACGGCATCGCGACACTCGCCGGCATCACGGCCGGTCTGGAGCAGTCGTTCGCAGCCTCCGGCCTGTCCGGCGACGTCTTCGCGTTCATCGCGATGGCCGTGGAAAAGAAATGGGTCACATTGCTGTCATGAACGCGCAAGTCAAAATCCCGGGTCCCCCGTTGTGGCTGCTGTTGGAGCTGACCTATCGATGTCCGTTGCACTGCGCGTTCTGCTACAACCCGACCGATTTCGCCAAGGTTGGGCCGGAACTGCTCACGGAGGATTGGCTCCGCGTGTTGCGTGAGGCACGCGCCCTCGGCGCCGTGCAGCTCGGCTTGTCCGGCGGTGAGCCGCTGGTTCGCGATGATCTGGAAATCATCGTCGCGGAGGCGCACCGGCTCGGGTTCTACATCAATCTCATCACCTCCGGGGTCGGGCTCAACGAAGCCCGCATTGCGGCGCTCAAGGCCGCGGGCCTCGATCACATCCAACTGTCGTTTCAGGACAGTTCGAAGAAGATGAACGACTTTTTGAGCAGCACCCGCACCTTCGATTTGAAGTCCAAGGTGGCGGCGCTCATCAAGCAGTATGACTATCCCATGGTGCTCAACGTCGTGCTGCACCGGCTCAATATCGATCATGTGGAGGAAATTCTCGACATGGCCGATCGGCTCGGCGCGGAATACGTCGAACTCGCCAATACCCAGTACTACGGATGGGCTTGGCACAATCGGGAGCAGCTCATGCCCACCCGGGCGCAGGTGGAACGGGCGGAGGCGGCAACCAAGCGTTTCCGCGAGCGGATCGGCAGGCCCATGCAGATCTACTTCGTCGTGCCCGACTACTTCGAGCGCCGGCCCAAGCCCTGCATGAATGGTTTGGGTTCCATCTTTCTCACCGTGACGCCGGACGGTACCGCGCTGCCGTGTCATGCGGCGCGCATGCTGCCCGGGCTCGAATTTCCGAATGTCCGTGATACCAGCGTAAAGCATGCATGGTTCGACTCGTCGGCATTCAACCACTTTCGCGGTGATGATTGGATGAAGGAGCCGTGCCGCAGCTGCCCTGAGAAAGCGCGCGATTTCGGCGGCTGCCGGTGCCAGGCCTATCTGATGACCGGCGATGCGGCGAATGCCGACCCCGTCTGCGACCTATCGCCGCATCATCACCTCGTGACCGAGGCGGTGGCGAGAGCGGAGCGGCTGCCCGCAGCAGAGCCGCGCGCAGCAGAGGAGAAGCCCCTCGTGTTTCGCTCGCCTTCGAATTCGGCTACGCTGTTTCCGTGAATGGGACACAGCTAAAAGACTATCTGAGTATTCCGCGATGAATTGGATCACTTGGATTTTCCTTGCGGTCCTCGCTGGGGAAACGGCGACGCGTCTGTGGCTGGCCTCCCGTCAGATCGACGCCGTCGCCGCGCATCGCAATCGCGTGCCCGAGGCCTTCCAGGGACAGATTGCTCTCGCCGACCAACAGAAGGCCGCCGACTACACGCTTGCCCGGGTTCACCTCGGGCGCTGGGCGACGGTCGTTGAATCCCTGATCAAAGTCGGCTTCACCTTGGGCGGTGGTCTCGCGGCGGTGGATGTGTGGGTTCGGCATTCGGTTTCGACCGAGCCCTGGCATGGCTGTCTCGTCATCCTGACGGTGTTCTTGATGCTCCAGCTGCTCGGCCTGCCGTTTACGCTGTGGCGCACGTTTCGAATCGAGGCGCGATTCGGCTTCAATCGGATTTCGCCGCGCCTCTTTGCCGCCGACCTCGCCAAGCGATTGCTGCTGGGGCTGGTATTCGTGGCGCCCCTTGCACTGGTCACCCTCTGGCTCATGGACAGGATGGGCACGTGGTGGTGGGTGTGGGCATGGCTGGTATACGTGGTCACGATGGTCATCGTCACCTGGGCCGCGCCGCGCTTCATCGCGCCGCTGTTCAACCGATTCACCGCAATCACCGATGCAACCCTCAAAGAACGGGTGGAGGCGCTCCTGCAACGCTGTGGATATGCGGCGGGCGGCGGCGTCTTCGTCATGGACGGATCGCGTCGCTCCGCGCATGGCAACGCGTATTTCAGCGGGATCGGGCGCAACAAGCGCATCGTGTTCTTCGACACTTTGCTGGCACGGATCGACTTGGCGGAAATCGAAGCCGTGCTCGCTCACGAACTCGGCCATTTCCGGCTGCATCACGTGCGCCAGCGGTTGCTCACGTCCCTGTTGTCGGCGCTGGCAGCCCTGGCGCTGCTCGGATGGCTGGCGCGCGTGCCGGAATTTTACAGTGCCTTCGCAGTCCCCGAAACTTCCGCGATGGCGTTGCTGCTGTTCGCGCTGACCGTCCCGGCCTTTACCTTTTTTACGACCCCGATCGAATCATGGTGGTCGCGCCGGCAAGAGCTCGCGGCCGACGAGTTCGCCGCCAAATACGCCGATGCCGGCGATCTGGTGACGGCACTGGTGAAGCTCTACCGCGACAATGCGACCACTCTCACGCCGGATCGCATGCATTCGGCGTTTTACGATTCTCACCCCTCCGCGGTCGAGCGCATTACGCGATTGCAGCAACTGGCGGCCCGTTAGGGCGCACGGCGCGTTTCCGCGGAAACGTCGCCTGCCTACGCCGCTGCGCGCTGCTCCGGCAGGTCCTCGAGCGCTCGCGCCAGGACGTCGTCGATCTTTTCCGCCCAAACGAACTCCAGCCGGTTTCGCACGCTCTCGGGGATTTCGTCCAGATCCCGCCGGTTTCTCGCCGGCAAGATCACCGTGCGAATTCCGGCACGAGCCGCGGCGACGCATTTTTCCTTGATTCCGCCGACGGGAAGCACGACGCCGCGCAGGCTGATCTCGCCGGTCATGGCCACGTCGGCTCGCACCGTACGCTGCGAAAGCAACGACGCCAGCGACGTCGCCATGGCCACTCCGGCGCTCGGCCCATCCTTCGGGATGGCGCCCGCCGGAACGTGGATGTGCAGATCCGCATTCTCCAGCATGGCTGGATCGATGCCCAATCGGTCGGCCTGCGATTTCACGAGTGTGACGGCGGCTTGCGCGCTCTCCTTCATCACGTCGCCCAGCTGGCCCGTGAGTATGAGCTTGCCGGTGCCCTTCACCCGGCTCGATTCGATGAACAGTATGTCTCCGCCGGCGGGGGTCCACGCCAATCCGGTCGCGACCCCGGGGACGCTGGTGCGCAGCGCCACGTCGTTCTCGAAGCGCGCGGCGCCAAGGATCTTCTCGACCTCCGCGACATCGATGACGATGTTCGAGGAGAGCCCCGATGCGATGGCCACCGCCGCGTTGCGCAGCAGGGCGCCGATTTGGCGCTCCAAATTTCTGACGCCGGCCTCGCGCGTGTGATCGACGATGACCTTGCGCAGCGCCTCGTCGGAAACCTGCACCTGGGCGGCGGACAGGCCATTCGCCGTCAACTGGCGCTTCAACAAGTAGCGCCGGGCGATCTGCAGCTTCTCCTCTTCGGTGTAACCGGTGAGCTCGATGACCTCCATTCGATCACGCAGCGGCGCCGGAATGGCGTCGAGCACATTGGCGGTACCGATGAACAGCACCTTCGACAAGTCGAACGGCACGCCCAGATAATTGTCGCGGAAGGAGTTGTTCTGCTCGGGATCGAGTACTTCCAGGAGTGCCGAGAACGGATCGCCCTGATGGCTCGCCGAGAGTTTATCCACCTCGTCGAGCATCAGCACGGGGTTGCGACGACCGGCTTTCCGCATGGCTTGAACGATGTTGCCGGGCAACGAGCCGATGTAGGTACGCCGATGACCGCGGATCTCCGCTTCATCGTGCACGCCGCCGAGGCTCACACGCCGGAACTGGAGTCCGAGCGCCTTGGCGATGCTCTGCCCCAGCGAAGTCTTGCCGACGCCGGGCGGTCCGACGAAACAAAGGATGGGGCTGCGGCCGTCGGGGTTCAGTTTTCGCACCGCGAGGAACTCGAGGATGCGCTTCTTGACCTTCTCGAGCCCGTAATGATCCTCGTCGAGAATGGCACGGGCACGCTCCATGTCGAGATGCTCGGCATCGATCTTCGACCAGGGCATGGCGATGAGCCAATCGAGGTAGGTGCGCGTCATCGAATACTCGGCGGCGCCGTCCGACATGCGCTCGAGGCGCGCCAGCTCGCGCAGCGCCTGTTCCTCCGCCTCCGCGGGCATGCCCGCTTCGGCAATCGCCTTCTTGAGTTCCTCGAGTTCGGCGCCGGAGCCATCGGTTTCACCGAGCTCCTTCTGGATCTGCCGCAACCGTTCGCGCAGCACGGCTTCCTTCTGCCGCCCATCGAAGGCCTCGCGCGTGCGCTCGTCGATCTGCCGCGACACCTTGAGCACTTCGATGCGCCGATTGAGCAATGTCAAAACGCGGTCGAGCCGGGTCTTGAGATCGAAGGTGGCCAGGATGTCCTGCTTGTCCGCGATCTTCAAGTCCATGAAGCTCGCGACGATGTCCGCAAGCGACGGAATTGATTCGACGGCACGAATGGCGTTGGCGAGTTCCGCGGGGGCGTGCGGCAGCAGCTGCAATGCCTCCATGGCCTTCTCGCGCAAGTTGAGGCCGCGCGCCTCGAGCGCATGT
>JAXDQI010000145.1:0-11364 GCA_034667965.1 Gammaproteobacteria bacterium
AACGAAGTCGATGACGGCAAGGAAGAACTCATCGGCGGCTGATTGGCCCCAGAGCGGATTAGGCATTCGTGTCGGTCGTTGCATGACGGCGCCCGCAAAGAGACGTGAATTGCAGTCTAATCACGCAACGGAAGAAACGTCGAAACATGAACGCATCGTCATGGGAGTGTCGGCGCTCGGAGACAGATTGATCCGGAGACGACGAGAATCCAACTGTTGGTGCAAGCGGCCGTGTGCGCCGGCAATGCGAGTCGCGGCAATCGCCTACAAGGAGCGGTGCAATCTGTCGGATGACGCGATCCCGGTCGGCGCGCATGCTTCCTAGTATCAATTCCAACGGAGCTACCTGATGAAAAACGATGTCCAAATGCAGCAAGCAGTCGTTGCTGAGCTTGATCGTGAGCAAAATGTCATTCCCGGGACGATTGGGGTGGAGGTGCATCACGGGATCGTTAAACTGGCGGGTCACGTTGGTGACGAAACCATAAGGGAACAGTCCGAAGTGGCCGCACACCGCGTTGATGGGGTTACGACCGTCGTGATGGATGTCGATGTGTCCGGGGCAAGTGCCGCCCCTTGATTTGGAATGAAGGGCTATGCGAGTACACTGTCGACGACACGGAGCATCGCGATATTGGAAACACTGGCCGTTCAGTGCTGTATTGCCGGAGGCGGCCCCGCCGGCGTGATGCTGGGCTATCTTCTTGCGCGCGCGGGCGTAAGGACGGTAGTCATGGAGAAGCATGCGGACTTTCTGCGTGATTTTCGCGGTGACACGGTGCATCCGTCCACGATGCAGATCATGAAGGAGCTGGGGCTTCTCGAAGAGTTTCTCGAACGGCCGCATTCCAAGATCCGGTCTTTCGAGGCGGACATCGGTCACCAAAGTTTCAAGGTCGCCGACTTTGCAAACGTTCCCATTGACTGCCGCTTTATCGCCCTGATGCCGCAATGGGACTTCTTGGATTTTCTGACCGAGAAGAGCCGACGTTTTCCGTCCCTGTCCATCCTCATGTCGACTGAAGTCGAGTCGCTTTTTGAAGCCAACGGCCGGGTGGTGGGTGTGCATGCAACCGGTCCTTCAGGGCCACTTACGATCAAGGCGAACCTTGTGGTGGGTTGCGATGGCCGTAGTTCCACCGTGCGAAGGCTGGCAGGGCTTGCCGTCCACGACCTTGGGTCGCCGATCGACGTGCTGTGGTTTCGCTTGTCGAAGCAGCAAGGCGATCCCGAACATGTTCTGGGTCATCTTGGCGCCAACAAAATGGTGGTTACCATCGATCGGACGGACTATTGGCAATGTGCCTTCGTGATTGCAAAGGGAAGCGTCGATCAGATCCATCGGGCCGGTATCGAGGCGTTCCGCAATGAGATTGCGGATGGTGCACCGTTCCTCGGCAATCGCACTGAAGAACTCGAGTCCTTCCAGGACATAAAGCTGCTGAGCGTGTCGGTCGATCGGCTTACAACGTGGTCCAAGCCCGGACTGCTATGTATCGGCGATGCGGCGCATGCCATGTCGCCGGTGGGCGGCGTGGGGATCAACCTCGCCATTCAGGACGCTGTCGCCACCGCGAATTTGCTTGCCCGAAAATTGCGGGAGAGCACGTGTAGAGACGAGGATTTGGACACCGTACGGCAGCGCCGCCTGTGGCCCGTGAAGGTAGTCCAGTGGGCCCAAGTTGCGGTGCACAATCGAGTGCTCCAGCCGGCTGTGTCAGGCCGTCGCACCGCAGTGCCCGTACCCTGGCCGGTAAAGTTGCTGGATCGCCATGCGTGGCTGCGTCGTTGGCCCGCCCAAGCCATTGGAGTTGGCGTTCGGCCGGAGCACGTGCATTCGCCTATCGCAGCAGATGATGCTGGTGCATCCAATCATTCATCCACTTGCGTAGATCGGCATCGACCACCATCGCCCAGAGGGCCAACACCGCCACAAAAAAACCGACAATGATCGAGTTGGAGCGCTCCGTCACGTGAGCGGCAAAACCAAGCACCCAGGGTGCGCCCATCAGCCAAAACCCAAGCGCGGCACAGGCCAAATCTTCCCAGGGACTTCGCGCGTCCATGAGGTAGCGGCTAACGGCGGTTATCAGGATGATGGCAGCGCCAAGCAGCCAGGTGTTCCACACAGCATCTGCGTGGCCGACTGCGAAGTGCAAAACCCTGGGCGAAATCATCAACCACAATCCCAGAACCGTGATAAGCAAGTCGCGCAATCGTTTCATGTCCATAAGCCCTCCTAATTCAGCCGATATATGGCCAGAGTGAAGACAAGCTAACGCGTCGACAATGAATCACGAACGACCTTTTCCACCGGCGCCGATTATACATCTCCGGCGGAATCTCAGTCGGAAGACCGCGGTGCACCGCAATAACACTACGGAGCCGGTACGGCTACTCGGTTCGCAGGAACAATCTGCGGTTGGAAACTGAATACCTCGCGGCTACGAGGGTCAACGTGAACCTTGATCCAGCTGACATCGTTAGTGCCGTTCGCTTGGTTGTCGCCGAACGTCTCGACTCGCGTGAAATTCTCCAGGCGCCGCCCGGCGGCATCATGCAATGGCTTGTCAATCCTGAAGTAATGTGAATCCCCATGCACATAAGCCACCGGTCTCCGGAACGCGGTCACTTCGGCACGGAGGGCGATCAGAAATGTCTGAAAGCCATCCGGCGCGCCGTCTGTCTCGGCAAGCGTGTTGGGATCGCGCGTCGGTGCCCTGGTTGCGTCGGACAGGTCCCAGCCGGGATCGGCTTGCGATATGAGCATTACAGCCGATGATCCCGATGCCGTGGCCTCGGCGAACGTCTCCT
Source organism: Gammaproteobacteria bacterium (assembly GCA_034667965.1). Lineage (GTDB taxonomy): Bacteria > Pseudomonadota > Gammaproteobacteria > Steroidobacterales > Steroidobacteraceae > Bog-1198. The sequence continues at coordinate 2,815 of JAXDQI010000145.1, forward strand.
TCAGCCACGCGATGTCGGCTGCATTCCGGGCAGCGAACTCCGCCGGGTCCGGAGAAGTGTCGCATAGATTGTTGCATGACCCCTGAATGTTCAGAGTTGCGTAGGTTATGCCGTGGAAATTCCAACGGCGGTTTTCCACGTAGGGTGCCGCCTGCACTTCTTGCTTTAGGCGGTGACGACCCAGCGAGAACGGGGTGTTGAAGAAAACCAAGCGTTCGTGTTCCAATCGTTCGAGCGATGAAAACCCGCCGTTCGATGGACGGTCACAGTCGGTCCAATCGTTGTCCCCCGGTGTGAAGATCGCGGGCGCTCTCAGCGAATTGAAAAAGGCGAGCCCTTGAACGTAGAGAGCGTCTTCGCAAGTGGTCGGAGTTACCGATCCCACGGTGCCGCTACCCGCCTTCAAGTCGCCGTCATGGACGGAAAACGCCAAATCCTGAGAATTCATGTCGGCAATCAGATTGGGTACGCCCGTTGTCGCCTGAAGGTCCGAATACGGCAGATCACCCCACAGCGCAATCGCGTAAGAACCGCGGTCGTCGTCACCGGCGTTCGCCGGCAAAATCATGGAGGCAGCCAAGATTGATCCGGCGAGAACTTGCCGGCAAACTCTATTATTGATCGTCATGGTCGTGTAATCCCCGTGGTTGCGTTCGATGACTAGATTGGAGATCGCCCGTAACAGAAATATGACGCCGCGATGACGATTCGCCGACGACCGTCGCCGAATATCGCGTTCTATTGCGTTGTGGTGCTGCATTGCAGCAGCGCACGGGCGCTGCGCCGATCGTTCCATGACTTTTAGAAATCTTTGATAAGTCAGGGCCTAACTGATTCGGCAAATTGACCTTGGGCGGCCTTATCGTAGGGGCCATGAGCACCGCGCTACTCCGCGCCCGTCAGATGAGTCTCGCTCTCCTGGTCATCGCCGTCGTCGACCACGGCAATCTGACTATCGAGTGCTCTGGCTCGAGACCGAATTCGTCGGGGCTTCTGCGAATGGGTCGCGACCTGATGCGACGATCGGGTTGGGGTGATATGGTTGACGCATCAGCAAACGTCCAGGTGACGGTATCCCGAAGTGATTTGTCGCGTTTGTCGAATGACGCCGTTGCTTATCGTGCTGATGGCTGCATCGGAGGAGCACGCGCACGCCCAGGGCGCTTCCACCGCGAAGAACGATAGTAGCATCACCGTCTACGGCGGCGATCGCTTCGCCGGCAGTGTCAGAGACTCCACGACAAACGCCACCATCAATCTGGAGAATGGCGCGAGCTTTGCCCTGGCGTTGGACGTCGGATTGGATCAGAACACGCAGGTTGAGCTGTTCTATAGCCAGCAGAACACGGCTCTCACGTCGGGGGCATTCTCATCGAAGACGAACAACAGCGGGCTCACCCTCTACAACTATCAACTGGGCGGGACCAACTTTATCGAGGAAGCGGGCCGCGGCCCGTATGTCATGGGGGGCGTGGGCGGCACGACGGTCAAACCTGACCGGAGCGGACTTAATTCCGAGACTTTCTTCTCGGGCAATCTTGGAATCGGCTGGATGGTGCCCCTCGGCGCGCGCATTGGCCTGCGATTCGAAGCACGCGGCTACGGCATCCTTCTTAAAAACAACAGTACGATTTTTTGCGGTGGCGCTGCCGGATGCACTATCGTGATCAAGGGCAATGCCTTATTTCAGGGCGAAGTGCTTGCGGGCCTCGCTTTCCGGTTCTGATCATTTACCCGTCAGTTCATCCATATCCGCCTGCATGCGCCTCTTGTATTCGTCCGACCAATGAGCGCCCGGTTTGACGTTGGGTTTGTCATGAGGTCGTGAGGTAGGCGGCGCCTTGTTGTCGTCGGGGGACTTGCGCGCTGCACCCTTGAGCTTGAGGGTTACACGTGATGAGGTGGGGTTAGCATTCGGATCGTTCATGCAGTTTTTCGGGTACCAAGGGGGATGGGGGCGGGCTTTTGCGTCGATTGTATATCAAAGTCTACCTAAACCGATGTAGCGTATCCAGAAATCATCGCTGGAGTTAATGATGAAATTCATTTTGGGAGCGTCAGCCTTCGCTTGCCACAGCGCGGTGACGAATGCGATTTGACATCATCGGCGATATCCACGGCGAATTCGACAAGCTGATATCCCTCCTTGGCGTACTCGGCTATTCCGAATCGGGCGGCCTTTGGCGTCATTCGGGGCGCACTGCTGTTTTTGTCGGCGATCTGATCGATCGAGGACCGAAGCAGCTTGAGACCGTCGAGTTGGTGCGGGGAATGGTGGAGGCTGGGGCGGCTCGATGCGTTCTCGGGAATCATGAATTCAATGCCATAGCGTGGGTGACGCCAGACCCGGATCGGCCGGGCCATTTTCTGCGGGATCATCACAAGCCGGGGAATCGGGCGCAGCATCAGGCGTTTCTGGATGTAGTGGAGGGTACGCCTCGACAGAAGGAGGTTACGGATTGGTTTAAGACGCTGCCGTTGTGGTTGGATCTCGACGGTCTGCGGGTGGTGCATGCGTGCTGGCATGAGGAGTCCATGAACGTCCTGCGGCCAGTGCTAAGGCCGAACCACTCCCTGACGGACGCGGCGATTCTGTTCGCTAGTCGCGAGGGTCATCCGGTCTTCAATGCGCTCGAAGTCGTGTGCAAGGGTCCGGAAGTGCCGTTGCCGCCGGGGATTTCTTTTGTGGACAAGGGCGGCAAGGTCCGGCACGAAGTGCGCGTGAGGTGGTGGCAGGATGATTTGTCGACGTACCGCAAGGCGGCAATCGGTCCGCCGGGCGATATGGCGATGATTCCGGATGTTCCTCTGCCGGAGGAGTGGAAGGGGCATCCTTATGCCGGGCCACCGGTTCTATTTGGGCACTACTGGTTTACCGGAAAGCCGGCGGTCATTTCGCCGCGATTTGCCTGCTTGGATTACAGCGTGGCGAGGGACGGGCCCTTGGTCGCCTATCGGTGGGATGGGGAGCCGGAGCTGGCGAACGACAAGATGGCGTGGGTGTAGGTTTGAGCGGGGAGGAGTTGCGGCGCCGGATGGAAACCGGCTATATAGTGCTGGGAAGCGGGGTTGTCTCATGCTCCCCGCGAAGCGACTGATGTGACATGAAGACCTGGAGGCAGAATCATGGTGACGAAGCGAGTATCCTCTGGTGCGAAGACTGTGAGGCCAAGGGCGAAGAAAGCCGCAACATCCGAGCTGACGGACGGCGCGGCGATGGTGGTCTTGGAATCGGCTGCGGAGGCGGGCGCTGCCTCGAGCATCGATCCCGAAGTTCGCCGGCAGTTGGTGGCTGCGGAGGCGTATTTCCGCGCCGAACGGCGCGGATTTGCGGCGGGCCGGGAAATCGAGGATTGGATTGCCGCCGAAGGTGTGGTCGACTCTCGGTACAATCAGATGCAGGTCGCATAGACTTGTAGAGGTTTTCACCGCTCGGCGATCACCGGGCGGCTCAGACTTCGGTCTGGCAGAAATGGCGGGCCTATCAGCCCCGTCGACTCCGAAAATCGGCCGGACCCATCGGAGAATTGCGGTGCCCGGCGTGGGTCACGGCAACTTGACCTTCGTCAGCCAAAAATCGTTCACGCTCTTCATGAGGTTCTCAAACTCGTCCAGCCGGACGGGCTTGGTAAGGTAGCAGTTCGCCTGAAGCTGGTAGCTTCTCGTGATATCGGATTCCGCGTCAGACGTTGTCAGGATCACGATTGGTATCGTTTTAAGATCGACATCGCCCTTCACCGCTGCCAGAACCTCGCGCCCATCCATTTTTGGAAGGTTGATGGCATTGCCAACGAGGTTCTGAAATACCTGCGTGAGCTGCATCTCGTCGGCCATGACGGAAGGTAACGCATCGTGCGTCACGAATGCTCCGCTTCCCTCGATTGCACCACGCAGATTATGGATCGCCTGCTGCAATGCATTTTCGCTGGATGTATCGGCAAGTTCCTTGCCCTTCGACCCGACGCGCGAGTAGGCGAGCAAATCCCGGATCAAGAGCTGCATCCGGCTTGCGCCGTCAACCGCGAAAGCGATGAAGTCATCCGCATCGGAGTCAAGCTTTCCCTTATAGCGTCTGGCCAAAAGAGCCGTATAACTCGCGACCATGCGCAGGGGCTCCTGAAGATCGTGGGAGGCGATATATGCAAATTGCTGCAATTCTTCATTGGAACGATTCAGTTCCTTCACTTTCTCGAGCAGCTGTGCCTCGCTGTGTTTGCGCGCGGTAATATTGCGGATCGCCGCCGTGACCAAGACGCCGTCCGCGCTTTCCAATGGGCTTAGCATGATTTCGATCGGAAATTCGCTGCCATCCTTGCGACGGGCCGTGAGCTCAATGCCAGTGTCGATCTGCTGGGCAAGTGCGTCCGCCGCCGATCGAAGGCTGTCCGCCACCAGACGTTCGGGAAAGCCGGCCGGCACGATGTTGCTCATTCTTTGGCCCAGCAGCTCGTCTCGCCTATACCCGAATTGGGTTTCTGCTTGAAGATTCAGCAATACGATCTTCCCAGCCTGGTTTACCACGACCATCGCATCCGGGGCCGCCTCCAGGAGGCCCCGATACTTGTTCTCCATTTGTACCAGATGCTGTTCTGCATCCTTGCGCACGCTTATATTGCGGATTGCGGCGGTCACCAAAATCCCCTCGGTGCTGCGCAGCGGACTTAGCATGATCTCAATCGGAAACTCGCTGCCATCCTTGCGCCGAGCCGTGAGTTCGACCCCCGACTCCTTGGTTTCGCTCAGATCGCGGGTGATCTCCGAGAACCCGCGGGGCTCTCCGGCGGCATCCTTGAGGGCCGTGTAAATGATGCTGGCGACGAACAGCGAACCATCCTTCCGCACGCGCATGCTCTGTTCTTCGTGCCTGCCGTGCTGGTGGTCACGTGCAGTTCGTGCTGATCCACCAAATGGGGCTCCGCCACATCGCGTAGTATGCGGCCGGCCATGACGGCCGCGTCTTCGGGTTGTTGGAGATCGGGAAGCAGTACGACGAACTCGTCTCCGCCTTGACGGCTGACGGTATCGGCGCCGCGTACGCAAGCAACCAAACGGGTCGCGATGGATTGAAGAAGTCTGTCGCCGATGGGATGACCGAGCGAATCGTTGATGTGCTTGAATCCGTCCAGGTCGAGAAACAGTACGGCGACCTGTTTCGTATGACGGCGTGCAGAGGCGACGGCCTGACTGATCCGATCATTCAATAACATCCGGTTGGGCAATCCTGTGAGAAAGTCATGCTCCGCGGAATGGGTAATTTGCCGGGCCATTGCTCGCGCCACGCTGACGTCGCGGAAGACGATGACCGCGCCAATGGCATGTCCCTGACGATCGTGAATGGCCGCAATCGAATCCTCGATCGGAATCTCAAGGCCGTCACGCCGGATCAGGACGCAACTCGGTGGCAAGTGCACGGATCGGATTTGCAGTATCGCCAGTTCCGCCGTGGTTTCCGTGGGCTCGGAGCTGGTGGCGCTGAGGGTGCGAAAAACCTCCGCCATGGGAAGCCCCGCGAGCGACTCATCGTCCAACCCGGTGAGCACTACCAACGGGATGCGGGGCTGATTGTCTTCGACCAGGAGCAGTACCTTGATCGGCGTCTTGCTCATGGGTGATTCAAATCGGCCGGGAAAGGCATAGAGGACCTCCTTGTTGTCCCTTCATCGCGATCGTGTGCGCTAAAATCCGCGGGGAGGATTAAGGAACTCGCGCAGCTACAATGCAGCATCCGCCTGATCGGCAAGGCGGTATGTACGGCAGACCACGAATTGGGGTGAGGCGACCGGAGGCATCGGCCGCCTCGATGACGAGGCGGCCGACTTTTCGCCAGTTTGATTGTTGAGCGAGGGTCCGTTAATGCACTGCGGCGTCCGCAGCTTTTTTGGCTTGATGCCGATGCGCGTGCGCCTTGGCCTTATGGATGTGGGCCTTTGCCTTATTCACCGACTTTTTCGGCTGTGACGACACCGCGGCCTTTGCGTTGTCACCCGCTTCCTTGGTCGACTCTGCGGTCGCTTTCGCAGATTCCTTGACAGCGGGCTCCACTTGCGCGAATGCCGCCGCTGCGAAGGTCGTTGCCACAATTGTCATCAATAATTTTTTCATCGTGATCCCCTTTTTCGTACATTCTGCCGATCGGTCCGGTCACTCTCATGATAGGGCGGGACAGCAGCCTCCTTGGTCTCGATGTGGAATTTTTAATCTTTATCACTCTTGGGATTGTAAGTTTTACAGCCTTCGATGTGGCGACTGGCGGCACCGATCACCCGGTCGGCTTGATCACGGTGCGGGGAGTGTCCGCAGGCTGCAAGCTTCAGCAATTCCGTGTGTGGTGTCAGGCACGCAATTCGCTCGACCTGTTCCATGGTGCCGTATTCATCATCGAAACCTTGGATGGCCAGAACGGGGCATTTGATCTTCCGCACGTGTTCTTCGATGTTCCACGCTAAAAATCGAGGATCCAGCCAGATGTTGCACCAACCCCAAAATGCTCCGTCCGGATCGGCATGGTAGCGGCGCAACTTGTCGCGCAGATCCGTGTTCTCATAGGTGCGCCTGACTGCGGCAATACTCTGGATGCACGCCGCTTCGATCATCACGTGCGGAGCCATGACAATCAACCCTCGTACGGGACGGCCGGCGCTTCCGGCGTGAATCAGCGCGATTGACGCCCCATCGCTGTGTCCGAACAGTATGGGATCGTGTATCTCGAGTTTATCCAAGATTTGGGGTAAGACCGAGAGCGCTTCGACATGCATGAAGTCGGGTTCGCGCGGAATGAGCTGGGGTGTGGAAGCGCCATAGCCGACGCGCGAGTATACAACGGCGTTGCATCCGGTAGCGGCCGCCACCGTGCTCGGGAAGTCCTTCCAAAGTGCGACGGAGCCCAGCCCTTCGTGGAGGAACACGAGGGTCGGCGCGGCGTGTCCACCGACATCGACGAAAGCGTACTCGATGCGCTGCGCGCCCAACGCAAGGTGGGGCACGCTCAACTTTCCATGTTCATGGCGCGCAGCTTGAAACGCTGAATCTTCCCCGTGGCTGTTTTCGGCAGCTCCTGGACAAACTCCACCCACCGGGGATATTTATAGGGGGCAAGCAATGCCTTCACGTGTTGCTTCAGTTCCTCGGCAAGCTCATCCGAGGCCGTAAATCCGCTTTTGACCACGACGTAGGCGACCGGCTTGATCAAGTCATCTCGATCCGCGCGGCCGACCACGGCGGCTTCGAGCACTACGTGGTGAGAAATCAGCGCCGCTTCCACCTCCGCCGGAGATACGTAAATGCCGCTGACCTTCAACATGTCGTCGGAGCGGCCGGCGTACACGTAGTACCCGTCCTCCGTCACATAATATTTGTCGCCGCTTCGGGTCCAGGCGCCCAAGAACGTTGCACGCGTCTTATCCGGGTTGTTCCAGTACATGGTTGCGCTGGTAGGGCCCGCAACATGCAATTCTCCGTGTTCGCCGGGGGCCACGTCCTGACCGAGGTCGCCCACCAGCCGCAATGCATAGCCAGGGACGGGTTTGCCGGTCGTGCCATAACGAACGTCGGTGGGCGAGTTGGAGAGAAAGATGTGCAGCATTTCGGTCGATCCGATGCCGTCCAAGATATCCACGCCGACGGCCGCCTTCCATCGTTTGCCGATATCTTCCGGCAGCGGCTCCCCGGCGGACGTGCAGCGTCGCAGGCACAACTGCTCTGGTATGGGCAGGTCTGGGCTCGCGAGTATCGCCGCGTACAGTGTGGGCACACCGCAGTAGACCGTGACTCGGTATTGCGTCAAGCGCTGGACCACCGCGGCCGGCGTGGCCCTTCCGGCCATCAGGATGGACGTGGCGCCGACGGATAGAGGGAACGTCAGCGCATTACCCAAGCCGTACGCGAAGAACAGCTTTGCGGCGGAGAAGACCACATCCGACTCGGCGATGCCGAGGACCGGGCGAGCGTATAGCTCCGCCGTTTGCACCAGGCTCGAGTGAACGTGCACAGCACCCTTCGGCGGACCGGTGGAACCGGACGAGTAGAGCCAAAAGCATATCCCGTCGCTGGTGGTGTCGGCTACCTCGACAAGGGAGCTCGAGCCGGCCATGAATTGAGTCATGACCAGCGGATGCGAAGATTCGTTGCCGCTGACGATGACCCGGCGCAGCGACGGTACCCGGTCGAACAGAGGGTGAAATTGCGGCAGGAGAGCGGCCGAAACGAAGGCCAACCGGGCATGACAGTCGCGCAGAATGTACTCGTAGTCGGCGGACGTCAGCAAGGTGTTGACCGGTACGGGGATGATTCCGGCCTGGATGGCGCCTAAAAACGCCACGGGAAAATCGATAGAATCATGCAGGCACAACAGGATGCGCTGTCCCGCGGAAACCCCCGAGGCGCGCAGAGCGTTGGCGAAGACGCTCACCCGGCGGGCGAGTTCGCCGTAGCTGTACTGTCCCTGATCGTCCACGAATGCAATCTTGTCGGATCGACCGGCACGCAGGTTGCGCTCGATCAAATCATACGCAGCGTTATAGCGGTGCGGAATGGTGAGCAGCGGCGGACTCT
>JAXDQI010000146.1:0-3218 GCA_034667965.1 Gammaproteobacteria bacterium
CTGATCGGCGGCCGCATCGACTACATGTGCGACACCATCCAGACCGGCGCGGCACAGGCGAAGCAAGGCGCGGTCAAGGGCATCGCGGTGATGTCGCCCAAGCGCGTGCCGATCATCCCCGATCTGGGAACCACCGGCGAGCAGGGCCTGCCGGACGTCGACGCCAGCGTCTGGAACGGCTTCTTCCTGCCGAAGGGGACGCCGGACCCGATCGTGCGCAAGCTCAACAAGGCGATGAGCGACACCATCGACAACCCCACCATTCACAAGCGCCTGGAAGATCTCGGCCTCGACATACTTCCCATGGAACAGCGATCACCCGAATATCTCGCAAAATACCTCCCCGCGGAAGTGGAACGCTGGGGTAAAGTGATCCGAGCGGCAGGTATCAGTATCGACTGAAAGTAGTGAGTAGAGAGCAGCGAAGAGTAGTAAGAATTCGGATCGCGATCTACTCACTATTGGCTACTCACTATTGGCTACTCGCTCCCAGAACGGAGAACGTAATGATAAAAACCTTGATCGCCCTGACCATTACGAGTGTCGCAGCCTGTAACGGCGCCGACGCACAGGCGCAGAACTGGCCGACCCGTCCGGTCACCATGGTCGTGCCCTATGCGGCGGGCGGGCCGATCGACACGATCGGTCGCATCATGGCGCAGCGCCTGAGCGAAGTTCTGGGGCAGACAGTCATCGTGGAAAATATCGGTGGTGCCGGCGGAATGACCGGCGCCGCACGCGTCGCCAAGGCGGCACCGGATGGCTACACCCTGCTGATGTCCGGCAGCGCCGTGCTTGCGATCAACCAGACCCTGTACAAGAAGCCGCTCTATAATGCCGTAACCGACTTCGAACACGTCGCGCTGTTTTCGGATTCCACTCGGGTCGTGATCGCGCGCCCGAATTTTCCAGCCAATACGTTTCAGGAGTTCGTGACCTATTCGAAGGCGAACCACCTGAACATGCAATATGGTTCTGCCGGTGCCGGCTCCGGGACCCATGTCTGCGCGGTCCTTCTCAACGTCGCGATGGGGACCAAGATCACGCATGTGCCTTATCGCGGGGCCGGTCCCGCAATGCAGGACCTCATTGGTGGGCGCATAGACTTTGTGGCCGAGCAGATTTCGACAGCGCTACCGCAAATCCAGGGCAAAACCGTCAAGCCCATCGTCACGCTCGGACTTGATCGCGCACCAGGCCTTGAGAACCTTCCGACCGCGGAAGAACAGGGCATCAAGGGCCTCGACTGCGGCAGTTGGAGCTCGTTCTCGTTTCCAAAGGGCACGCCCGCGGCCATCATTCGCCGCCTGGCGGAGGCCACCAACGAAGCGGTTGAAAATGCGAACCTGCGCGCGCGCTTCCAGGACATCGGCGTCACGGTTGTCGCTGCGGAACGCCGGACGCCGGCCTATCTCAACAAATTCGTTCCGGCCGAAATCGAGCGATGGGCCGCTCCCATCAAGGCCAGCGGCATAAGCGAGGAGTAGAGCGTGCTGCACGGAGAAGCCATGATCAGAAAATTGATTGCCATCCCGTTCGTCTGTGTGATCACTTCACAGGTCGTTGCCCAAACCACAGCACCGTGGCCGACGCGTCCCGTCACCATGGTGGTGCCGTTCCCGGCCGGCGGGCCGGTCGATCTCGTGGCGCGGCTGTTTGCGCAACGGCTCTCGGAAAAATTCGGCCAGCAGATCATCCCCGAGAATATCGGCGGCGCCGGCGGCATGTCGGGCGCCGCCCGCGTCGCCAAGGCCACACCAGACGGCTCGGTCTTCCTGTTCGGCAATCAGGGCACGCATACGTTCAGCCAGATGCTCTACAAGAAGCCGCTCTACAATGCGGTCACGGATTTCTCACCGGTGTCGGTCGCCATCACCAATGCGAAAATCCTGGTGACGCGGAAAGACCTGCCGGCCGACACCCTTGCCGAGTTTGCCGCCTACGCCAAGGCGAACCAGGCCAAAATGTTATATGGCTCCGCAGGCTCCGGGTCTGCCACGCAGGTTAGCTGCATATTGCTCAACAGCGCACTCGGCATCGACGTCACTCACGTGCCCTATCGTGGCACGGGCCCCGCTATGCAGGACCTTATCGGCGGTCGCATCGACTATGTCTGCGATGTCATTTCGGTCACAGCGCCGTTGGCTGAGGCCAAATCCATCAAGGCGATTGCACTGCTCTCGCCGCAGCGCAGCCCGGCGATGCCATACCTCGCCACGGCGCACGAACAAGGCTTGAAGGATTTCGACACCGATGGCTGGAACGCCTTCTTCTTTCCCAAAGGCGTACCGGAAGCGATTGTGCAGCGGCTCGCTGGAGCCGTGAACGAGATTCTCGAATCCCCGGCGATGCGCGAGCGACTGGAAGGATTGGGTCTGGGCGTGCCACCACCGGATCGGCGCGGGCCGGAATACCTCGACCGGTTGGTGCGTAGCGATCTCGTTAAATTGGCCGAGCCCGTGAAAGCGAGCGGCGCGGTCGCGGAGTGATTCAACTCGCGTTCCGCAAAAACGCAAATTCCGTATCGTCGTATTGCCGCCGTTCCAGATCCTCGAACCCCGGCGGCGCCTTGAATCCGGCGCCTGCGGCCTCTTCCACGACGACCAGTGCAGCCGGCAGCAGCCACCCACCTTCACGCACGGAAGCAAGCGCCTGTTCGGCCAGCCCATGGCCATAGGGCGGATCGAGGAACGCAAGCGAAAACGGCTCGATCGGATGCGCGGGGCCAAGCCTGGTTGCGTCACGCCTAAAGATGCGCGTGGTGCCGCCGAGACCCAGCGTGACGACGTTTTCGCGCATCAGGGCGCGTGCCTCGGCGCCCTCGTCAACAAAAAGTGTAAATGCAGCGCCGCGCGACATCGCTTCCAGCCCGAGCGCGCCGGTGCCGGCAAAGAGATCCAGAACGCGCGCATCCGTTACCGGATCCCCATAGGCATGCACCAGGATGTTGAACAGGCTCTCGCGCAACCGATCAGCCGTCGGCCGCACATTCTGCGATTTCGGCGCCGCCAAAGCGCGCCCACGCAGGCGACCGCCAACGATACGCATCAGCGTTGCTTGCCACGATAAGGTTTGCTGCCAGGCGGCTTAACACCACGCGGCTTGCCGCCGTGCGACTTGCTGCCAGATTTCTTGTCGTCGCGTGGCTTGCCGCCGGCCTTGAGGCCGCGACGCTTCTCGCGGCGCGCCATCGCGGGTTCGCCCATCCGCTCCGCATC
>JAXDQI010000147.1:0-3271 GCA_034667965.1 Gammaproteobacteria bacterium
GCCCACTACGGGGCTCTGCCTTCAATGGCTGGACGGGACAGGTGAAGGGTGGGGTAACCTGCCTGGATGGCGAGCTTGCTCGCGCCTGCGCCCGGAAGTTAGGCCCCAGGGACAGAAATCGCTGCGATGGAGCGTCCGAAAGGCGCTTTTGTTTACTACCAAGGCGCGCTTTTCGGCGCTCCATCTCCCCTCAAAAGGGGAGATCAACTAAAAGCCCAACTCGCGCGGCGGCGCGAGGACGAGAGCGCTTGGCTGTTTGAAATTTGAATTTGGCGATTTGCATCACACGTGTCCCGGGCGCGATGCGGCATTCTTCATGCCGCTTCGCAGAACCGGGACCCCGGTTTCTTCTTTCTTTGAGTCGCAAGTAACCGGGACCCGGCTCTGCAGCGCACCGCTCCGCGAAGAGCTACGCGCTGCGCTGCGTCCGGGGCACGGACCGCGGGGACGACAATGAAAAACACGACACAAAAAAAGCCCCGCCCGGCGGGGATGGCCGGGGCGGGGCTCTTGTCGCTCGGTCGCGATTGCGGCGCGCCTGAGCGCATCGTCGTTCAGGCGCTTATGGTTATTCGATCACCTGAACGACGCGACGGGTGCGAGGCTCGACCAGCACGGTCTGGCCGTTCACCACGGTGTAGCGATACGGCGTGGCACCGTAGGTCTGCGGCACGTCGTAGTAGGTGATGCCGGCTTCCGGCAGCACGCCGCCGACGATCACGCGATCCGGAACGGTAAAGGTCGGCACGCGTTCGCGGACGACATATTCGCGGAAGGCCGGCCGCTGCTCCACGGCAATGCCATCGCCGTTGTCGACGATCACGCTTTCGCCACGGACGACGCCGACCGTGCTTTGCGCCTGCGCCGCGATCGGCGTGGTGATGGCGGCTGCGATTGCGGCAAGGCCAAGAATTCTGTTCCGCATGGTTTTCTCCTTCGCGATGGATCGCACTTAGCGCTTGGTCTTGCTCACGCCTGTGCGCAATCCCTCCTAATTCATGCGCTGGCGCATCGTTCCCCGTGAATTTGCGATGGTGTGCTGCAATTGTTGGCAGCTATGCATCGCCTCTTGGAACCCGTTGAAGCCAAAAGCGTCTCCTATTCCGGAACCGTGACACCGGATAGCATCTCCGCCTCGATTCGAGTTTTCCCGACATCGCAGGAGAATTTTCAATGGTCATCACCTCAGCCCACATTCAGCCCATCGTGGCGCTTATCGCCGGCATCCTCATCCTGATCATGCCGCGTTTCCTCAATCTCGTGGTCGCGATCTATCTGATCTTTGTCGGCCTGGCGGGCCTCGGCCTGTTCAAGATGTTTCACATGTAGCGCTCAAACCGGTTCCGCGCCTTGCATGGAACCCGCAAAACGTGGTGTAAGGCGCGCAACCCCCAGCCCTCTCGCGGATGATCTGTAGCCATGGCCAAAGCCGCATCGAAGACGAAAAAAGTCGCAGCGAAATCAAAGCCATCCGCGCCGCTTGCCAGCGCGCGCAAGGCGCTGCCGAAAAGTCCGGCCAAAGCCGCGCCGAAACCTGCGGCAGACGCTGCGAAATCCGGCAAATGGGTCTACACCTTCGGTGACGGCAAGGCCGAAGGCAAAGCCAGCATGCGCGATCTGCTTGGGGGCAAGGGCGCCAATCTCGCGGAGATGGCCAATCTCGGCCTGCCGGTGCCGCCCGGTTTTACGATTCCGACCTCGGTCTGCACGTATTTTTACGCGCATGACAAATCCTATCCGAAGGAATTGAAGGCGCAGGTCGAAAAGGCGCTGGATCAGGTCGGCAAGATCGCCGGCAAGGGATTTGGCGATTCGAAGAATCCGCTGCTGGTCTCGGTGCGCTCCGGCGGCCGCGCCTCGATGCCGGGCATGATGGATACCGTGCTCAATCTCGGGCTCAACGACACCACGGTCGAAGCGCTGGCCGCGATGTCGGGCGACCGCCGCTTTGCCTATGACAGCTATCGCCGTTTCATCACCATGTATTCCGATGTGGTACTCGGCTTCGAGCATCATCATTTCGAGGACATTCTTGACACCTTCAAGGATAGCCAGGGCTACACGCTCGACACGGATCTCACCGGCGACGACTGGGTCGATCTGGTCGGCCGCTACAAGGACGCAGTGGCGCGCGAAACCGGCAAGGACTTTCCGCAGGATCCGCACGCGCAATTATGGGGCGCGATTGGTGCTGTGTTTTCATCCTGGATGAATGCGCGCGCGGTGACCTATCGCCGGCTGCACGACATTCCGGAATCCTGGGGCACTGCCGTCAATGTCCAGGCGATGGTGTTCGGCAACATGGGCGACACCTCGGCGACCGGCGTCGCCTTCACCCGCAATCCATCAACCGGCGAAAGCAAGCTGTACGGCGAGTTTTTGATCAACGCCCAGGGCGAGGACGTGGTGGCCGGCATCCGCACGCCGCAGGACATCACCGAATACGCGCGCGCCGATTCCGGCTCCGACAAGCCCTCGATGGAAACCGCGATGCCGGAGGCGTTCAAGGAACTGACACGGATCTACACGCAACTGGAAAAGCACTACCGCGACATGCAGGACATGGAGTTCACCGTCGAGGACGGCAAGCTCTGGATGCTGCAGACCCGCAGCGGCAAGCGCACTGCCAAGGCCGCATTGCGCATCGCGGTCGAACTCGCCAATGAAGGCCTGATCACAAAGAACGACGCGGTATCGCGGATCGATCCGGCCTCGCTGGACCAGTTGCTGCATCCGACCATCGATCCCGGTGCGACGCGCGACGTGATTGCCACCGGCCTGCCGGCGTCGCCGGGTGCCGCCTCCGGCGAAATCGTGTTCTCTTCCGACGAAGCCACCAAGCTGCAGGCCGATGGCCGTAAGGTCATTCTGGTGCGGATCGAGACCAGCCCCGAAGACATCCACGGCATGCACGCCGCCGAAGGCATTTTGACCACGCGCGGCGGCATGACCTCGCACGCGGCCGTGGTCGCGCGCGGCATGGGCAAGCCCTGCGTTTCCGGCTGCGGCACCATCCGCGTCGATTATGGCCGCGGCACCATGAGCATCGGCAAGCGCACCTTCAAGACCGGCGATGTCATCACCATCGACGGATCGCTGGGCCAGGTGCTGGCCGGCCGGATGCCGATGATCGAGCCGAAATTGTCCGGCGAGTTCGGCACGCTGATGAACTGGGCCGATCAGGTCCGCAAGCTTGGCGTCCGCGTCAACGCGGATACTCCGGACGACGCGCGCACCGCGATAAAATTCGGCGGTGAGGGCATCGGGCTGT
>JAXDQI010000148.1:0-2640 GCA_034667965.1 Gammaproteobacteria bacterium
GCTGGGTGCTGAAACCATCGGCGTCGTGGTCATGATGCTGAACTTGGTATGGGTTCCGGTGGTGGCGTATGCAGGAATCGCCATTCCCGACAAGATTCTAACCCTCCCGATCCTGGCAGCCTTCGTAGTCTCGCTCGCGCATTTCGCCGTGCTCTATCGCCGGCGGGTCGCAATTACGCCCCGCCAGATGCTGGGCGCTCTGGTCGCTGCCATGTCGCTACAATGGACGGTGGCACGTGCGGTTGGTTTCGGTATCTGGAAAGAAGGCCTTCCCTTCATGCGCACCGCCAAGGGCGGCCACACACGCAAAGGCGCCGACTTCCCGGCCTTCTGGGAAGCCGTGCTCGCTGCGCTGCTGCTGATTGGCGCGGCCCTCGTCGTTATGACCAATTACACCCAGGTCTACGAGGTCAACATCTTTGCGCTGGTTCTGGTTGTCCAGAGCCTGCCGTTTGTGGCGGCCGCTGCGCTGGCCACCCTTGAAGGGTCGCGCTTCAATGAATTCGGCTACTGGCTCGGCGTCAAGACTACTGTGGCGACGACCCTCGCCCCACAGGCGCCTGTTAGGGAGGCACCCGTTCAGATACCTGGTGAAAAACGAGCCGAGACCGTCGGATAGGGTCTCGGTGCAGGCATCCGATCAGACGGGTTGGTCAGCCTGGGAGCGCTGTTTCCACGAGCTTTACCCAATAGGACGTTCCGATCGGGATGACGTCGTCGTTGAAGTCGTAAGCCGGATGGTGGAGCCCGGCGCTGTCGCCATTGCCTACGAAGATGAACGCCCCCGGCCGCGCTTCGAGCATGAAGGAGAAATCCTCCGCCCCCATGACCGGCGCCACGTTCGTTTCAACGTGATTGCGACCGACGACCTCGCTCGCGATCGAGGCCGCAAATGCCGTTTCCTGGTCATGATTACGAGTCACCGGATAATCTCGCCGATAGGTGAGTTTGGCTTTTGCGCCATGAAGCCGCGCCGTCCCCTCGACCACCTCGTGCAAACGGCTTTCGAGAACATCCCGTATCTCCGGATTGAGGCTGCGGGCCGTCCCCCTCAACAGCGCCGTCTGCGGGATCACATTCTCCGCCGTTCCGGCCTGAAACATGCAGATTGATATGACGGCCGACTCGAGCGGGTCGACATTGCGGGACACGATCGACTGTATCTGGTTGATGATCTGGGCGCCGACCAGGACGGTATCGACGGATATGTGAGGCCGCGCCGCGTGGCCTCCTTTGCCCTCGATCTCGATGGTCAGCCGGTCCGCGGCCGCCATCATGGGGCCCGGCCGAATAGCAAATTCGCCAACCGGAATGCCCGGATAATTGTGCATGCCGTAGACTTCCTGGATACCGAAGCGCTCCATCAGCCCGTCCTGGACCATGGCCCTGCCGCCGCCGCCGCCCTCCTCGGCCGGCTGGAAGATCACAATCGCGGTGCCGGCAAAATTCCGGGTTTCGGCGAGATAACGCGCGGCGCCGAGCAGCATCGAGGTATGGCCGTCGTGACCGCAGGCGTGCATTTTGCCCGGAATGGTGGACTTGTAAGGAACGCCGGTCGCCTCTTCGATCGGCAGGGCATCCATATCCGCCCGCAAGCCGATGATTTTGTTCGTCGCTCCAGCCTTAGACTTGTGCCCGCGGATCACGCCGACAACGCCCGTGCGGCCAATTCCGGTCACGACCTCATCGCAACCGAAGCTTTTGAGCTTCTCCGTTACGGTCGCAGCCGTCCGATGGACGTCGTACAGGAGCTCCGGGTGAGCATGGAGATCGTGGCGCCAGCCCTTGATTTCATCATGCAGGTCGGCAACGCGGTTAATGATCGGCATCGGCTCCTCACACGTCCGCCAAATTGGCGACAAAGCTGAGACCAAAACATAAGCGCTCCAGCTGAAATTTGACAGGGTCGTCGGGCCGCCCTGGTTCGCTGCTTCCGGCTGCGGCCACCTATTGACCGTGCCCGAGCCGCCCCGTACACCACGCCCAACGCGTTGTCGGCGGCCACCCCCAAGGGCTGTCACATTTTCGGAACGCGTTGAAAACTGGTCAAAGAGCCCGTAGCTCAGGCGGTAGAGCACGTGACTTTTAATCATGGGGTCGCGGGTTCGAGTCCCGCCGGGCTCGCCAACCGAATTTTGCAGTCAACTCCGCCCGGTAACGCCACCGTGCGGCGCAAATCACGCGTATCCGATTTCTCTTTCCGAATTCCAGTATCCACATTTTGGGATCATGATCTAGAATTGCTTCAGGCACGCGCCAGCGTGCGGTAGCGGGAGCCAGAATGTTGCAAGGCAATGGAAATGAACCGCCGATCCTGATCGTGGGCGGCGGCATCGGGGGTTTGGCCGCAGCCTACGCGCTGGCGCGACAGGGGATTCCCGTCCGCGTCATCGAGCAGGCACCCGAGTTCAAGGAAATCGGAGCAGGAATCCAACTTGGGCCGAATATTTTTCGGGCGCTCGCAAAGATTGGTCTTGCGGATGCGGTGCTTGCGGACGCCCATCGCCCACCCGCGATGGACATGCGGTGCGCCCTTTCCGGCGAACGCATTGTCCACATCCCTCTCGACGACCCGCGTTTTCTTGAAAAATTCAAATACCCCTATGCGGTCACACATCGGGCCGACATACATGCTGCCAT
>JAXDQI010000149.1:0-4143 GCA_034667965.1 Gammaproteobacteria bacterium
TCCTTCATTTCTTGCGCTCAGTGGGAATCAGACCACACTTGAATCCAAATTGTGGACGCCGGGACCGGTATCGGCAAGGTGGGGCTGTGGACAGAAGGGGCCCGTTCAAACTGCGAGCGCCTCGAACGCGTGGTGCCTAAGCGCCGAGTTGTTCCGCCAGAAGGTTGTTCTGGTGTCTCACCCAGCCCGGTATGAGGAATGCCTCGACGAAGACCCAGGGGATTGTGACGACCATGCCGACCACGATGAACGACAGGATCAGTTGGGTGATGGCAACACCGGTGCGGCGCAGATAAAAATTGTGTGCGCCGAAAAGCCCCAGGAAGAACCAGAGAAGATAAGCCACCAGGGTGGACCTGCGGTTGGCCTCGAACAACATGATGGTACGGGCATCGGCCGAAAGGGTGCCAAATTGCGGACCTGCCGCTCGTGCGCCTAAAGGTATTTCGTTCATGCCTGCCCTCCCGGTTCGCGATCCTTATCCTAGCGCGGCACCTTGGCGGCGTCGATAATGGTGATCTTCTGCCAGATCTTGCTGCTGAGGTTGGTGGTGAGTGTTTCGATATCGTTGACCGCTTCGATGACGACCGCATCCGGCAGGTGTTGCGCGTAAACGGCGGCGAGCTTGTTGGTCAGCGACAGCATTTCGCTGCAATAATTGAGATAGCGGGTCAGTTCGAAAGCCGTCATGTTGCGCTCCGGCGACGATGCGGTTTCGATGGCGCCGGCGATGTATTGGCTCGGATCCTTGGTCAATTGATGCATGTCGATGACATGGGCAATCGAGCGCAGCGTGTGCAGGTCGCGCAGCGACCGGCTGCGCTTATGCCTGGTTTCGAGCGAGACCAGGAAGAACAGTGCGGCGCCGACCAGGACGACGATGTTGGCGGCCGCTTCGACGCCCTGCAGGATGCTGAAGATTTCCGAATTGCCCATCTCGACATGGATCGACTGTGCCACAATGACAAGTCCGGCAAGTCCGGCAATGATCGCAATAGCGACACCTATTCGCAGTGCCAGGTTCGGCCTGGCGATCAATCGCGAACGCTCTTCGGTTTTGCCCGCGATGGTGATGAGGTCGCGGCACACGTTTACAAGGCCGCCTGTCGGGAAACGCTCCGCGATACGCTGTTCCAGGCGGCGCAGCGTTTCGACGATCCGGCTGGCGTCAAGCTGGCGGAAGGTCAAGGGCTTAATCCCGCAGCAGTTCGTTGATGGAAGTCTTCGACCGCGTCTGCGCATCGACGCGCTTGACGATGACGGCGCAATAGAGGCTGGGGCTCGGGCCGCCATTTGGGCCCGGTTTTCCAGGCATCGAGCCGGGCACCACCACCGAAAACGGCGGTACCTCGCCCCGCAATGTTTCGCCCGTCTCGCGGTTCACGATCTTGGTGGAGGCGCCGATGAACACGCCCATCGACAGCACGGAGCCTTCGCGCACCACCACGCCTTCGGCGACTTCCGAGCGTGCGCCGATGAAGCAATTGTCTTCGATGATCACCGGGCCGGCCTGCAGCGGCTCGAGCACGCCGCCGATGCCGGCGCCGCCTGATATGTGACAGTTCTTGCCGATCTGCGCGCAGGAACCGACGGTCGCCCAGGTGTCGATCATGGTGCCCTTGTCCACATAGGCGCCGACATTGACGAAGGAGGGCATCAGCACGACGCCCGGTGCCACAAAGGCGGAATGGCGGACGACTGAACCCGGCACGGCGCGGAAGCCCGCTTCGCGAAAACGTGCCTCGCCCCAGCCTTCGAACTTGGAGGCGACTTTGTCCCACCAGGCGGCCTCGCCAGGTCCGCCCGGCATGAGGGCGTTGTCGTTAAGCCGGAACGACAGCAGCACCGCCTTTTTGAGCCATTGGTTCACATGCCACTTACCTTGCGGGTCGCGTTCGGCGACGCGCGCAACACCGCGGTCGAGCAGGTCGAGTGCTGATTCGACTGCTTGGCGCACGGCGCCCTTGGTGGAAGGGCCGATGCCGTCGCGCGCCTCGAAAGCGTCGTCGATGGATTTGGCAAGCGCGTCGTGGGACATGGGGCTTAGACCTTTGGGACGTAGACCTGTGGAGTGCACAGGGGTGGTGCGTTTTGTCGAGGGAAGCCACGCCGGAGTCAAGGTTCAGGCCGTCATCAACTCCGGCACCCGCTTGTTGAACCACTCATGCGCCTCGTATTGCACCCAATGCCCGACGCCGGGCACGAGTTCGAACGAGGCGTCGGCGCGAAACTGTTTGAGGCGGTCACGGCGTTCGCCGAAATGCGGTGCGGCGGTCGGGTCGTGCTCGCCCCAGATTCCGGCGATGCGGCCTGAGAAACCCGGGAGGCATTGCGACAGCGCGCCGGTATGCGAGACGTGCTTGCCGCGCACACGCGACGTCATGGCGTTGCGGGCCTGGGCGTGGATCGCGAGCGAGTCGATCCGGCCCGGATCATGGATCATGAGGATGCTCAAATTCTTTCTGTGCGTGGCCAGCTTTTCTTCCTCGGTGGCAAGCCGCCGCCAGGAGACCAGCGGCGCCATGGGGCTGCGCGCGCTTTCCATGCCGGAACTGCCCACAAGAATGAGGTGATGCGCGCGCGGCGCCGATTGGTTAGCCACATAGCCCGCGATGAGCCCGCCCATGGAGAAGCCCGCAATCCCGAAAGGAGTTTGCTCGCCGATGATCGATGCAATGCCTGAACTGATGCTCCGCGCGATACCGTGCGCGCTGATCGGCGGCGGGGGTGAGGCCGATTCGCCCGAACCCGGCAGATCGGGCACCAGCACGCGAAAGTCGCGCGCAAGCGGCTCGACATTGCGCACCCAGTGCAGCCAGCTACCGGTGCCGCCGTGCAACAATACAAGCGGCACGCCGCGCCCCCAGCTGTGCCAGACGACTTCTCCGCCGGCACCGTCTTGCGTGGTATGGCGCTCACCCGCGCGCTCAATGGCTGCAATGAATCCGGCGGGATCGAGGCTCCGATCATTCATCTGGCGCAATGCCTTTCCAGAAATCCCGCAAGATCGTCGGTGACGTGATCGACATGCGGCGCATCGCGCCCTTCGAGTTCCCAGGCTTCGCGGGACACTTCCTTGGCGTCCTGCGGCACGATCAGCACCGTCGTCATGCCGCGCGCATGCGGGATCGCGAGATTGCGGGCGAGATCCTCGAACATGGCGGCCTGGCGCGCATCGATATTGTGGCGCTTAAGAAACCGGTCATAGGTCAATGCGGAAGGTTTCGGCTCGAGTTCGGCGTCGAGAATGTCGAACACGTCGTCGAAGAGACCCATCAATTCAAGCCGTGCCAGAACCTTGTCGGCATGGCTTCGGGTGCCATTGGTGAGAATGAGCTTGCGGCCGGAAAGGTTTTTGATCGCGATTCCGAGTGCTGGGTTGGGCTCAAGTGGCGAGTGGTCCACCTCGTGCACGAAATCGAGGAAACCGTCGGGCTTCATGCCGTGCTCGGTCATCAATCCGCGCATCGATGTCCCATAGCGCCGGTAATAGTCCTTCTGCAGCCGGAAGGCCTCGTCGCGGTCCACTTTGAGAAAGTCCGCGATATAGTCGCGGATGCGCCCGTCGACCTGCTCCCACAGATTGACGTGATGCGGATAGAGCGTGTTGTCGAGATCGAAAATCCAGGTCTCGACGTGATGGAAGCTGCGAGGCAGCGCGCGGTCCTGCATTCCCTAAACTCTATCGCTGCATCAGCGTGCCGGCGCCGTGGTCGGTGAGCAATTCGAGCAGCACCGCGTGCGGAACCCGCCCGTCGAGAATGACGACGCCTTCGACGCCGGCTTCAAGCGCATAGAGACAGGTTTCGACCTTCGGAATCATGCCGCCGGAAATCGTGCCGTCGGCGATCAGCCGGCGCGCATCGTCGGCGGACAGTTCGCGGATCAATGATTTCGACTTGTCGAGCACGCCCGGAACGTCGGTGAGCAGCAGCAGCCGCTTGGCCTTGAGCGCGCCCGCGATGGCGCCCGCAAAAGTGTCGGCATTGACATTGAAGGTGGTGCCGTCGGTCGAGGTGGCGAGCGGAGCCAGCACCGGAATGAGGTCGCGGCCGAGGGCGGCACCTATAACGTCAACGCCGATACGTTCGCGGGCGCGATAGCGGGCGCCCTCAAGGCCAAGCGCCTGCTGCTGCTCACCGA
>JAXDQI010000150.1:0-14689 GCA_034667965.1 Gammaproteobacteria bacterium
CCTAGCTCAGGGTGACTTGCAGGATGCTGTGACGGATCTGCTCGGACAACACCGATTGCGCGTCCGTAGCCACGCCCAGCAACGGGGCGCCGAAGGTCAAGTTTCCATCCTCCGATGTTTCCACCACCTTGCGACTGCGCAGCAGGTCGATGAAGTTGCGAAACAGGCTCTTGTCGAAGAATTCCGGCGAATTCATGCCATACAGCACCGACATGCGTTGCGCCACGAGATGGCAGCGTTGCTCGAGCGCTTCCTGGCCGATGGCGCCCGAGCCTGCCTGCAGCAGAAGAGCGACGACGAGGTAGTAGCGCTCGAGCGTTTGAATGGTGGCTTCGGCGAGCAGCGATAGCTTGATGGCATCGAGCGATGTCGGCGCCGGGCGCTGCCATTCGCTGCGGTCTTCGTTGACCTGCAAGAGCTTCAAATACACGAACGCGTCGAGCAGCGAATTTACCACCGCCTCGATTTGCGTCTCGTCCCATCGCATGAACAATTCCTGCGCGATGTACGGGTAGACCCTCCTTACCAGGCGCTGCAAATCCACAGTGCGCATGCGCGCGTTTCCGATGAAGCCGCACGCGATCACCGACGGCATGGCGAACAGGTGCAGAACGTTATTGCGGTAGTAAGTCGCCAGCACCGCGTGCTCGCCGTTCATGCGCATGATGTCGCCGAGCGCATGCTTCTGCCGCTCGATCATTCCCAGGCTTTCCACGTAGTACACCATGGCCGCGCCGCTATCCGGGGTCACCGTGACCAGCGGCGAGTACGGCACCGCGCGCAGCAGGTCCTTGTACAACTCGAGCTGGCTCACGAGCACCCCTTCCGGCAACGACTGGCGGGTGGTCGCGAGCATCGCCATGGCCACGAAGTTGACGGGGGTCACCGCGGCCGCGGCGTTGATGCCGACGATGATGGAATGCGCGAGATCCAATATCGCATCGCGCATCCAGCCGGCCGGCGGATCCTCCCTCTCGAACGTCTCCCGCCAGTCCGGATGATGTTTCCGCAGCAGCTCATCGAGGCGGATCGGCTCGCCCAGATTGACATGCACCCTGCCGAACTTGCTGCGCAGCACGGCTACGGACGCCTTGAGCACCCCCAGGACGCTTTCCTTTTCCTTCGGCCTGCCGGACAGCTCGCCGATGTAGGTTCTGCCCTCGACGATGCGCTCGTAGCCGAAATACACCGGCACGAACACCACCGGGCATTTCGGATCGCGCACGTAGCTGCGCACTGTCATCGACAGCATGCCGGTGCGCGGGCTGAGGAGCCGTCCCGTGCGGCTGCGGCCGCCTTCGATGAAGTATTCGAGCGGATGGCCGCGTGCCATCATGAAGCCCAGATATTTCAAGAACACCGCTGCATACAGCGGGTCGCCCTTGAAGGAGCGCCGCAGGAAAAATGCTCCACCCATGCGTAGAAACCGGCCGATCACCGGCATGTTGAGGTTCGCTCCGGCAGCGACGTGCGGAATGGCGAATCCCTTGCGGTAGATCACGTACGACAGCAGCAGGTAGTCCATGTGGCTGCGGTGG
The DNA here is from genome assembly GCA_034667965.1 of Gammaproteobacteria bacterium. Taxonomy (GTDB): domain Bacteria; phylum Pseudomonadota; class Gammaproteobacteria; order Steroidobacterales; family Steroidobacteraceae; genus Bog-1198. The sequence goes on from JAXDQI010000150.1 coordinate 1,539, forward strand.
CAGGGCACATAAATGATCTCCGCGCCGTCGCCCACTTCGCTCAATTTTTCGACGTGCTCGAAATCCACGCCGTCGTACAGCCAGTTCCACAAGCGGCCCAGCAGCAGCGACAGGAAGGTGACGAACGGCTGCGAGTAGTTCGCCGCAATTTCCAGCGCATGCTTGCGGGCGGTGAGCAGCGCGGCTCTACGCTTGACGGGGCGGCCCGGCACGGATCGATCCTTCATTTCCTGCCTGACCGCATGCCGCACCGCCTGCGTGTTCAGGATATGCGCCACCAGGGTCCGCCGGTGCGACAGGTCGGGCCCGATGGTCGACGCACGTTGCGCACGCAGCGCCGCACGCAGCGAGCGCAGAATCCGGCGAACGCTGCGCGGTTCGCTCAAGCCCTCCTCAATGGCGTCGCGCAACCTGACGGGTTCGCCGAAGTACACCACGGTGTTGTGCGCATTGAAGGCGATGTTGAGCAGCCTCTTGAAGCGCCCTCCCAGTCCCCAATCCTCGGCAAACAGCAGCCGCCAGAGACTGACTTCTTTGTGCGGTGCACGCCCCCAGAAAATCGCCACCGGCACCAAATCGACGTCGAAGTCCGGATGGGCGGCGGCGGCGGCCACCAGCGTCGTGAGATACCGCGGCGCGCGCGCGACGGTGTGTGCCCTCCAGAAGCTCGCGCGCCGATGGAGTTCGAGGTAAGCCTTCCCCGCACGCCGACCCCCAAGGACCAAACGGCGCCCGGGCGACGGCAGCGCCAAGCGGCGGCAGGTATTGTCGAGCACCGCGAGGTCCGCCTGGCTTTCCTGGTCGAGCACGTAGCACACCGGATTCGGCCGCCCTGCGATCGCAGCCGCGGCATCCTCGGGCTTGATGGTCGCGCGGACCCAGCGACTCAAGGTCTTACGGACGCTCCAACGCCAGGCTTGGCTCAAGCCGTCTACGGGACTCACGTTGAACCGCGTTTATGGAGGGCTATCGCCGCGCTCCTGGCTATCCACGGCTTTATGCATGTTCTCGGTATTCGCATCGACGGTGTTCTGCACGTCCTTCGCGCGGCCGAGTTGCTGCGTCAGCGGATCGAACACGGTTTTCGGGGGCGGCGGAGGCGGATCCGGGCTCTGGTGTGATGAACATCCCAAAATGGACATAACCGCCAGCGAGACAGCCGAAATTCCAAAGATGCCCATAGCAACCCCCTGACAGCCAGCTTGCGCGGACCTTGAGTGTACAATCGTCGACGACAAGCAGTCACTCGGAGTTCGAGCATGATTCGTTTCGCATTGTTGTCGTTGTTGTCGTTGACGGCCAATGTCTACGCCGCGGAGTCGACCGTCGACATCGACACGGCGGCGAAGTTATACCAGACGGCCGCCATGCGCGAACAGGTGCGCGCCTCCCTCGGGGCGATGCCGGAGCATATTCGGCAACTGTTCGCGGCCGATAGCTCCGCCAAATTGTCGGACCCGCAGCTCGCCGCGGTATCGGCCGCCGCCGTGCGCGGATTTCGCATCGACGTGTTCGAGGCGCCCGCCTTGCAGGCATTCGCGGATCATCTGGATGCGCCTACGGTGACGAAGAGCCAGGCTTTCCTGACGAGCGAACTGGGCAAACGCGTGGTGACGGCCGATGTCGCTCTCGCGACTCTCGGCGAATCCAACATCGACAAGGTGATGAACGGTCAGATTACGGCTCCATCGACGCCGAAGCGCGACGCCCTCTTCGAGAAGCTCGAACGCGCCACCCACTCCACCGAATCCACGGTCCAAATTTTCTTGAACATGGGTCAAGCGGTTGCGGTGGGCACGGCCATCGGCTCAGGCATGGATCCGACGAGCGTCCAGGAGCGGGCACACAAATCGGGCGAGGCAAGCCGCGCCGGCCTGGAAGAGAACATGCGGCTCCCGATGCGCCGCTTCATGGCCTACGGCTATCGCGATCTCAGCGATGCGGATTTGCGTCACGTGCTGGCTTTCGTGCTGTCCGCGCCGGGCAAGCACTACGTCGCGGCCTACAATGAAGCGATGGGCGCGGGGTTCGATGCGATGGGCAGGCGCACCGGCGAACAACTCGGAGAAAGCCTGCGCGAACTCGCGCTCGCGGAGATGACACCACCCCCGCAGGCGATGCCGCCGGCAGGCATCGTCGCGCCGCCGCCGGTGTTGCCGCATTGAGTCATCTCAGGTCGGTCAGGAAAGATCGCAATAGGCGGCAGATCTCCTCGATTTTATCTTCCAGGCGGTGATCCGATTCCAGAATGTGCAGTGCAGCACGATATTCCCGTGCCCAGCGGATGCTGTTATCGACCGGAACGATGTCATCGCGCCAGCCGTGAACGATGACCGTGGGACAGGGGACGTCTTGCGGCGTGTACGCCTCGAAACCCGGCATGTAGAAGGCGGGCGCCAGAAGAAATAGGCCGCGCGCCCGGGCGTGGGCAGCCGCGGCGGCGGAAACGTGGCCGCCCATGCTCGAGCCCACCAGCACGAGCGGCCCCTGAAGGTTGGAAACCACATCGACGAGTTTGGCGACGCGGGCGGCCGGATCGTCGATTCCACGATAGTCCACCGACTCCACCTCAACTTTCAGATCACGCACCGCAGCAGCCATGGCCGTGATCTTCGAGCCCCACGGGCCGCTTTCCTTTCCGTGGGAGAACACCACGGTACCGAATGAAGGAGTCCGCACTTATTCACCTCCCGGCGTCAAGAAACTCATTGCTCCGGCCGCTATAAAGAGATGGCCTTGGAGGAAGAACAGTCGAACGTCGTCCAGGAGATGCGTCCCGCCATCGACTGCCTGCGCAACTGTGCCGATTTGGCAGGCGTGGATGCCGCGACCCTGGACGAACTGGCCGCCGGCGCGTTGCACTTCTCCCTGCCTGCCGGCCGCCATCTGTTCGAACTGGGTTCCCAATCCGACGGAGTATATCTCCTCATCAGCGGCCGGCTTGCTGTGAGGACGTCCGAAAGCGGCGAATGGGACGCCGAGATTGCCGGGGGCGAACTGGTCGGGGAAAGCGGCTGGCTGTTGAACGGCACGCGCAGCGCCTCCCTGGTCGCCGTTCGCGACAGTGAACTCCTGCTGCTACCGACTGCGGTAATGGACGCCGCAACCGGCGAATCGGCCGCTTTCGCGATGGCGATGGCGCGGCTGTGCGCCCGGCGGTTGCGTCGCAGCAATGGGCGCACCCCCGCCCTCAAGCGCGCCCGAGTGCTCGTCATCGTTCCCAATAATGACGAGCTCGACGTGGCGGATTTGGCGACTCAACTGGTGGCCGAGCTCGCGCGCACCGGCAGCACGGAACTGGTGTGGGACGTGCGTGCCAGTTCCCACACCTCCGCCTGGTTCCACCGGATCGAGGAGTCGAATGACTTCGTGGTTTATGTGGCGGGTCCGGAGGAATCAGGTTGGACACGTCAGTGCTGCCGGCAGGCCGACGTGATCCTCCTCGCCGCGCGCGCCCGGGCGGCGTGCAGTCCGTGGCCGAATTGCATATCGGACACGGCGATCAAACGCAGCGCCCGCATCGAACTTGCGCTGGTCCATGACGGCGTTCTCGCGGCCGGCGCCGCCGCCCGTTGGCTCGCGTCCTCGCCGGCGACATCGCATCATCACGTCGTCGACCCGTCGGATCTCGGCCGGGTTGCCCGCCTCTTGACCCGCCGCGGCGTGGGCCTGGTGCTGTCGGGCGGCGGCGCGCGCGGTTTCGCGCACTTAGGGATCATACGGGCGCTGCGCGAAGCGCGCGTCCCCATCGACTTCGTCGGCGGCGTCAGCATCGGCGCCATCATCGCGGCCGGAGTGGCCATGGGCTGGAGCGACGACGAAATGCGGCAGAGGTACCGGAGAAGCTTCGTCGATACCAACCCGGTGAACGATTACACATTTCCGCTGGTTGCGCTCACGCGGGGACGCAAGGTCACGCGACTGTTGCAGCAGGAGTACGGCGACACGCTCATAGAAGATCTGCGCCAGCCGTTCTTCTGCATCAGTGCCGATTTGGCCACCGGCAGCGCGTTCGAGCACCGTGCCGGGCCGCTGGCGCAGGCATTGCGTGCGTCGGTCGCCATCCCGGGGGTCATGCCGCCCGTGTTCCGCGGCGACCATATATTGGTGGACGGCGCCACCATCAATAATCTGCCGGTGGACGTCATGCAACGCCACGCGCCCGGACTCGTGATCGGCAGCGATGTGGGCGCCGACCATGCTCACAACGGAAAGCGCCGCCTCACCATTTTCAGGATTCTCATGTACTCGGGATTGGTCAACAGCGCGGCAAGCGCAGCCGCGCAGCGCAAGCTCGCCGATGTGCTCTTGAGGCCGCCCCTCGCGAACGTGGATTTGCTCAACTGGCAGGCGTTCGACCGAGCCATCGAGGCAGGCTACACCTACGCCCGGGCCACGCTCGATGAGCTGCCCGATCTTCCGCGCTGCGCGACAGTCCGTAGCGCCGGGCATGGTTTGAGTTCGCTCGAGGCCGAACTCGACCGGCGCGTCGCAGCTACGGCCGCAGCTGATTAGCGAGGCTGTCCACCCAGTCCAGTTCCTCCGGACTGTACTGCGCTGAGTTCAGCCGGTTGAGGCTGACGGGGGCGACCTTGCTGCCCGATGCAGAGTGCGAAATCCGAAAGCTGTGATACTCGCGTCGGCGCGCGGCCGCGAAACCGATGACGATCTGAAAGTCGCCGGCCGGCGCGGAGTCGACGCTGTTGACGCGGTGGTCGCAGATCACGAAGAACGATTCTTCCATGGTCCGCGTGCCGAAGGCGCCGGCATCATGCAAACGCTCGAAGAAGGTACGCACCTGCGCCGCCGCCTGTTCGGCGACGTCCCGGTGCGGCCGGGTGAGCACCACCCATCGAGTGCCGCGCTCGACGCTGTTGAGGATGAGCAGCGCGAGCCGGCGCGCGGCGAGGCTTTGCCAGTCGGCCGCACCGGCGGTTCCCGCAGCCAGCGTTCGCGGCTGTACCCCGATCCGGGCGGCGGACCGCCCGGCCTGAATGGTATTCACTCCCAGCGATGCGAGCCGCATCCGCTTATCCTCCGTCACCAGGCAGCTCGGTCGAAATCCGATCCGCAGAATCGCGTCGTCGATCTTCGCGGGCCCCCATACCGGGAAAGTCTCGTCCGACCTTGCCAGCATGCCGGCAACCGCGCCGCAGGGCGCAAACGATTCGAAATAACCGCGCAGCTTGTCGTGGGCCAGGATTCGCGGAAAATACATCAGCGCGTTTTCGCCGGCGAAGTCCCACCGCTTGAGGCCGCGCAGCGCGTCGTCCGCGGTCAACCACTCGGAGGGGGGATCGACGACGAACAAGGCGCGGCGGCCCTTGCAGTAGCGCGCTGCCACCAACAAGACGCCGGGACCCACGTCCTGCTCGCGCGACAGCGGCGGGATGCACAGCAGATTGAAATACTCGACGCTCTCGAGGGCAAACAGACCGGTCTCGTCGATCTGCGAACCGATGAGATCGTAGTCAGTCAGCGGTGCGCCGTCATCGCCGTCGGCGTTGGAAAAGACGTAGCCCGTGGCGAGCCCGCTGGTCGGATCCAAGGTCCGGTCGGGGCGTTGCGACGGAACGCCGCCGTCGAGCCGGATCAATTCGGATTCGGTGAAGGCATGACCCACATAACGCTCTGCGTCCGGCAAAACCGACAGTCGCGGAAAAATTTCCTGATCCTCGACCTGTTCAGTGCCGGGGGTTCGCACGCGCTGTACGGTCAGATTGAACTCCGACGTGTCCGTCTGCGGAATATTGTCGTAGTCGACGCTGGCGCGCAGGAATTCCCGCGTGCCCGGACGTACGGCCCGCAGTTTCAGCGCCAAAGCGCCCGCGCTCAAGGTCAATGAGGATGAACGCGCGCCGTTGACCACGCGGACGACGAATGTCTCGCGTCCGCCATTGTCGAAGAAATGTTCAACGGCGTATCCCAGCGGGCTCGGCTGCCAAAGACCGCCGAAGATGTGCTGGAATTCCGCGAAGGTGTTGAGAAGAACGGGACGGTTGACGGGACCGCGCAGCGTCCGGCCGACGAATGCGGCGCGCGCACACCCCAAGGGCGTGATCGTTTGGTCAGGGCCGCTGACTTCCTCAACCTGGAGCCCTAAGCCGTGCGGCGTCACCAGAAAATTCCCCTAAGCGAACTGCGCGAAACTGTATCACACCCAGGCCGCGTCCCAGACTGTCTTCGACCAGCGGAATCATTCGCTCGGCTCAGCGCGGGGCGGCGGGGAACCGGATTCCGATGTCGGTTCGCGGACGCGGCCGTCGCCCTCTTTACGCCTAAGCTCGAGTTCGAGTCGCGCCTGCGCCTCCTCGTCCTTCTTCCTGGCGATTTCATCCAGCATCACCTTCATCCATTCGCTACTCATCTGGCGTCTCCGAAGCATCGGACGGCGGATTGACGATGGCATCGATGGCGGCGGTGGCGGATGGATGATAGTGCGGACGCGCCAACGCATAAACACGCCTCGCCTGCGTGGCGCCGGCCGATGTCTTCATCATCTCCCGGTACATCGGGGCGATCAGCTTGCGGCGCCCGACGGTCATCAGGTATTGCTCGAGACGCGCATCGCTGGGCTGGTATTGATGACGTATGGCCAGCACGAACCAGCTTTGCGCGATCTCGGCATTCGCCGAGCGGGCGAATCCGAATGCCTGATCGAGTTCCGCGACCTGCGCCGTCGTGAGCTGCGGCGGCATGCCGTCCAGGAAGTACACCCACTGCTGCGCAACCCACCCGCGGGATTCCAGCTTCTTCGCGGCAACCTTGCCGCCGGCCCACGCGGTACGCGCCGCATCCACCCCCGCGAACGCATCCGTCGAGGGCAGTACGGCATCCGGCGGAATGCCCGGACCAAAGGTCCAGGCCATGACTTGATCGTGCGTGACGATGCCCGGAAAGCGGTCCAGCAGATTTTCCTGTAGGTAGCTCACGAATTGCTCGCTGGTGACGCTCTTGAATGGAAAATGATCGAAATAGCCGCGCAGAAACGCATCGAAGCGCTCACGCCCGAATCTGGCATCGAGAAAGGTCAAGAACAGCCGCCCTTTTTCATCGGGTACGCTGCTGAATGCCTCTTCCGGATCGCGGTCGCGCAGATCGACGGCCAACCACTGGTCTTTCGGCGTGAGCGTCGCGAACTCTTCACGTAGAGACCTGAGGCCAAGCACCCGTTCCATCATTTCGCGTCCTTCGCCGTACACCGCATTCATGATGCGGCTCTCGAGATAGTCGCTGAACCCTTCGTTCAGCCACAAGTCCCGCCAGGTCGCATTGGTCACCAGATTGCCCGACCAAGAAGAGCCAAGTTCGTGGGCGATGACGGAAACCAGGCTCTTGTCGCCGACGATGACCGTCGGCGTGACGAAAGCCAGGCGCGGATTCCCCATTCCGCCCGCCGGGAAACTCGGCGGCATCACCAAGACGTCGTAGCGGTCCCAGCGGTAGGGACCGAGAAACTTCTCCGCCGTTTCGATCATGGACTCGGCATCCGCGAATTCGACGGCGGCCGCCTTGATCACCGATCTGTCCGCATAAACGCCGGTGCGCGGACCGGTTGCCTTGAACGCGAGATCGCCCACGGCCAATGCGATTGAATGGGGAGGGACGGCGTCCGGCATGATGAACGCATATTCGCCGTTGCGTTTTACGGAGCGGTCCGTTCCGCCGGCATCGCTTTTCGCGCTCATGACCGCAAGCACGTCCGAGGACGTATGGATGGTCGCGGTGTAAGTCACCCGCACTTGGGGAGTGTCCTGCAGCGGGATCCAGCTGCGTGTGCCTATGGGTTCGGACTGGGTGAACAAGAACGGCTGCCGGCGCCCGGCGGTCTCGTTGGCGGCGACCCACCGCAGACCGGGAGCGGTGGGCGAGGTTTCATACTCGATGCGAATGACCTCGGTGGACTTTTTCGACGGCGGGAGCTCGATGACCAGGGCCTGCCCCAGGATGGGATCCTTTCTCTCGAAATGAAAGGGACGGCCCACCCAGGTCGTTTGGGTCTTGGAGGTCGCGCCCAGTACGCCCTGCGCCTTTTCGGAGACTTCGGTGACGGTGAGGTCGCGGGTGTCGAGGATCAACTGGGTGGCGCCCGGATCGAGGCGCTTCACCTGCAGTGCGACCACGCCGCGCAACACGCGCGCGGCCGAATCGACGCGCAAGTCGAGTTCCAGCCGGGTCACGCTGAACTGCTCGATGTTGGCAAAGGAATGGTAGTCGAGGCCCGATTGGATCGGCTCGAGCTCGGAGGGAGTCGCAGCGTATGCGGAGCCGGCGAGCATCCAGCCCAGGGCGCAATGACGAATCATGTGAATGGCAGCCTGGGGCTTATGGACGCGCGGCCGGTTCCGGTTGACCCACAGATGTCACTTTCGACTGACCGCCCACCAAATCATTGAAGGTCTTCTCGTCGACTAACAGACCCGTTTTCCCATCCCAATTGGAGCCCTCGGGCAGCGAGTTCTCGACCAGCAGCGACTCGGAAAGCACGGCATCCACGCCCTCATGGCCGCCGGTGATCGGCACCGGCACCGCACGTGGAGAATGCGCGAGATCACCGATCCGCTGCCAGTCGATGCCGTTGTCCTGTTCCGAGACTCGCTTGAGCAATTTCGGACTGAGCACGTGCTCCAGCAAGCGCTTGCGGTTCTTGCTCCAATCGCGCGAATCATCCTCCATGACGGCGTAGGCCTGCATGTACAGCGCGCCGTCGCGCGATCCGAACAGATACGGCTGGTTGACCACCGTGACCTTGGTCCCGATCGGGATCAGATTGTAGAAAACCGCGATATCTTCAGGATACAGGCGCATGCATCCATGACTCGAGCGCATGCCCACACCGTAGGGTTTGTTGGTGCCGTGGATGAGGTAGCTGGGCCAGCTCAAGCGGAACATGTATTGGCCCAACGGGTTGTCGGGACCCGCCGGTACCCGGGCGGGGAGCTTCTCGCCATCCTCGGCGTGCTCGTCCCGCACCGACTTCGGCACCACCCACACGGGGTCCTTGGTGCGGCTGACGATTTTGGCGGTTCCCTCGGGCGTCTTCCAGCCTACCCTGCCGATCCCGATGGGATGGGTGAAGACCACCTGCGGTTCGTTCTTCTTGTGCGGGGGGTAGTAGAAAATGCGCATCGCGGCGACATTCACCACCACACCCTCGTGCGGTGCCATGGGCAATATGAATTGCGTCGGAACCACCACCTCGCGGCCGACGCCCGGCAGCCAGGGGTCGACCCCTGCGTTCGCGAGCAGTATCTCCTCGTAGCCGACGTCGAACCGCCGTGCGATATCGGGCAGAGTGTCGTCCTTGCCGACCACGGTTTTTTGAACGTAACCGACGATCTCGGTGCCGGGGTCGATCTCGAAGCGATGCGTGGCGGTGGGTTTTGGAAGTGCGGGGGCCGGCGGCGGTGCCTGCACCACCGGAGGCGGCTCGACCGGAGCATGCCGAAACAGCGTGCAGCCGGCTGTTCCCAAAGCGAAAACCGTCGCAAGCAACAACGAAGGAGATTTGATCATCCGCCTTATCTACAGCAAAGTCGGGCGGTCAGGCAATTGATTGTGCGAGGGCGCGGCCGGATCAGGCTGCAGCGGATAGTGGCGCGCAAGCAACGTTCCCACCGCATCGACCCCTGCGATCGCGCCCGCTTCATAGCGCCCGGCGCGAAAATGCTCTTCCATGAGGCGGCATACGGCTTCCCACTCGGACTGGCTGACCCGGACACCCAAGCCCCGATCCGCCACGATTTCCACATCACGATCCGCAAGCTGAACGTAGATGAGCACGCCGTTGTTGTGCTCGGTATCCCAGACTTTCAGATGAGCGAACACGTCGAGCGCCCGAGCACGGGGACTTAAGTCGTTGATGACGTGCAGCGGCGCGAGCGATGTTTCGATCGCGAAACGAATCTCACCGGCGTGGGTCCGTTCGGCGCGTGCCACCGCCTGCTCGATGGCATCCAGGGTGCGCTGGGGGAACAGCAGGCGGGTGCGCCAATGCGAGGCTGCAACGTGTCGGAGAAGGCGCCCGAACCGCATCACCAGCTTCCCGATGCGCCGCCGCCGCTGAAGCCCCCGCCGCCACCGCTGAAGCCGCCGCCACTGGAGCCGCCCCCTCGACCGCCGAACCCGCCTCCAAATCCTCCGCCGATTCCGCCGCCGAAACCGCCCCAACCGCCGCCGCCGGCCGTCCAGCCGCGCGAAGATCCCAGCAGCATCGCAAATAAGAACCCAAGGACGCCGGCGCCGAGGCCAAGGGGCAATACGTGGCTCACAGCCCAGGCAACCACCCCGGCGAGGCCGCCCGTGGCCAGCGATCCGAACAGCCGGCCGAGCAGGCTCCGCAGCACGCCCGCCGCGACGAAAACCACTACGAACAGCAGTGGCAACGCAGTGCCCAAGCCACCGCCGTGGCCCTCCCATTTTTTATCGGGCTCGGGCAGGGGTTCGCCGTTGACCACCGAAACGATTCGATCGACTCCGGCTTCGACGCCGCCGTCGTAGTCGCCCACTTTGAAACGCGGCGTGATGGTCTCGGTGATGATGCGATTGGCGATGACATCCGGCAGCGCGCCTTCCAGCCCGTGGCCCACCTCGATGCGCACGCGCCGGTCGTTCTTCGCCACCAAGAGAATGGCGCCGTCCTCGACGCTCTTGCGGCCCAGCTTCCATTGCTCTCCAACGCGAATGCCGTATTGCTCGATCTCTTCCGGCTGCGTGGTTGGCACGATCAGCACTGCGATCTGGCTGCCCTTCTTGGCTTCGAACGCGGCGAGCTTTGCCTCGATGCGGTTCACCGCCTCACCGGAAAGGGTGCCCGTCAAATCGGTCACCCGCGCGGCGAGCTGCGGTACCGCGACTTGAGCGCCCGCGGTCAGCGCGGCCAGGAGAAGCGATAGCGCTGCGGCAGTCCGCGTCAACGTGCGGGAGCCGCAGACGCTGCAGGGGAGGCGCCGCCCGATGGGTTGCCGAAATCCACACTCGGCGGCTTCGATATCACCGCTTCGTTCTCGACGGTGAAATTGGGCTTGGGCTTGTACCCGAACATCATGGCCGTCAGATTACCGGGGAACGAGCGCACGGTGACGTTGTAATTCTGGACCGCCTGGATGTAGCGATTGCGCGCCACGGTGATGCGATTCTCAGTGCCCTCGAGCTGCGCCTGCAAATCGCGGAAATTCTGATCGGACTTCAGCTGCGGGTAGTTCTCGGTCACCACCAACAGGCGCGACAAGGCGCTCTTGAGTTCGGACTGTGCCGCCAAAAACTTCTTGAAGGCCTCCGGATCGTTCACCAGCTCCGGAGTCGCCTGAATCGAACCCACCTTGGCACGGGCTTCGGTCACGCCCAACAGAACCTGCTGCTCCTGAGCGGCGAAACCCTTGACCGTGGCGACCAAATTCGGAATGAGGTCGGCACGCCGCTGGTATTGGTTGAGAACCTCCGACCAGGCGGCTTTGACCTGTTCGTCCTGCGTCTGCATGGAGTTGTAGCCGCAGCCCGATAAGCCCACGGCGATCAACGCCAAAAACCAAGCGGATTTACGCATAGATCCCCTTCATTCGCCTCGCGACCCGGAGGCACGAATGGGGAGTCTAACACCGACAAAAAAAAAGCCCCGAGCGTTAACTCAGGGCGGAGATGCGGACTTCATTGAAGGGAAGTAAAGCCCGCTAGGGGATTCGGGGATGGGGTCAGTGCAGTTGATGCCACTGCAGCACTTGAATATCGGTCTCTTCGAGATCGAAACTGCGCGCCAGCATCTTGGCGATGTCCCGATTGCCCTGCACCTTGGCCGACTGATCGAGAAGTTCCACAACACCGCGATATTCGCTGTATTCGATCGCGTCTTCCGACTGTGCGATGAAGTGGGTGTAGTATTTGGCGCTCATGGGTACAGACTGTAAGTCTCGGGGTGTCGCCGTTCTGTGAGCAATCGCTCAATCGATTGCGGGCATATCAGAAGCGGTTCACGTCTCCAGCACCCCGTCTAATTAGTGCACTGTGTCAAGATATCGCCCTCCCACGACCCCCGGTTCCAAATACATCACCCCTGAGGGAGCCCGGCGGCTGCGCGACGAACTCGACCGGCTGTGGCTCGACGAACGCCCGCGCGTCACCATCGCCGTGTCGGAAGCCGCCGCCCAGGGCGACCGCTCGGAAAATGCCGAATACACCTACGGCAAGAAGCGCCTGCACGAAATCGACCGTCGCGTACGGTTCCTCCGCAAACGTCTCGAGGGGATGACCATCGTCGATACCGCCGCCCCGGCCGGCGGCACGCGCAGGGATCCCGACCGGGTGTATTTCGGCGCCTGGATTCAGCTCGAGCATTCCGCAGGCGACCTGCGCTGGTATCGGCTCGTCGGGCCCGACGAATTCGACATGGCTCCCGAGTACGTCAGCATGGATTCGCCGCTCGGCCGCGGACTGCTCGGCAAACGTGTCGACGATGAAATCACGGTGCCTCTGCCGTCGGGCGCGGACACCGTGACCATCGTTGCCGTTCAGTATGGTCCGGCTCCTAAACCACCCGAACGTTCTTGAATTGCCACGGATCGGAGGGGTCCAAGTCTTCGGCGAACAATTCACCACGCTGATGCAGCGGCGTCCAATCCGTGTACTCGCCCACCACCGTGCCTAGATAGGGCCTGCAGATTTCGAGCGGCCGGTGGAAATCCATGTCGTCCGGTTCGACGATGCCGCGGTTCGGGTTCTCCATGGCCCAGATCATCCCGGACAGGGCTGCGGAGGTGACTTGCAGGCTGGTGGCACTGTTAAAGGGCGCCAGCAGCCGTGCCTCCTCGATGGACAGCTGCGATCCGTACCAGTACGCGTTCTTGGCGTGCCCGGCGAGCAGCACGCCGAGCTCGTCGATGCCCTGGGTGATCTCGTTCATCAGGATGCGTTTGCGGTCCTGCAGGTGCCAGTTGCGTCCCGCGAATTCGTGCACCGACAGCACCGCGTCGTTGCAGGGATGGTAGGCATAGTGCGAGGTGGGCCTGTACACCACGCGATCACCCTCTTTGACCGTATAGTAATCGGCCAGCGAAATGGCCTCGGAGTGGGTTATCAGGAAGCCGTGAAAATGCCCGGCTTGGGGGGTCCACGTGCGAACGCGGGTGCTGGCGCCGGGACGATTCAAATAGATGGCG
>JAXDQI010000151.1:0-38704 GCA_034667965.1 Gammaproteobacteria bacterium
TAAGGGCGGCGCGATGATGCGCGCCCGGGTCGCCTTTTCCGGCGCGATTCACACCGCGACTCCCGGTCGCAAACCGGAAAGACAAGTGGAAGGATTGCGGGACCAAGTGGAAGGATCGCAGGACCAAGCGGAGGAATTGCTGCTCGACGACGGGCGTCTCGTGACCGGTGCGGAGGTCGTCTGGCTGCCGCCGTTCGAGGTGGGGACCATCATCGCGCTCGGCCTCAATTATGCCGCTCATGCGAAGGAGCTCAAGTTCCATTCGGAGGAGGAGCCGCTCGTGTTTCTCAAGGGCCCGGGCTCGCTGCTGGGTCATCGCGGCACGACACGACGTCCGTCCGACGTGAAGTTCATGCACTACGAATGCGAGCTGGCGGTGGTCATCGGCCGCCGCGCGAAAAACGTTCCCCGCGAGGCGGCCATGCAGCATGTGGCCGGCTATTGCATTGCGAACGACTACGCCATTCGCGATTACCTGGAGAACTGGTACAGGCCGAATCTGCGCGTCAAGAATCGCGACGGCGGGACGGTGCTCGGGCCCTGGTTCGTCGACGCATCGGATGTGCCGGATCCCTCGAAGTTGGGGCTGCGGACTTTTCTCAACGGCAGGCTGACGCAGCAGGGCAACACCCGCGACCTGATCTTCGACATTTCCCGGCTGATCGAGTACTTGAGTGCGTTCATGACGCTGGCCCCGGGCGATGTAATCCTGACCGGCACGCCGGAAGGCGTGGTCAATGTCATGCCGGGCGACGAAATAGCCTGTGAAATCGACGGCCTGGGCCGGCTCGTCAATACCATCGCGGCCGACGAAGCCTTCGGGCGTTGAGCCGCGATCACAAGGGAGCTCATGCAGATTCAACATTTGATCGACGGCGCTTCGGTGGCGAGTGCCGACTATTTCGCGACCGTCAATCCGGCCACTCAGGAGGTCCTTGCGGAGGTGGCCCGCGGTGGCGCGAGGGAGATCGACGCGGCGGTCGCGGCGGCCAAGGCGGCATACCCGCGGTGGGCGGCGAAACCCGCAGCCGACCGCGCTGCGCTGCTGCGCCGGCTCGGTGATCTGATCGCCAAGAACGTGCCGGAAATCGCCCGGACCGAGACCAACGACACGGGGCAACCCATCGCCCAAACCGCCAAGCAGCTGGTGCCGCGGGCCGCCGATAATTTCTACTACTTTGCCGAGATGTGCGTCCGGGTCGACGGCCATACCTACCCGACTCCGACGCATCTGAATTACACGCTGTTTCACCCCGTCGGCGTGTGCGCTCTCGTGTCGCCCTGGAACGTCCCCTTCATGACGAGCACATGGAAGGTGGCGCCGGCGCTGGCGTTCGGCAATACCGCCGTGTTGAAGATGAGCGAGCTGTCGCCTTTGACCGCCTCACGTTTGGGCGAACTGGCATTGGAGGCGGGAATTCCCGCGGGTGTGCTCAACGTCGTCCACGGCTATGGCCCCGAGGCGGGCGAGGCGCTATGCCGGCATCCCGACGTCCGTGCCATCTCGTTCACGGGATCGACCGCAACCGGGAATCGCATCGTCAAGGCCGCCGGTTTGAAGAAGTTCTCGATGGAACTCGGCGGCAAGAGTCCCTTCGTCGTTTTCGAGGACGCGGATCTCGCGCGGGCGCTGGACGCCGCGATATTCATGATCTTCTCCAACAACGGCGAGCGGTGTACCGCGGGCTCGCGCATCCTCGTGCAGCAATCGATTTACGTCGACTTCGTCGAAAAATTCACCGCCCGTGCAAAGCGTATCAGCGTCGGCGATCCGCTCGACGAAAACGTCAACGTGGGTCCTATGATCAGTCCGGAACACCTTGCCAAAGTACGGCGGTATATCGAACTCGGCTCCCAGGAAGGGGCGTTGATGCTGTGCGGCGGCCTGGATTCTCCGCCGCTCGCGGGACCATTGAAGAGCGGAAATTTCGTCAAGCCCACGGTTTTCGCGGACGTGGACAACCGCATGCGGATCGCGCAGGAGGAGATCTTCGGACCGGTCGCCTGTCTCATTCCCTTCAAGGACGAGGCCGACGCCGTCGCACAGGCAAACGACGTATCCTATGGGTTGAGCAGCTATGTCTGGACCGAGAACATCGGGCGCGCGCATCGGGTGGCGGCGGCGATCGAAGCCGGCATGTGCTTCGTCAACAGTCAGAACGTGCGTGACCTGCGTCAGCCGTTCGGCGGCACCAAGGCGTCGGGTACCGGCCGCGAAGGAGGCACTTGGAGCTACGAGGTGTTCCTGGAACCGAAGAATGTGTGCGTGAGTCTGGGCTCGCACCACATTCCGCATTGGGGAGCTTGAGACCATGAGTCTGTACCAAGTGCAGAAATTCCTGTTCGACATCAATCGTGACCCGTTGGTGCAAAAGCGTTTTCTCGTGGAGCGGGCCGGCGTTCTGGCGGTCTACGAACTCACGCTGGAGGAACGGGACGCGATCATTGCCGGCGACATCGGGCTGCTGTACGTCTTGGGCGCGAACGGTCAGCTGCTGATGCACTATGCCGCCCTGCTCGGCATGGAATGGAGCGCCTACATCGCCGCCATGCGGGACGGAGTGCGCAAGTACGGACCGGTCCGGGCCGGTTTGTATGCCATGACAACGGAACTGCACGAGAAGGTTGCCGACGTATGAGCCTGGTATTCGCCGGAATCGTGAGCCACGCGCCGGGTATCACGGGCCGGGCGGGCATGGCCGACGCGGGCATCGTCCAGGAATTTCACTCGGCGTTTCGCAGCATGGGCGGGCGTTTGGCTGAAGCCCGCCCGGATGCACTCGTGATGGTCTCGGCCGAACATTTCGCCAATTTCTTCATGAACAACATGCCTGCGTTCGCCGTGGGCATGGCGGACCAATACGAGGGACCCATCGAAGATCCCGAGTGGCTGGGCATCGCGCGCACCAAGATCCCCGGCGATGCGAGCCTGTCGCTGCGGATGATTCGCGAGATCATGCAAACGGTGGACATTGCCTATGCCGAAGAATGGAAATTCGATCACGGGATCATGGTGCCGCTGCATTTTCTGACGCCGCGGTACGACCTTCCGGTGATTCCGGCCAACATCAATTGCCAGGGACCGCCGTTGACGCCGCTCCACCGTGCATGGGCCTTCGGCGAAGCCATTCGCCGCGCCGCGGATGGTCTTCCACAACGCATTGCTCTGGTGGGCGCGGGAGGGATCTCGCATTGGCCGGCGACGCCGGACTCCGGAAAAATCAACGAAGCTTGGGATCGCGAATTCCTCGACCGTTGGACGGCAAACGACAAGCGCGCCATGTTGTCGTACACGGACGAGGCAACTTACCGGGACGCGGGACAGGGCGGCTTCGAAATCCGCGCTTTCATTGCCGTCGCCGCGGCTGCGCGCGGCCGCGGGACCGTGCAGCACTACCGTCCCATTCCCATTTTCTCGGTGGGTTGCACGGTGGCCGGCATGGATATCGTGGAGTAGGCATGTCGCATCTGACCCTCGAATACAGCGGCAATCTGCGGCAGGGCGGCGGGTTCACCGATCTTTGCGCCAAGCTCGCGCAGTTCATGACGGCGCTGAAGGTGGACGGCTCGTCCTTGTTCCCGATCGGAGGCGTGCGGGTGCGCGCCATTCCCTGCGAGGAGTATTGCATTGCCGACGGCTCGTTGAGCGACGCGGGATTCGTTCACGCCGTGTTGAAAATCGGTGCCGGACGCAGCGACGCCGCCAAACAGGCGACCTGCACCGGCTTGTTCGACATCATGAAAGCGCACTTTGCGGACGCCTATGCGCATCGCGGCTTGGCCTTGTCGCTGGAATTCAACGAGTTCAGCGAGGCCGGTACGCTCAAGCACAATAACCTGCACGCACGCTTCGGAAAACCCTGAGCGGTTGGCGGCTGCGTTCAAGGGCGCTCGGACCGCCGATTCGTAGCGAGTCAGGAGATTCCGCGGCGGATATCCGCCGAAAAACTCTCGCTGCGATCGGATTCCTTTGCGCGCTCGACGATGCGGCCGCGCTCGCGAAGTTCCTCGAGCGAACAGCGGCGGTTCAGGCCGCCGACGCGGTATACGTACCCGGGGAGATAGCCGGAAAACAGCAGACGGTAGTCCAGCGGCAGGCGGCCGACGATGCGGTTCATCATCTGGTAGACGAGCGTGGTGCAGTTCACCGTGATGGTGTTGTAAAATCGCGGCGAGTCCACCAGCCTGTTCGCTTCGCCGACGTAGCCCAGGAACAGCAGGCGCATCGCCCGTTGCGGCAGTTGCAGCCGATATAAATAGACGTCTTCGCCGCGCACGTTGGTCCGAAGCCGAACGACATCGCGCTCGTCCGCGGCGATGATGCTGAGTTCGAAATCATTGAAGAAGCCGCCGATCTCGGAGAACGCCTGGGTCTTTTGGCGGCGGACCTCCACCGAGAATACGACTTGCGCGCCGTCGTCGAAGCCGAAGGAAATCAGCATATGCGCGATGGCCGGACCGCCCCAATACGACATGATCATGTCCACGGTTCGAAGGTGGTTGAGGTCGTAGCTGCGGGTCTCCCAACGCTGGGTGTAGTCGGTCTCGGTGCGCCAATCGAAGTTGCGTACGTTTTGCAACGTGACCCGGTTGCCGTCCCGCGTACCCGTGGTGATCCGCGCCACGTCGTCGGCCCACTCGTGATCGTTCGTCGGCTGCAGCCGCGTCCACCACAGCAGCAGCCCGGCCAGCGCCACGGCGAACGCGATCACCCCCAGCGTGATCCCACCCTGCCACAGCACAACCAACATCGCGAAACTGAACGCGCCCCAGAGCACCACGCACAGGCCCCTGAAAATCCGACCGCCCGGGATCTGATACCACAGGGCGAAGCCACCCCAAATGGAGGGAAAAACGATTATCAGGGTTGAGAGCACGGTCGCGGCCGTGCGTAGGCAGGAGGCGGCGGTCGGAGTCATTAAGTTTGGGGAATCACGTACGTACCGGCCCTCTCGTCCGAAGATTTCGCCGCTCCGGCCTTTTACTCAGGCAGAGTATATCAACGCCCGATCAACAGGCCACCGCCGTACCATCCGAGCGACCGCGGGGCGCGGGGCGCGGGGCGCGGGGCGCGGGGCAGGGTGCGTGATGTGCCCCCGCGACGCTTCCGGGGAGGACAGTCTCAAAAAAAGATGACGTTCTGGCGTCACGGATTCGCAACGTCAGAACGTCACGCGTTTAAAAGACATTCCCGGCCTTCCCGGCCGAAATTCGCCCGAATACCGCCACAAGCCGGATAGATCAGGCGGTTCCGCGCTCCGCGAGGAACCCGCCGAGAATGCGGGCGGTGTGGCTGTTATTGGGCTTGCGGGTGATCGCATCCGGCATGCCTTGGGCGACGACGCGGCCGCCGCCCGCGCCGCCCTCCGGGCCCAAGTCGATGATCCAGTCCGCTTCGGCCATGATATCGAGATTATGCTCGATGACCACCACGCTGTTGCCGGCATCTACCAGACGCTGCAGGACTTTCACCAGCTTTTCGACGTCGGCCATGTGCAGGCCCACGGTGGGCTCGTCGAGCACGTACAGGGTGTGCTGACGATCGCGCCGCGCGATATCCACGCCTAGGGCGTCGGTACGAACCTTCGCGAGTTCCGCCACCAGCTTGATTCTCTGGCTCTCGCCTCCCGACAGCGTCGGGCTGGGCTGACCCAGACTCAAGTAGCCCAACCCCACATCCGCCAGCAGGCTCAAAGGATGCTGCACGCGGCGATGGGCCGCGAAAAATTCGGCGGCTTCCTCGACGCTCAAGGAAAGCGTTTCGCCGATGCTCTTCCCTTTGAATAGTATCGACAGTGTTTCGTGGTTGAATCGTCTGCCGCCGCACACATCGCATAGCACCTGCACGTCCGGCAGGAAATTCATCTCGATGCGCTGCATGCCCTGGCCTTCACAGGCCTCGCAGCGGCCTCCGGCCGTGTTGAACGAGAAGCGGCTGGCCGTGAAACCCCGAATCCGCGCGTCGGTGGTTTCCGCATAGAGTCCGCGGATCGAGTCCCAAAATCCGATGTAGGTGGCGGGACATGAGCGGGGTGTCCTGCCGATCGGCGTCTGATCGACTTCGAGCACGCGACTGATGGTTTCCCATCCGGTGACGGACTCGCAGCCGGTCACGGTCTGCTCTCGCCCCGAGCGCGAAGGACGCGCCAACAGGCGCTTGAGGTTGTCGAACAGGACGTCGCGCGCCAACGACGATTTGCCCGATCCGGACACGCCGGTGATGACGGTCAATCGCCCAAGCGGAATGCGTGCATCCACCTTGTCGAGATTGTGCAGACTGGCGCCGCTGACTTCGATCGACGGCGTGTCGCGGCCGACGGCGCGACGGTGCGACCTTGAATGCCGATACGGTGATGCGAGGCAGCGGCCCGTTGCGGAATTCGCCAGACGCGCGAGCTCGGTTGCCGTGCCTTCGGCCACCAAGCGGCCGCCGCGCTTGCCGGCGCCGGGGCCGAGATCGATCACGTGGTCGGCGCGGCGGATCGTATCTTCGTCATGTTCGACCACCACCAAGGTGTTGCCCTTGGCCCGCAACCGATCCAAGGTGTCCAGCAGAGCAACATTGTCGCGCGGATGCAGGCCGATCGTCGGCTCATCGAGGACGTAGCATACGCCCTGCAGATTGGAGCCCAGCTGGGCGGCCAGCCGGATCCGCTGAGCCTCGCCGCCCGATAATGTCGGCGCGGCGCGGTTGAGCTGCAGGTAGCCCAGGCCCACGTCGCAGAGGAACTCCGTACGGCTGCCGAGTTCGGCAATCAGATCCCGCGCGATCTCGCGCTCGCGGCCGAGCAGTTTGATCTTCGCCAACATGGCGGCAAATTCCCGCACCGGCAGATTGGTCAAGGCCGCGATCGACAATCCGCGAAACAGCACGTGACGCGCGACCGGATTCAAGCGCTCGCCGGCGCAGTCCGGACAGACAACGTCGGCCCGGCCGGCGCCGCGGGATTCATCGGCGTCGCGCCACTTGGATTCTTCGCCGCTCTGTTCCGCGTCGAACTCCGACATCTGCAAGCCGGTGCCGAAACAGCTCTTGCACCATCCGTGGCGCGAGTTGAAGGAAAACAGCCGCGGATCGAGTTCGGGGAAGCCGGTGCCGCAAGTCGGGCAGGCGCGCTTCGTCGAAAAGACGGCCTTCTGTGCAGCGCCACCATTCGCTTTGGCGCCGCCACCGGCGTTCGCGATATGCAGCACGCCGCGACCGTGTTCCAATGCGACATTGAGCGCGTCGCGCAATTCGGATTCGTTGGCTGCATTCACGGTCACCGTGCCCACGGGCAATTCGATGTCGTGTTCGATGAAGCGATCGAGCCGCGGCCATTTGGCCGTGGGAAGCATGGACCCGTCGACACGAAGTTCCTGGTATCCCTTGCCGCGAGCCCACTTGGCGAGCGCCGTGTACAGACCTTTGCGCGCGACGATCAGCGGCGCGAGGATGGTGATTTTTCGGCCGCGGTAGTCTTTGAGCACGCGCGCAGCAATGGCGTCCGCCGATTGCGGTTCGATGGGGGCGTTGCAGGCGGGACAGTATTGCATGCCCAACTTCACGTACATCAGGCGCAGAAAGTGATAGATCTCGGTCAGGGTGGCGACGGTGCTCTTGTGGCCGCCGCGGCTGGTGCGCTGCTCGATGGCGACCGTGGGTGGTATGCCGAAGATGGCATCCACGTCCGGGCGCGACGCGGGTTGCACGAATTGCCGTGCATACGCGTTCAGGGATTCGAGGTAGCGCCGCTGTCCCTCGGCGAAGAGGATGTCGAAAGCCAGGCTGCTCTTACCGCTGCCGGATACGCCGGTAATGACAGTGAAGCGATTGCGGCCGAGGTCGATGTCGATGTTCTTGAGATTGTGTTCCCTGGCCCCGCGAATTTCGATGACTGTAGGCGCCGCAACTCGATGCGAATGCGTTTCCGAATCTTGGACCGCACCGCCGAACGATGCGTCGCCCTTAGCTTCGACCAGGGCACGGCCGGTATGCGATTCCGGGATGCGCATGACCTCCGCTGGAGTGCCGGCGCAGACGATGGAGCCGCCCGCATCGCCGCCCTCGGGACCCAGATCGATGATCCAGTCGGCAGCACGCACGACGTCGAGGTTGTGCTCGATCACGAGGAGCGAATGTCCGGCGTCGATCAATCGCCGAAATGCTCGCAGCAACTTTGCGACGTCGTCGAAGTGCAGTCCCGTAGTGGGTTCGTCGAACAGGAATAGCGAACCGCCGTCGCCGCGTTGCTTCGTACGGGCCGACCGCGTCCCCGCCGCCCGCTCGCGCACCGCGTTCTCGGCAAGATGGCCCGCGAGCTTGAGGCGTTGCGCTTCGCCGCCGGACAGCGTGGGCACGGGTTGGCCCAACCGTAGATAATTCAATCCGACGTCCGCAAGGGGCGCCAACCGCAGGCACACTTCCGCGTCGTCCTTGAAGAACGCCAATGCTTCGGAAACCGTGAGGTCGAGCACGTCGGCTATGCTTTTCGGCGGCAAGGCGCCGCGAGCGAGCCTGCACTCGAGGATTTCCGCCCGGAAACGCCGGCCATCGCATTCGGGACATCGGAGGTAAACATCGGAGAGAAACTGCATTTCCACATGCTCGAAGCCGTTGCCGCCGCAGGCAGGGCAGCGCCCGTTGCCGGCGTTGAAACTGAAGGTCCCGGCCGTATATTTTCGCTCGACAGCCTGCGGTAGCCGGGCGAAAAGATTTCTGATGGCATCGAAAGCGCCGACATAGCTCGCTGGATTCGATCTGGTGGTGCGGCCGATGCGGCTTTGGTCGACCATGACCACATCGCCGATGAATTGGGCCCCTTTGAGCGCACGATGCCGGCCCGGGTTCTCGGTGGGCTTGCCCTTTGCCCGCAGCAGCGCCGGAAACAATACGTCATGGATCAGCGTCGACTTGCCCGAGCCGCTGACGCCGGTCACGCACACCAGCCGTCGCAACGGAATATCCACATCGATGTTCTTGAGATTATGCTCGGCGGCGCCTTCGAGTCGCAGAGCGGCTGGCTTCGTACCGTCTGGCCGCGCACCGTCGGGCCGGCGCGCTGCGAGCGTGCTCGGCGGGATTTCCACGAGCTTGCGGCGGAATAGATAGTCGGCGGTGAGGGAATGCTCGGCACGGACCAGTTCGCGGACCGGCCCGTAGAAGACGATCTCTCCGCCGTGCTCGCCGGGCCCCGGGCCGATGTCGAGCACGCGGTCGGCGGCCTGCATGACCTTTGGATCGTGTTCGACCACCACCAACGTGTTGCCGGCATCCCGAAGCCGCTGCATCACCCCGACGATGCGGCCGACGTCGCGCGGATGCAGGCCGATGGACGGCTCATCCAGCACAAATAAGGTGCTCACCAGCGAGGTGCCGAGGGCCGTGGTGAGATTGATCCGCTGCACTTCGCCGCCCGACAAAGTGCGGGATTGACGATCGAGATTCAAATAGCCCAGGCCGACGTCGCTGAGGTATTTCAACCGCGCGCGGATTTCGCGCAGCAAAAGATCGACGGTGTCGCCCAGGACCGCGGGCAGCGCGAGCGTCGCGAAGAAATGGCGGCACTTGTCGATGGGCAACAGCATCAACTCGCGGATATTGAATCCGGGCTCGCCGACTCGCCACAACAGGGCTTCGGGCTTGAGGCGCGCGCCATGGCAGGCGGTGCATTCGGTATAGGACCGGTACCGCGAGAGAAGCACGCGAATGTGCATCTTGTACGCTTTGGTCTCGAGCCAGGCGAAGAAGCGCTTGACCCCGTACCAGACATTCTTCGTCCACTCGCCCTCGCCGTCGAGCACCCACCGGCGCTCAGCCGGCGTGAGATCGCGCCATGGCGTGTCGAGCGGAATCGAACGTTTGCGCGCGAATTTCAGAAGGTCCGCCTGGCATTCCTTGTAGGACTCGGTTTGCCAGGGTTTGATGGCACCGCCGCGGAGTGTCAGCGATTGGTCCGGGATCACCAGGTCGTAGTCGACGCCGATGATCCTGCCGAAGCCGCGACAGGTTTCGCATGCGCCCAATGGAGAATTGAAACTGAACGTACTCGGATTCGGATCCTTGTAGGCAATGTCGCAATCAGGGCAGTGCAGATCGGTGGAAAAGCGCCAAGGCGGAACGCTCTCGCCGGAGTCGGGTTGCGGGTAGACGTCGAGCCGGCCGTGCCCGACCTTGAGCGCCGCCTCGATGGCATCGGCGGCGCGGCCGGAATCGACGCCCGACCAGCGGAAGCGGTCCTGGACGACCTGCAGAGTGCCGCCTCGCGGCTCCAGGATACGGGTGTAGCCTTGGGCCGCAAGCAGAGTCTTGATTTCCGTTTCCGAAAAGTTCTTGGGCACCGCAACCGGGAACGTGATCAGAAGCCGCGGATCGCCGGCGTCCCGGGAGCGCTCCGTCAGAGCGGCGAAAATGGTTTCGGACGTGTCGCGGCGCACCGGCTTCCCGCAGCCGCGGCAATATGGAACCGCGGCGCGCGCGAAAAGCAGTTTCAGATGATCGTTGAGTTCGGTCATCGTGCCGACCGTCGAACGCGATGTGCGTACCGGGTTGGTCTGATCGATGGCAATCGAGGGCGGGATCCCGTCGATTCGGTCCACCAGCGGCTTGTCCATGCGATCCAAGAACTGCCGCGCATAGGGAGAAAATGTCTCGACGTAACGCCGTTGCCCTTCGGCATACAAGGTATCGAAAACCAGCGACGACTTTCCCGATCCGCTGACGCCGGTAACGACGATCAACTCGTTCAGCGGGAGATCGAGGTCGAGATTTTTGAGGTTGTTCTGGCGGGCGCCGCGGATGCGAATGGCATCCGAGCGAGGCGGTTCTAGAGGCGGCATTGCCGAGTCAGCGGCCGGCGAATTGTTCCATCATCAGGCCGGTCCCGCCGCGGGTCACGTGGGCCACGATGGCCGTGCGGCGGTGGATTTTCGTTACCAACCCCAGGTTGATGGCAAAGGCGAGCTGCACCTGTTGGCCCTTGCGCAGTCCGAGATTCTCGGTCTCGACGAACACGCCGCTGGCGCTCAAATTCTTCGCCTTGCAAATCCGGCTTTTACGTCCCGACATGACGACATACACGGTCGTCCGCGCTCGATGGCGGGTATGCAGGCGACGCTCCATCCGGACTTCCTTTCGTTGTTCAATGTTGTCGAAACGCCATTATGCACACCGCATTGTGGTTAGCGAAGAGTTCCAAGCGACATTTATTGTTATGTTAAGCAAATCAGTGGATTACGTTCAAGCGCGAACGTACGAGACGGTTTCGAGAGCCGAAATCCGCGTGGCGCAGCGGCGCCTTGCCCGGTCCGGTTTCGATTTTGAATGTTCGCCAACGTACAGACGAATTCAGTGCTTGCGGCCATGCTCGTCACGTTTTGTCCGTGCAAGACCTCATTAGCCGCCAAACGAAGCAAGAATTAGACCCTGACGCTTGCCGATCGGCAGGGCTGGGATAGCGGGTTTGGGGCGCGCAACGTTCAGATGACCACATGCGTTCAGATGACCACATGGGTGTGTCGCTGCATTTCCTAATTTACTGCGGGTGCCTGCTTTGCTTCATGAATTCCTAACCGCCCATCACTCCGACTTGATCGCTCGATGCCGATCAAAAGTCATGAGCCGACGTGCGCCCAAGGTCACCGACGCAGAACTCGAGCATGGCATACCGCTGTTTCTCGATCAGCTCATCAAGACGTTGCAGGTGGAGCAGTCATCCGACCCGCAGCAAAGCCGCAAGGTGTCGGGGCCCTCGGATGGGGGAAAGTCGGCTTCATCGGAGATTGGCGGAACGGCGGCGCAGCATGGTCTCGAGCTATTGCACCATGGATTTACGGTGGATCAGGTGGTGCACGACTATGGCGATCTCTGTCAAGCCGTGACGGAACTGGCGTTCGAACACGCCGTACCGGTCCTGGCAATCGAATTCCAAACTCTCAATCGCTGCCTCGACAATGCCATTGCCGACGCGGTGACGGAATATTCGTACGGTCGCGAACTCGTCATTGCCGACAAGGGCGCACGGGCATCCAACGAGCGATTGGGTTTCCTGGGCCACGAACTGCGAAATTTCGTCCACACCGCGCTGCTTGCATTCGATGCCGTGCAACACGGCAAGGTCGGTGTGGTGGGATCGACCGGCGATCTGGTCAAGCGCAGCCTGCTGGGGATACGCGCGCTCCTCGACCGCACTCTCGCCGACGTGCGGGTCGCCACCGGAATGCCGGTCCACGTCCAACTGTTCTCGGTGGCCGACTTCATCGCGGAGGTCAATGTCTCCGCCGCGCTCGAGGCACGGGTACGCAACTGCACATTGAGTGTCGCGAGCGTCGACCCACGCCTTGCCGTGGATGCCGATCGCGCTCTCTTGATCTCGGCACTGAGCAATCTTCTGCAAAACGCGTTCAAGTTCACCGTGCCGCACTCCGAGGTGTCGTTGCACGCCTATGGAATTGCCGATCGAGTCCGGATCGATGTCGAGGATCATTGCGGCGGTCTGCCGCACGGAATCATGGACACCATGTTTTTGCCGTTCACGCAAGGCTCCGCCGACAAGTCCGGCATGGGCCTCGGCCTGTCCATCGCCCGGCGGGTCGTCGAGGCCAATCAAGGGATCTTGAGGGTATGCGATCAGCCGGGAAGCGGCTGCATTTTCACCATCGACCTGCCGCGCTTCGCGATGGCGGCCTGATATCAAACCGGCGTGCGGATCAAACCGGGGTGGGGACGTCTTTGCGGCGTATTGCCAGCTGTTCCGGCGCTTCGATGCCCATCTTGATCCGCCGGCCCGTGCCGCCCAGAAGGGTGATCTGGATTGGGCCGTTGGCGAAAAGCTGCGCCATGGTCATGTTGCCGTCGACCCCGTCCGCGGGTTGGATCACGATGGATTCGTCAGCTCGGCGACTTAAAACCAACATACATCAAGCCCGCGCCAGCGCCCGTAGCGTTCTGGTCAAAGTCTTTCCCTGAGGACCGTAGGTTGTCGGCGCGCCGCCGCGCACGATATCGAACAATTGACGAATCTGGTTCTGACGAATGTGGATGATGTGGCCGTTGACCTCGTTGGCTATCCGGCATCCGGCCATGAGTTCCTTAAGGAAGCGCCAGCGCTCCGCCACGATGTGGCCGAAGGCGGTGCCATCCGAACCGGCGGCGCCATCCGAACCGGCAGCGCCCCATAGGGTGCGGCGCTCGCCTTCCAATTCCTCGATGCTGCCGAGGAGGCCGACCTTTTCGGCGGCCTTTTCTTTTACCGCATCCGGAGAGTCGCCCGTCAGCGCGGCGCGCTCCGCGGCCAGGGTCTGCGCGAGACTTTGCGCGGCCGTGATTTCACGGCGGAGCAGATCTTCCAAACGGTGGCGCGCGTCGTGATTCATGGGGTCATTTCAGGCCGCGCTCGAACTGCAGGAGCTTATCGGCAGTGCGGCCGGCATCGATCTGATAGGTGCCGTCGCTCACAGCCTGCTTGATCGAAGCAACTTTCGCGGTATCGACCACAGGGGCCTTGGCAATCGCTTCTTCGATCTTCTGCAAGGAGCGTGCGGAATCCGTCAGGGTCACATGGTCGGAATTCTGGGGGGCCGCCGTGGCCGCGGCCCCGGCTGCGGCATCGCTGCCGGTCTTCTCCGCAACCGCAGTCGTGCTTTTCGCACCCTTGATGGGTGTTAGGGGCTGAGTTGCCTTGTATCCACTGATCTTGTCGGGCACCGAAGTTCTCCTGGGGGCTCAATACGCCCTGCCATCTATATATCGTCGGGATTCCGCTGAACTTTAACGATCAGTCGACTTTGATCGCATAAAGATGGTTATCGACTGTGACGCGGTTCACTGAAGGGGGCTATTGAAAAATAATTTCAACCACTTGCTCGGAACGCGCAATTCCCTCGACAACCTTCCCGGATGACAGATTTTGCACCCTGACCCGTTGACTGACCATGGCGTCCCCGAGAGCCCGGCCGGCCATTCGTACGCTTATGCCGCCCGCGTCGGCCACCAAAATCACCGTTTGGCCCCGTTGCACGGCCTTGGAAGCCACCAGCAGCTGGTTGCTCAAGATAGCGCCCCCGGAAATGGGCCGGGCGGCGGTGCGCCCCACGGCGATGGCGGGGTCGTCCAGATAGCCTGGCGGCAACTCCGTCATGTCATGCTGTTCCACCCGAAGGTCGTTGGCCGTCAACACGCTGCCGGCGACGATGGCGTGCGCCGCAATGGCCACCGCAGTGGTGCCCACGATTCTCACCGGCACATAGAGATGCCAGGCAGGCGGCCCCTGGCAGCGAATTTCCACGAGTACGCGGTCGTTCATATGCGGCGCCGGCCCGACGCTGGGTTTGGGCATGTCCGGACATCGAGCCAGCTGGATATGCGGCGGAATGGGTCCGATCGAGAAGCGTTGTTTGTCCGTCAGCGCGGGTAAATGACGAACCGCTTCGGCGGTCGCCAGCGCATTCAAGTCCCCGACGTCCTGCAGGCCGGCGGCGGGCGCCGCGGCAAGGGCCCGCGATAGGCAGGCTATCAAAAGGAGTACGGCCCGACGGTATTTTGGCGGTTTACGCAAGATAGGACATAACAAGCAAGCCGCATGCCATCACGCGCGCCGTCGGCTCGCCGCCTGCCGTCGCCGTTTGCCGTCCCGCTTGCCGCCGCCCGTGCCGCCACCCGGCAAGACCTTGCCGCCTCGACCCGACCGGTGCCTGCCGCATTGGTCGAATCAGGCCCACCGGGTCTGCGATTGCGCGTATTGGGTCGTTGGCACAGCTCTTGCTTTGGTCTCCATCGAGGAGATCAACGACATGTTCGAAAACATTTTTGGCATTCATGAACAAGCGCTGCTGCTGCACGGGCAACGCCTCGGCGTGCTGGCCACCAACATGGCCAACGCCGATACGCCGAACTTCAAGGCGCGCGATATCGATTTCAGCGAAGTGCTCGCGGGAACCAGCGACTCTGCGCTGTTACCCATGCGCACCACCCAGGTTTCGCACATCGCCATGAACGACGCCCAGTCCGCCGCCGGCGAATTGAAATACCGCAACCCGTTCCAAGCATCGCTGGACGGCAACACGGTGGAAATGCCGGTCGAACAGGCGGCCTTCTCGGAGAACAACGTCCGCTACCAAGCAAGCCTCATGTTCATCAACAACAAGATAGCCGAGCTGCAATTCGTCATTGCGGGTCAGTAAGCCCCCGCCCTCAAAGGAGAGAATAGATGTCATTGTTCAACGTGTTCAACGTCGCCGGCAGCGCCCTCAATGCCGAGACCATACGGCTGAATACCACGGCCAGCAATCTTGCCAACGCGGAAAGCGTGAACGGCGATGAAAGCAAGGTCTATCGCGCCCGCCACCCGGTATTCCAAACCATGATGAACACGGATGAAGCCGGATTCGACGGCCAGGCGGCCGCGGTCGGCGTGCGGGTGCTCGGCGTGGTCGAGAGCAAGGCGCCGGCCACCATGCGCTATCAGCCGGACCACCCGCTCGCCAACAAGGACGGCTACGTCTTCATGTCGAACGTCAACTCGATCGAAGAGATGACCAACATGATCTCGGCCAATCGCTCCTTCGCCACCAACGTCGAGGCCATCAACACGGCGCGCGACCTGCTGCTCAAAACCATTTCGATGGGACATTGATAAACACCTAAGGTATCCATATGACCACTCCCGCCACACTGTTTCCCAACCCGAATTACACCGGCCCCACGGCCGCAAGTTCGTCGTCGACCTCCGGCAGCGGATCGACCGACGGTACCGCGACGCTCGGCGGTACGAATTTCCTGACGCTGATGCTGGCGCAGCTCAAGAACCAGGATCCGACCAGTCCGGTCGACAGCAACCAGTTCTTGAATCAGCTTGCCTCCCTGAGCACGGTGCAGGGAATCACTCAGCTGAATACTTCGTTCGGCGCGCTCTCCACCTCGCTCGTGTCGAGCCAGGCGCTGCAGGCGTCTTCGCTGCTCGGACACCAGGCGCTCGTCAGCAGCACGACGGCCAATCTCACGGCGAACGGATCTGTTTCGGGCGCCATCGATGTGCCGCAGACCACGTCGCAGGCCGTGGTCAATGTTTCCGACAGCAGCGGCGCGTTGGTGCGTCAGATCAATCTTGGCGCGCAGTCGACCGGCCTGGCGAATTTCTCGTGGGACGGGAAGCAGCAGGACGGATCCCAAGCGCCCGCGGGCACGTACACCTTGAGCGCGCAGTTCGCCGGCGGCACCGGGGCCACCGCGGCCAGCACTTATGTGAACGGGATCGTCCAGAGCGTCACGATGGGCGCCGGACAGACAGGACTTACATTGAACGTCAGCGGACTCGGCAGCGTGCCGTTCAGCGGCGTCAAGCAAATTTCAAATTGAGCAACTAGAGGACTACTTCCATGGCATTCAGCACAGCACTATCAGGATTGACGGCCGCCAGCTCGGACTTGGACGTCACCGCCAACAACATCGCCAACTCGAATACGATCGGCTTCAAGGACGCGCGCGCGCAGTTCGCCGACGTGTACGCCGCCGGCGCCGTGAACCTCAACAATTCCGTGATCGGGCAGGGCGTTCGACTGTCGAGCACCAAGCAGCAATTCACGCAGGGCAACATCTCCACATCGTCATCGAATCTCGATCTCGCGATCAGCGGCGACGGCTTCTACACCTTGAAAAGCGCGAACGGCTACGCCTATTCCCGCAACGGCCAGTTCGGCGAAGACAAATCCGGCAACGTCATCAGCTCCACCGGGCAAGCGCTGCAGGTGTACCCGCCGCTGGTCAACGGCGGCTTCAATACCGGCACCCTGTCGAATCTCAACTTGCAGACCGCGCAGAGCGCGCCCTTGGCAACCACCGTCGGCACCGTCATTTTGAATCTGCCCGCGAATACCGCGCCGCCCACCGTGACGCCTTTCGATCCGACGAACTCGCTCAGCTACAACCAGTCGACGTCGACCACGGTTTATGACTCGTTGGGCAACGCGTATCCCGCGACCATGTATTTCTCGGCGCTGGCGCCGGTGGCGGGAAGCGCCGGACCTCCGGTGGTTCCCGCAGTGCTGCCCAACAGCTGGTCGGTGAACATGACGGTCGGAGTGGACGCCGCCGGTGCGCCGAACGCGGCCGGCCCGGCACAAACCTTGGTGTTCAACAGCGCGGGTGCGGTGGACACGACGAATTCGTCCGGGACGGGCGGTGCGTTGCCCTTCAATGGCTTCTCGCCGACCGACGGCGCGGTGGCACCGATGAATTTGAGCTTCAACTTCGCTAAAACGACGCAGTACGGCGGTCAATTCGCCGTCTCCTCGATCGTTCAAAACGGCTACGCCACCGGCCAGTTGAGCACAGTCGCCATCGATCCCACGGGCATCGTGTCCGCCGTGTACACGAACGGCCGTTCCACGCAGTTGGGCCAACTCGCGATGGCCAATTTTCCCAACCCGCAGGGGTTGAAGCAGCTTGGCGACACCAACTGGTCGGAAACCTTCACCTCCGGCACGGTCGTTTCGGGTGTTGCGGGATCCGCCGGCTTCGGCAGCATTCAATCCGGCGCTCTGGAAAGCTCGAACGTCGACCTGACCACGCAGCTGGTCAACATGATCACCGCGCAACGCGCCTTCCAGGCCAATGCGCAGGTCATCACCACGGCCAATCAAGAGTCCCAGACCATCATCAACATCGGCCATTGATACGGCGAACCTTCAGATCGCGTTGAACGGTAGATTATCGAGGACATGAGAGATGGATAGAGGCTTATACGTGGCGATGACCGGTGCGAAGCAGATCATGCAGGCGCAGGCGGTCAACAACCACAACATCGCGAACTCGAGCACCACCGGCTTCCGGGCTGATGGAGTGGCGTTTACCAGCGAGCCGATCTACGGCCCGGGGTACGCCACCCGCGTGAATGCCGTGGCCGGGGATGCGGGCACGGATTTCTCGAGCGGCGTGATGATGAGCACCAGCAGTCCCCTCGATATCGCAGTCAACGGCAAGGGGTTCATCGCGGTGCGGGGCGCGGATGGCCAGGAGGCCTACACCCGGGCCGGTGATCTCCGGGTGACGGCGCTGGGCGCGGTCATGACCTCCACCGGATTCCCCGTCATGTCCGAATCCGGTCCACTGACGGTGCCACCCTCGACCCAGGTGACCATCGGCACCGACGGGACCGTCTCCGTGGTGCCGCTGGGTCTCTCCGCGGCTGCGCAGTCGCAGGTCGACCGCATCAAGCTGGTCAACCCGTCCACCAAAGATCTGCAGAAAGGAGCCGACGGACTGCTGCGCCTCAAGGGCGGCGGAAAAGCCAAGACGGATGAAACCGTGACGGTCACTTCCGGTGAGTTGGAGTCGAGCAACGTCAACGCCGCCCAGTCATTGGTCAACATGATCGAATTGCAGCGTCTGTACGAATTGCAGATCAAGAGCATCAAGTCAACCGACGACAACGAGCAGGCCGCTCAGCGCATGATGGCGCCGTAACCGCATACAAGGACACACACGATGAACCTCGCCCTTTGGGCCGCGAAAACCGGCCTCGACGCACAAAACACCCAGATGTCGGTGATCGCCAACAATCTCGCGAACACCAATACCACGGGCTTCAAATCCGATCGCGCCGCGTTTCAGGATCTGATGTATCAGAACGTGCAGCAGGTCGGCGCACAGAGCACGCAGAACACGCAGTACGCCACCGGCCTCACCTTGGGCACCGGTGTGCGCATCGCGGCCACCGAGAAGAACTACGCGCAGGGCAGCGTGCTGCAGACCTCGGGCAATCTGGACATGTCGATCACCGGCTTGGGTTTCTTCCAGATCACCATGCCGGACGGAACGACGTCCTATACGCGTGACGGCTCCTTTTCGATGGATTCTCAAGGCAATGTGGTGACCGCCAGCGGGTATCCGATTTCCCCCGCCATCACCATTCCGGCGAATGTCCAATCGCTCTCCGTGGGAACCGATGGTACCGTGTCGGTGACCACCGCGGGTTCGACCAAACCCACCACCATTGGCCAGATTCAGCTCGCGAGCTTCATCAACGTGCAGGGCCTGCAGCCCACCGGCAACAACCTGTTGACGGAGTCCGCGTCCAGCGGCGCGCCGCAGGTGGGCACGCCGGGCACCGGCGGCCTCGGAACTCTTGCGGCAGGTTCGCTCGAAACATCGAACGTGAACACAGTAACGGAGCTGGTCAACATGATCCAATGCCAGCGTGCCTACGAAATGAACTCCAAGGCCATCAGCACCACCGATCAAATGTTGCAGTACCTGACGCAGAACGTATGATGAAATTCAATCCCCTTCTTCTGTCGGTTCTACGGTTCGCCGGCGGCGCCGCTATCGGCGGCGTGCTGTTGTCCGGCTGCGCACTGTTCCCGACCAAGGAACACAAACCGGAGCCGGTGGTGACGCGGGCGCTGCCGCCTCCGGCGCCGCGCACCGACGGGGCCATTTATCAGGCCGGGCAGCAGATGGAGCTCTTTGCGGACCTGAAGGCGCGCCGTATCGGCGACATCCTGACCATCAAGCTGAACGAATCGACGGCCGCCAGCAAGAACGCCGTGACCAAGACGACGAAAGCGACGGCGGTGGCGAATACCGGACCCACGATCTTCGGCAAGACCATCACCACCAAGGGCGTTCCCATTCTGAACACCTCCATGACCGGTTCTGATTCCTTCGACGGCGAAGGAGCCAGCACGCAGAGCAACAGCCTGGCCGGCAGCCTCACCGTCACGGTCACGGACGTCCAGGCCAACGGCAATCTGGTGGTGCAGGGCGACAAAACCTTGAAACTCAACCAAGGCGACGAATACGTGCACATCGCGGGCGTGATCCGTCCGGCCGACATCTCCACCGACAACACGGTCACGTCCGACAGGATCGCGGATGCGCATATCAGCTATTCCGGCAAAGGCGTCACCGATAGTGCGAATCGCATGGGGTGGCTGGCGCGGTTCTTCAATTCAGCGTACGCGCCGTTCTAGGCACGAGAGCGACCACGATGTTCACCCGAATCCTTGCACTGTCGATCCTGACCTTGGCAGCCGCCCCGTTCGCGCAGGCGGAGCGCATCAAGGACATGGCGCAGGTGCAGGGCGTACGCACCAACCAACTCATCGGCTACGGGCTCGTGGTCGGCTTGGACGGCAGCGGCGATCAAACCAGCCAGGCGCCGTTCACCGTTCAGTCGCTGAAGAACATGCTGGCCCAGCTGGGCGTCACGGTGCCGCCGAACGTCAATCCACAGCTGAAGAACGTCGCCGCGGTGTCCGTGCATGCCGTCATGCCGGCATTCGTCAAGCCCGGACAAACCATCGACATCACCGTGAACTCCATCGCGAACGCGAAGAGTCTGCGGGGCGGCTCGTTGCTGGTGACGCCCTTGCACGGTCTGGACGGCCAGATTTACGCCATTGCGCAGGGCAACCTCATCGTCAGCGGATTCGGCGTGGAAGGCACCGATGGCTCGAAGCTGACGGTCAACGTGCCGAGCTCCGGCCGGATTCCGAACGGCGCCACCATCGAACGCGCGGTGGCATCGCAGATCACTCAAGGCGATACCATCACCTTGAATCTCAATACGCCGGATTTCACCACCGCGACGCGGCTGGTCGAGAGCGTCAACAAGGGCGTGGGCGAGGGTTCAGCCACCATCATCGACGGAGCTTCCATCGTCGTGCGTGCACCGCACGACGCCACGCAGCGTATCGCCTTTCTGTCGATGGTGGAGAATTTGCAGGTGGAGCCCGGCAGCGCCGCGGCGCGCGTGATCATCAATTCGCGCACCGGCACGGTGGTGATCAGCAGCAACGTGACGGTCAGTCCGGCCGCAGTGTCCCATGGCTCATTGTCCGTCACCATCAAAGAAGAGCAGAGCGTCAGTCAGCCCGCGCCCTTCTCCGCGGGTCAAACGAAGGTCGTCAGCAATTCGACCATCAAGGTCGATCAAGGCTCGAACCGCATGTTCCTGTTCAAGCCCGGCGTCGAACTGGAACAGATCGTGCGTGCCGTCAACGAGGTGGGAGCGGCGCCGGGTGATCTCGTGGCCATTCTGGAAGCTCTGAGAGAGGCCGGCGCCCTGCAGGCCGAGCTGATCGTGATCTAAGCGGGAGACCGAACCATGACCAACTCGATCAAATCCATTACGCCGCCGCCGGCGGCCATGACGAGCGCGAACACCTACAGCGATCCCAACGGCCTCGCGGCGCTCAAGAAGGATCCGAATTCGCCGGCAGCCTTGCATGCGGTAGCACAGCAGGTCGATGCGCTGTTTTTGCAGATGATGCTGAAGAGCATGCGCGATGCGAGCGCTGCCGCCGGCGAGGGCGACAGCAACGAAATGGGCATGTACCAGGATATGTTCGACAAGCAGATCGCGCTCACCATGAGTCAGCATCAAGATCTGGGCCTGGGTTCCCTGTTGACCCGGCAGATCGCCGCCCGAGCCGCGGCCGGCGGCGCGACTCCCGCCCAAGCCGATGACCACGCGGCCGCACGGCCGGTGGCCGCCCCGCCGCCGCCGGCCCCACCGTCCACGCCGCCGACGTCCATGACGCAGAGCGCCGGAGAATTCGTCGACCAGGTGTTGCCGTCCATTCGGACTGCGGCGCAGGCTTTGGGCTTGAATCCGTTGGCGCTGCTGGCGCAGGCCGCCTTGGAAACCGGCTGGGGAAAGCGCATGGCGCGTACCGCCGACGGAAACCCGAGTTTGAACCTGTTCGGCATCAAGGCGGACGACACCTGGGTCGGAGCGCGTGCCGTTGCGAATACCGTCGAATACGCCGGCGGGGTCGCCACACAGCGGCAGGCCGCGTTTCGGGCCTACGGCTCGATCGAAGAGAGCGTCAACGATTTCGCCAATCTCCTCAAGAATTCGCCGCGGTATCGGCATGCGGCAGCGGCGGGCCCGGACGCCCAGGCCTACGTCGACGGCATCGGCCGCTCGGGCTACGCGACGGATCCCGAATACGCCGGCAAGCTGAATGACATATTGCACGGCGGCACGCTGCGCGCGGCGGTCAAGGCCATCAAGCTTTAGGAATGAGCATGGGTGCCGATACTCCCCAGATAGGGCGCAATTCCTTGGGCTGCACCGCGGAGAAATAGCTTGTCAGATGTATTTGGAATCAGCTTGTCCGCGCTGCGGGCGTTTCAGTCCGCGGTTGCGGTCACCAGCAACAATATTGCGAACGCCAATACCCCGGGCTATGCGAAGGAGTCCGTCACCCTCGTCTCGGCCGCGCCGCAATCGAATGGAACCCTTTCCATCGGTGCCGGCGTCCAGGTGGCGGGAATCGCCCGTTCTTTCAGTCAAGCCAGCGCCAATCAGTTGAACAGCTCGCAGAGCAGCCTGGGACAACTCAACACGCTGCAAGGCTACTCGAACCAGATCGACAACATCGTCGGGACGACCGCCGGGGGTCTTAGTACGGCATTGCAGAGTTTCTACAGCGCGTGGTCCGACGTCGCCAACAGCCCGACCTCCTCGGCGACGCGTCAGGCGCTGCTGGGAAAGGCGCAGAGCGTGGCGAATAGTTTTCAGAGCACGAACTCCCAGCTCGACAGCCTCAACCAAGACATCAATTCCCGCATCACCAGCGACGTGCAGCAGATCAATGCGCTGGGGTCGTCGATTTCGAATCTGAACAAGCAGATCGTGATCAGCACCGCCCAAGGCGGCGGTCAGGCGCCCAATGACCTCATTGACCAGCGCGACCAGCTGGTGTCGAGTCTGTCGAAGCTGACGGGCATCTCGACCACGCTTGACACCAACGGCGCGCTCAATGTGTTCGTGGGCAACGGGCAACCTTTGGTTCTGCAGGGCAACACCACGCAGTTGACTACGGTGCCCGGTGAGTTCGACGCCTCGCGGCTGGAAGTCTCGACCTCTACGTCCAACGGCAACGTCATCAGCGGTACGATCACGTCGGGCGAACTGGGCGGGCTCCTGGCGGCACGCAGCCAGGTGATCGACCCGGCGAAAAATGCGTTGGGCCAGATCGCCACGGCGTTGAGCCAGTCCGTCAATACGCAACAAAATTTGGGTCTCGATCTGTCTGGCCAGCGCGGCGTGCCCTTGTTTTCCGTCGGCGCGCCGGCGGCGACGGCTTCGACCAAGAATACCGACGCCGTGTCCGCGACAGTCACCGTCGCCAACTTGGGCGCGCTGACCACGAACGATTATATTCTGTCTTACAAGACGGGATCGCCTGCGTTGACCAATGCAAGCGATGGCACGTCGGTGCCTTTTACGGTGAGCGGGAATACCTTGAGCGCGGCTGGGATGTCGATCGTCCTGTCGGGCGCGCCGGCGACGGGGGATAAATTTCTCATTCAACCGACCGCCCAGGCCGCGGGTTCCTTCAGCGCGCTGAACGTCCTACCGTCCCAGGTCGCAGCCGCCGGAATTTCGCTGGCAACGTCCGCCGCCGGCAGCAACGCAGGCACCGCGACGATCGGCGCCGGTACGGTGGTGACCGCGGCGAATGCCAATCTTCTCAATCCGGTGACCATCCGGTTCACGAATCCGACCACCTACACGATCAACGGCGCCGGCGCTTATGCCTACACGGCCGGAGCCGCCATCAGTCAAAACGGCTGGCAGGTCACCATCAGCGGGACGCCGGCCACGGGCGACAGCTTTGCGGTGACGGGCAACGCCGGGGCTACGGGCGACAACAGCAATGCCCTGGCCAGCGCCAATCAACAAACATCGCCGCTTCTCGATAGCGGCACTGTCAGCATCAACAACGCCGTCAGTGGCATGATTACCGGCATCGGTAGCCAGGCGCAACAGATCAACACCGCACAGACCGCGCAGAACGCGGTCAATACACAGGCGATCGCCAATCAGCAGTCCGTCTCGGGCGTCGACCTCAACGAGGAGGCGGCCAATCTATTGCAGTGGCAACAAGCGTATGGAGCGGCGGCCAAAGCCTTGCAGATCGGCAACAGTCTGTTCCAAAGCTTGCTGACCGCGGTGCAGGCCGCTTGAAGGAATCACCATGCGCGTAACGCAAAGTTTGAACCAATTACAGTTCGTCGCCGCAATCGACACGCTGCAGTCGAACCTGTCGCAGACGCAGAACCAGATCTCGACCAATCTGTCGTTCACCACGCCGTCGCAGAATCCCGTGGCTGCCGGCGCGGTCAATGGCTACAACCAGGCTC
Source organism: Gammaproteobacteria bacterium (assembly GCA_034667965.1). Classification (GTDB taxonomy): domain Bacteria; phylum Pseudomonadota; class Gammaproteobacteria; order Steroidobacterales; family Steroidobacteraceae; genus Bog-1198. Next base: position 24,134 of record JAXDQI010000151.1, read on the forward strand.
TGGCGCAGAGCAAGCAGTACGATACCAACGCCAACAGCGCGCAAACGCGGCTCAGCACCGAGGACAGCGCGCTGACGCAGGTTCAGAACGCGTTGCAAAGCCTGCGTACTCTGGCGCTGCAGGCGAACTCCGGCACGCTGTCGAGCCAGGACCGCGGCGCGATCGCAACGCAGGCCACCCAGATCCAAGCCAGCTTGGTGTCCCTGGCGAACACGCAAGACGGGAACGGGGAGTACCTGTTCAGCGGCTTTGCGACCCAGACGAAACCCTTCGCCCTGAGTCCTACCGGAGCCACGTACAGCGGCGATCAGGGTCAGCGTCAATTGCAGATCGCCGCGGGCCAAAGCGTCGCCGACGGCGACAACGGCGATACCGTGTTCAATCAAATCAAGACCGGCAACGGGACCTTTGTCGCAACGTCCGGCTCAGGCAACACGGGAACCGGCGTACTGGGCGCAACGACGGTGGTCAACGCCTCTGCCTACAATGGCCAGCCATACTCGATCAAGTTTTCGGCGGTCCCAGCGACCGGTCTGGTCGCGAATACCTACACGATTCTGGATTCGACGGGTGCTGCGGTCGTACCGGCCGTCTCGGGCACGTACACCAGCGGTCAATCCATCGCGTACGACGGCACTCAGGTGACGATCACCGGACAGCCGGGAATCAACGATACGTTCAGCGTGGCGCCGAGCACCAATCAGAGCGTGTTCACCACGGTGCAGAACATGGTGACCGCCCTGCAATCGCCTGCGACGTCATCCGCCGGCCTCGCGCAACTCAATAACGCACTCAACGGTGCGATCAACAACATCGATCAAGCGCTCAATCAGACATCGGACGTACGGTCGAGCATCGGCGGCCGGCTCAATTCGATCACCACGCAGCTGTCGGTGTCGAGCAGCCAGCAGATCCAGCTTCAGACCTCCATCTCCTCGCTGCAGAGCCTGGATTATGCAAGCGCGCTCACCCAGCTTCAGGGCGAGACCACCACCCTGAGTGCGGCCATGCAGGCGTACACCATCACCCAGGGTCTGTCGCTGTTCAAGTACCTGTAAGCGCTTTCGGACGGGGTCGCTCCGACCCCGTTAATGTGGCGCGTCAGCGCCTTTAATGATGATGACCACCGGCGCCGTGTACGTGGCCATGCTCGAGTTCCTCCGTGGTCGCCTCGCGCACATCAACGACTTCCACGTCGAAATGCAGCGTTTCGTCGGCAAGCGGATGGTTCCCGTCCAAGGTCACCATGTCGCCTATCACCCCGGTTACCGTGAAGAGCCGCATACCGTCGTCGGTGCGTGCCTGGAACTGCATGCCCTTCTTGATCTCGCCGGAGCCTTGCAGCGAACGCTTCGGTACGCGCTGGATCAGCTTCTCGTCCCGTTCGCCGTAGCCTTCGGCCGGCGGAACCACGACGGCAAGCGTCGTGCCGTTCGGTTTGCCCTCGAGGGCCTTCTCCAGTCCGGCAACCAGATTGCCATGGCCCTGGATATAGGCCAGCGGTTCGCCGCCGCCGGAACTATCGAGTACCACCCCGCTGGCGTTCTTGAGGGTGTAATGAATGATGACCACTCGGTCTGCCGAAATATCCACGTCTGAATTCTCCACGGGTCCTGGGTTTGGTTCAACGTTGCGAGCTTACACAATTACGCCGATAACCGGGCCTCGAGATCGTAGGCGCCTGCCTTGGTGATCGTGACCTGCGCCCACTCGCCCACCGCCAGCTTCTTCGCGCCTGGAATTCTCACGGTTCCGTCGATTTCCGGGGCATCGCCGGCAGAGCGTGCAATCGCGACGCCGCCGTCGATGCGATCGATCAGCACTTGCATGTTACGGCCCACCTTGTCCGCAAGCCGCGCAGCGCTGATCTCGGCAGCCAATTCCATGAACCGAGCGCGCCGTTCCTGTTTGATCTCCGGGGGCACCGGCGGCTGGCGCAGCGCGTTGGCGGCAGCACCCTCCACCGGCGAATATTCGAAGCAGCCGACGCGATCGAGTTTCGCAACCCGCAGCCAGGCCAGCAGTTCCTCGAAATCCGCCTCGCTTTCGCCCGGAAAACCGACGATGAAGGTGCTTCGGATCGTCATGTCGGGCGCCACCCGCCGCCAGGCGGCGATGCGTTCCAGCGTGTTCTCGGCGGCGGCAGGGCGCTTCATGAGCTTCAAGATGCGTGCGCTGGCATGCTGAAACGGAATGTCGAGGTAGGGCAGCACCTTGCCCTCCGTCATCAATTCGATCACTTGATCGACATGCGGATAGGGATAGACGTAGTGCAGGCGGATCCAGACACCGAGTTCACCGAGCGCCGCGGCGAGGTCGTAGAATCGGGCACGACGATCCGCGCCCCGCCAGGATTGCGCCGCGTATTTCAGGTCCACTCCGTAAGCGCTGGTGTCCTGTGAGATCACCAGCAGCTCTTTGACGCCGGCGCGCACGAGCTGCTCCGCCTCGCGCAACACCTCGCCGATGGGACGGCTGACGAGATCGCCGCGCATCGAAGGAATGATGCAGAAGCTGCAGCGATGATTGCAGCCCTCGGAAATCTTGAGGTAGGCGTAATGGCGTGGCGTGAGCTTCACGCCCTGGGCCGGTACCAGGTCCACGAACGGCTCGTGCCGCGGCGGGAGATGCTCGTGCACCGACGCCACCACTTCTTCATAACGCTGTGGGCCCGTGATCTTGAGCACCTGCGGATGACGGTCGAGAATTTTCTGCGGCTGGGCGCCCAAGCAACCGGTGACGATGACCTTGCCGTTCTCGGCGAGCGCCTCTCCGATGGCGTCGAGGGATTCGTCCACCGCCGAATCGATGAAGCCGCAGGTGTTGACGATCACGAGGTCGGCAGCCTTGTAGCTGGGTGCGACTTCGTACCCTTCAGCGCGCAGGCGCGTGAGAATCCGCTCGGAGTCCACCAGGGCCTTGGGGCAGCCCAAGCTGACGAAGCCTACTTTGGGGCTCTTCTTGCTGACGGTTTTCAATGGAATGGTCGACCTCGAGCGGGGATGGGTCATTTTACCAAAGTACGCTACTGAGGTAACGTGGAGAAATGGGATGATTCGACGCCAGGAGGGGCTGAATTGCCATGCCTAAGCGATTTGTATTGCTCGACAGGGACGGCACGGTGATAAAAGAGAAGAATTACCTGTCCGATCCCGACGAGGTGGAGCTGATTCCGGGCGCGGCCGCGGCGTTGAAACGACTTCAGAACGAGGGATGGGGAGTCTGTTTGGTGACCAACCAATCAGGGATCGCGCGCGGCTATTTTGATATCCATCAACTGCGAAGAGTGCATCAGCGGCTCGCCGACGAGTTGGCTCTGTTCGATGTCCAACTCGACGGGATTTATATTTGCCCGCACTGCCCCCAGGATGGGTGCAATTGTCGTAAACCCTCGCCCGGACTGATCAATCAAGCGATGGCAGCACACGGGTTCGACCCTCGACAGGCATGGGTGGTCGGCGACAGGGAGGTTGATGTCGGGCTGGGACACGCTGTCGGGGCAAAGTGCGTCCTGGTCCGTACGGGCTACGGCAAATCCCATGAAGCCGAAACATTGGCCGATTTGGTTGCGGATGATCTCTCCGAAGCCGTAGACCGCATCCTCCATCCCATCGATCACGGGGCGGGCCGCCTCCAATGAACTTGAACTTCGAATGTACGCAATGCGGAAAATGCTGCCGCGACCTCAAGCTGCCGTTGACCGTCACAGAGGCGCTGGATTGGCTGCGGGATGGGCATGACGTGCAGGTTCTGTGTGATGCGGTCCCCTGGCCTGCGGAGCCTGACCCCAGCGATCAGAAGGCCGCACACCAGCGCCGACGCTCCTTCGCCACGATGAGCGGTTCGCTGCCGACGCGGGTGGTGGCGATCCTCGCCGCGAACCTCGCCGGCGCGTGTCCGAACCTTCAGGCGGATCTTCGCTGCGGTATCTACGACCGCCGGCCGCTGGTGTGCCGCATCTATCCGGCTGAGATCAATCCCTTCGTGCAACTCGACCCGGTCAACAAGGCGTGCCCGCCGGAGGCCTGGGCGGCGGACCGCCCGTTGTTGCAACGCCAGGGGCGGTTGATGGACGCGGCCGTACGTCGGGACATACAGCAGTCCCGCGATACGGACGCTCGGACCGTGGAGGTCAAGCGTCGGCTGTGTACGGCGTTGCATCTGGAGTGTGCGGCCCTGGCCGATGAAGGCTTCGTCGTGTATTCGCCCGAACGCCCCGTCCTGCTGGCCGCGCTCGACCGGGCCGTCAACGACCCTGACATCAGCGACCGTGATGCCGAGATGGCGGACGCGTCATGGCGCTTCGTATCGAACCGGTCGGAAACCATCGACTCTCTGTCGGGACGCGGAGCGGTGGGCTCGCTGATGGGCGCGGGAGCCCACCCGTCTTTCGAATACATCGGGTTTCGACCGCCGTCGGCGTGAGGCCTGGTAGCGGCGGGAGTATGCCGCCGGCGGCGACTCGAGGCCGCTCGTTGGCCCCGAAATCGGGACCGCGACGCATGTCCGGACTTGGCATGCTCCTTGCTGATTCACGACTATGGTCAAAAAAAGCGCTATCTCCGGCAGCCGTGAAATGAGCAGCGTCCAGTGTACTGCGGATGCCGCAACCGTCGACGCGGCGGCGAATCATCGCTTGGGGATGCTCAATGTCCAAGCGCGGCAACCGGCAGCCGGCCTGCCTTTTCTCCACGCGGCGCTCACTGCGCATCCGGAAATTCCCGACTATTGGCTCGGATACCTGGAGGCGCTGCTGCAGCTCGGTAAGCCCGATTCCGCGCACCAAGCCCTCGCACTCGGACGGCAGTATGGCTTGTCCGGCGCCGCGGTCGAAGAGTTTGCCGCACGCTTGGCGGCCGGCGTCGCGACAACACCCGCCACCAATATCGATCTGCCGGTTTCGCCCGGGGCCCGGCCCTTTGTCGTGCTCGCGCCGGCCTACAACCACCGTTCAGCCGGAATCCGCGTCATGCATACCCTCTGCAACGAACTGAACCGCTGCGGCCGCACCGCGCATCTGATTTTCTATCGGTTCAAACCCGGCGGCGTCGATTTCTATACTCCCGAAGGCACTTCCGAATTCTGCGGGCAGCACCAACATATTCCGCGACTGCCGGCCAGTTCGGATATCACGCGGTTTCGTGCGCTGATCGACGAAGGAATCGTCGTGTATCCCGAAGTGCTGCAGGCGAATCCCCTGAATGCTCCTCGCGTGGTGCGATATGTCTTGAATCACCCGGAGCTAAACGGCTATCCGATGCTGGAGGGGGAGCGCGACTTCATCGTCAGTTTCAACCGCCAGTATCGGCAAAACCCGCATTCGATCGCATCCCTGTTCATCGACGAGCCTCTTTTCCATGATGAGAATACGCGGCCGGCGCTCGAGCGCACCTTGGATTGCACCTATATCGGCAAGGGCGCCGGCTTCGGTCAATGTTTCAGAATTCCCGGCTCGGTCTCGATCGAGAGGGCCAGTCCTTCCGACAAGGAAAGTCTTGCCATCCTGTTGCGCAACACGCGGTACTTCTTCACGTGGGATGTGAACACCCAGACCAATGCGGACGCCCTTTTATGCGGCGCCATCATCGTGGTGCCGCGCTGGGCGCCGTTTTCATCGGCCTGCTTCGAGACGGACTTCGGGCCATTGCCTTATGCCGACTCGAGCGTTGAGAACGGCATCATCAAGATTGCGCACGTCGGTGCGGACTATGAAGTGAAACGTCGGAACTTCATCGACTCGATCAAGGCGCTGGCACGAGGCCGCACGCAAGCGGTCGAGCGGCTGGCAAGAGAGATCGAGGATTATTTCGCCATCCACAAAATGTCGGCGTGAGGGCAGCCCCGGCGGGCGCGGTCGACGAGGGGTATCGCCCTGGGCGGCATTTTCTTGACGCATCGAAGGCGCGCCAGCCGCGTAGCGGCCGCAATGCGCCGGCAAATCGTGCCGCCGTTCACACTCCACGCGGTTTCGGCGCCTGGCACGGGTCTTGCTGTTCTGACTTATGGAGAAATCTCGCCGCACACTGCCATACGTAGAGGCTCATTCGAGACCCAGCCGCATGCAACAGCTGGTGAAGGACTATGCGGACAAGCTGTCGCGTGCCATGACCCTGAACGCGATGGACGAGGTCCCCGCCCTGGGCATGGCGCTGCGCGATGCCTGGCGCGACGGGCGCACGGTGTATCTGTGCGGCAACGGCGGCAGCGCGGGCAACGCGATCCATCTGGCCAACGACTTTTTGTACGGCGTCGGCATCCACGACAGCCGGGGCGGCATGCATGTCGAAGCGCTCTGCGCGAACGCGGCGGTATTGACCTGCCTGGCCAACGATCTCGGCTATGACCGTATCTATAGCGAACAACTGCGCGTCAAGGCGCAGGCCGACGACGTGCTGATCGTGCTCTCCGGCAGCGGCAACTCGCCCAATGTGGTGAAAGCGCTCGAAGCCGGGAACGAGCTCGGCATGAAGACCTTTGCCATCCTCGCGTTCAGCGGCGGCCGGTGCAAGGAACTCGCGCAATATCCCATCCACTTCGAACTCGATGACATGCAAATTGCCGAGGATCTGCAGTTGATCATCGGCCATCTATGCATGCAATGGCTTTGCGCCAACCCGATCCACGGAACCGCGGCGTGAGCGTCGGGCGGCGTTTCTTGGTGATCGGCAGCAATGCGTTTTCCGGCGCCCAATTCATCAAGTACCTGTTGCGTAACGAGCATGAGGTCCTGGGTGTCAGCCGCTCCGCGGAGCTACACGAGGTGTTCCTGCCCTACAAGGAATCGAACGCCGGCGACCGCTTCCGGTTCGTGCAGATCGACATCAATCACCAGCTCGGCGAGCTGTTGGCGTTGATTCGTGAGTTTCAGCCGGAGTATGTGGTCAATTTCGCCGCCCAAGGGATGGTCGCGCAAAGCTGGGACACGCCGGAACACTGGTATCAGACCAACGTGGTCGGCCAGGTCCGGCTGCATGATCAGCTGCGCAGACTGCCGTACATCCGACGCTACGTGCATGTCTCGACGCCCGAGGCATACGGCAGCACGGACGGCTGGATAAAGGAACGGTTCGTGTTTGCACCGAGCACGCCTTATGCAGTGTCGCGCGCGGCTTGCGATTTGCACTTGATGAGCTTTTTCAAGGCCTATCAGTTTCCGGTGGTGTGGACGCGCGCCGCCAATGTCTACGGCCCCGGCCAGCAGTTGTACCGCATCATCCCGCGCGCGCTGCTGTTCGCGCGTCTCGGCCGCAAGCTGCAACTGCATGGCGGCGGCCAGTCTATCCGCTCGTTCATTCACATCGACGATGTGGCGGACGCGACCTATCGTGTCGCCACCGCGGGCAGGCCCGGCGACAGCTACCATATTTCAACCGGCGAGACGATCTCGATCCGGGACCTGGTCCAAACCATCTGTGTATTGATGGACCGGAGTTTCGACGAGCTGGCGGAGGTGGTCGGCGACCGACTGGGGAAGGATCAGGCCTATCTGCTCGACAGCGGCAAGATCCGCGCCGAACTCGGGTGGCGGGACATCATTTCGCTGGCCGACGGGCTCAAGGGAACCCTGGCGTGGATCGACGAAAATCTCGCCACGCTGCGATCCTTACCGGCCGACTACATCCATAAGGCTTGAAGAACTGCCATGAAGATCCTATTGACCGGCGGCTGCGGTTACATCGGTACGGTGCTGACCCGCTCTTTGCTCGAAGACGGGCACGAGGTCTGCGTGGTCGACACGCAATGGTTCGGCAACCACCTTGCGCCGCACCCGTGTCTCCAGGTATTACAGCAGGACACGCGCAACGTCGACGCGATTCCGCTGGCCGATGTCGACTCGGTGATCCATTTGGCCAACATCGCCAACGATCCCGGCGTCGAGCTGAACCCGACGCTGTCGTGGGAAGTCAATGTGCTCGCGGCGCAGCAGCTGGCGGACCGGGCGGTACGCGCCGGCGTCAAGCAATTCCTGTTCGCGAGCTCCGGCAGCGTCTACGGCATCAAGGATGAGCCGCAGGTCACCGAGGATCTGACGCTGGTGCCAATCACCGCGTACAACAAGACCAAAATGGTGGCCGAGCGCGTATTGCTCAGCTACTCCGATCGCATGCGGGTGCAATGCATCCGGCCGGCCACGGTATGTGGCTACTCGCCGCGCATGCGGCTCGACGTCAGCGTCAACATGCTGACCTGGCAAGCCCTGAATGACGGCAGGATCACCGTATTCGGCGGCGCCCAGACCCGGCCGAACATACACATCGAGGACATGGTCGATGTCTACCGGCATTTTCTCAGGAATCCGGAGATCGGCTCGGGCTGTTACAACGCCGGCTTCGAAAATATCTCAATACTCGACATCGCGGAACGGGTGCGGCGGAAAGTTCCGGCCGACATCGTGGTGTCGGAATCGAACGATCCGCGTTCCTATCGCCAGAATTCCGACAAGCTGCTGGCAACCGGTTTCGTCCAGGGTCATACCGTCAACGATGCGATCGACGACATCGTCGACCGATACCGCGCCGGCGCATTGCACGACGACGATCGGTGCCACACGGTTCGTTGGATGAAGCATCTGAACTTGCAGGGATAGAAGGCGCGATGACCGACTTGAGCCCCCCCGACTCGATCCAGCTGGCTGCGCGGTTCCGCGCCCGCGTGGTCTTCATGTCGAACGCAGCCAAGGCGGCGCATCTGGCCTCCGCCTTGTCCTGCATGGATATCGTCGCGCTGCTGTATCATTCGGTGTTGCAACTCGATCCGCTGCGGCCGAAGTGGGACGAGCGCGATCGCTTCATCCTGAGCAAGGGCCATGCGGCTGCGGCGCTGTATGTGGCGCTGGCTTACAAGGGCTTCATCCCCGACGCCGCCTTGGACACTTACGGCATGGCCGGCTCCCTGCTGGAAGAGCATCCGTCTCCGAAACTACCCGGGGTCGAAGCCGCCACCGGCAGCTTGGGTCACGGCCTGCCGCAGGGCTGCGGTATGGCGCTCGCCGCCCGAATCAAACAGCAAGGTCATCGCACCTTCGTCCTGATGAGCGACGGCGAATGCAATGAAGGCTCGGTGTGGGAAGCCTGCATGTTCGCGGCCGCCCAGCGGCTCGGCAATCTCTGCGCCATCGTCGATTTCAACAAATGGCAGGCGACCGGCCGCAGCCGGGAAGTGCTGGCCCTGGACCCGTTGGTCGACAAGTTCAAGAGCTTCGGCTGGGATGTCCGCGAAATCGACGGCCACGATCACGCGCAAATCGCCCATGCCGTCGAGCATGTCTCGATACGTGAGCAGAAGCCGACGATGGTGGTCGCCCACACCGTCAAGGGCCGCGGCGTTTCCTTCATGGAGGACGACAACAACTGGCATTACCGGATTCCGACTGTGGAAGAAGTTCAGTTGGCCAGGGCCGAGCTCGATGTACCAATTGAACGCTCGCGGCGGGTCTCAGCGTGAGAAACGCATTTGCCGCCGCCGTGACGGAACTCGGTGAGACTCATCCGAGCCTGGTCATGCTGGCCGGCGACATCGGCAACCGGCTGTTCGACCCATTCAAGGACCGGCACCCGTCGCGCTTCTACAATTGCGGCGTGGCCGAGGCCAACATGACCGGCGTGGCGGCGGGGCTGGCGGCATCTGGTCTGCGCCCCATCACCTACACCATCACGCCATTCAACACGGTGCGCTGCCTGGAACAGATACGCCTGGATGTCTGCTATCCCGATCTGCCCGTCATCGTGGTCGGCACCGGCTCCGGGCTGTCCTATGCCGGCTTGGGCGCCACTCATCATTCGATGGAGGACATCGCCATACTGCGCACGCTGCCGAATATGCATGTGGTGTGCCCGGCCGATCCGGTCGAAGTGCGTCTGGCACTCAACGATGCGCTGCGGCTGGGGCGCCCGACGTATATCCGGCTCGGCAAGAAGGGTGAACCGGTGGTTCATGCGACGCCGCCGAATTTCACCATCGGGCGCGGCATCAGCGTGCGGGAAGGCAGCGATGTGGTCATTTTGAGCGTCGGAAACATGCTGGCAACCGCGCTGCAAAGCGCCGAGGACTTGAACCAACGAGGCGTCTCGGTGCAGGTGGTCAGCATGCACACCGTCAAGCCGCTGGATGACGAATTGCTCGACGGGGCGTTCGCGGCCAAAAAAGTCGTCGTGGTCCTGGAAGAACATGCGCTGACCGGCGGCGCCGGCAGCGCGGTGCTCGAATGGGGCAGCGCGCAACGCGTCGATCTGCGAAAGCTACTGTGTATCGGCGGTCCCGACCGGTTTCTCAGCGCTTGCGGCAGCCAGCGGCAGGCGCGCGCGCTGCTGGGGCTGACGGCTGCCGACATCGCGCCGCGGATCCTGAGCCGGCTGGAGTGACGATGCGCCTGGGCCTCGACTTCGACAATACGCTGGTGAGCTACGACCGCCTGTTCCGTAGCGTCGCGCTGGGGAAAAAATGGATTCCCGCATCCGTCGCGGCGCAAAAGAACGCCGTGCGGGACCATCTGCGCGAGGCCGGCAAGGAGGAGGACTGGACCCGTCTGCAAGGCGAGGTGTACGGCGCGCGCATTCTGGAAGCCGATCCCTGCGAGGGCATGTTGGCCGCGTTGAAATGTCTGGCCCAACGCGAGGTGCCGATGTGCATCGTCAGCCATAAAACGCGCACGCCCTATCTGGGCGAAGCCTGGGACCTGCACGCCGCGGCCCGCGGTTGGCTCGAGCAACAGGGGTTTCACGACGCGGCGGGCTTGTCCTGGCCACATGACCGCGTGTTCTTCGAATTGAGCAGGGAAGCGAAGATCGCCCGGATCCTGAGCCAGCACTGCACGCACTACGTCGATGATCTGCCGGAAATCCTCGACCTTCTACCCGATCATGTAGAGAAGATTTATTTCGCGCCGACCGATGCCGTCGGCGCGCGCCCCGAATGGCGCGTCATGCGCACGTGGCACGAGCTGCCGGCCTTGCTGGGTATCTCATGAGCGCGGAACTGACGGATGGTGTGCGCGCCTTCTGCGACCGCCACGGCATCCGTGCGCCCCTGGTGCTGGAGCCCATGGGGGCGGGGCGCAACAGCCGGGTGATGCGCCTCTGCAATCAGGAGGGGCAATGGATGCTGAAGGACTATGGGCCCCCGGGGCGCAGCGCGGGGCGCGGGCACGATCGCCTCGGCGCCGAATTCGCCTTCCTCGAGTATCTTGAACACGGCAACATTGCCGACGTGGCGCGACCGATCGGCATGGATCGCGACCTGCACAGCGCATTGTATTCGTGGCTGCCGGGCGCGCGACCGACACGCATCACGGCCGACTACATCAACCAAGCCGCGCAGTTCATCGTCTCCGTGAACCGCGACCGCATGACCCCGCGGGCCGGCGCCTTGGCCGGCGCCGCCGACGCGTGTCAAAGCTCCCACGATCATCTGGCGCTGATCCGCGCGCGGCTGACGCGGCTGACCGCCCTCGACCCACGATCGGTCGTCGAAGAACAGGCCCTGGCCCTGGTGGTCGATCGCTATGTGCCGGCGTGGCAGGCGCTCGAAGAAACGCTGATCGACGGCATCGCCGCGACCCGGAAGACCACGCAGATCCTGTCGCCATCCGACTTCGGTTTCCACAATGCACTGGCGCATCAGGAGCGCCTGTCGTTCGTCGATTTCGAGTACGCCGGCTGGGACGATCCGGCGAAATTGATTTGCGATTTCATCTGCCAGCCCGAATTGCCCATAACCTCCGCTCAGGGCCTGCAATTCATCGAACACCTGACCGATGCGCTCCCCCATGCCGGCGACCTGCGGCATCGCGTTGAATGGCTGCTGCCGGCCCATCGACTGAAGTGGTGCTGCATTCTCCTCAACGAGTTCAGACCGGAGTACCACAGGCGGCGCCTGCATGCCGGCATTGCGTCGGAAGGGCTGCTGACCGCGCAACTCGACAAGGCAAGATCGTATTTCAATGAGCACGTGAATGAATCGCCCAACATATCGGATCATGCGCCGGCGGCGCCGTAAGGACGACGGTATGGCTTATGTCGATCTACTTTCCGCGATTCACAACAGCACGCGTCGCGACTATCTGGCACGCGTCAACGACCCCGATTTCCCCAAACCGAAGGCGGCGGAATTGGCCAAGCAATGGGGTTACGACTATTGGGACGGCGATCGCAAGATTTGTTACGGCGGCTATCGCTACATGGAAGGGCGCTGGGAAAAGGTCGCGCGCGCAATGGCCGATCACTACGGCATCAAACCCGGCGACAGGATACTCGACGTCGGCTGCGGCAAGGGCTTCCTGCTTTACGACCTCACCAAGGTGGTTCCCGGCGTCGAAATCCACGGGCTGGATATTTCCCGCTACGCCATCGACAACGCCAAGGAGGAGGTCAAGGACCGGCTGCAGGTCGGCAATGCCACAGCGCTGCCCTATCCCGACCAGTCCTTCGACTTCGTGTTCTCGATCAATACCTTGCACAACCTGCATTGCTATGACCTGGACCGCGCATTGCGCGAAATCGAGAGAGTCGGCATGAAGAATAAATACCTCTGCGTCGAGTCGTATCGCAACGAGCAGGAAAAGGCCAATCTGCTGTATTGGCAAGTGACCTGCGAGGCGTTCAACACACCGGAAGAATGGCAATGGTGGTTCGAGCAGACCGGCTATACCGGCGACCATTCCCTGATTTATTTCGAATGAGGCGGTCGATGTCCATGCTACCCAAAACCATGCGAGCGGCAGTTCTCACCGAGTTGCGCGCACCGCTGCAGATCGCTGAAGTGACGCTGCCGGAAACTCTGGCCGTTGGCCAGGTGCTGGTCAAAGTCCATTTCAGCGGTATCTGCGGTTCCCAACTGGGCGAAATCGACGGCGCCAAAGGCGAGGATAAATTTCTGCCGCACCTGCTCGGCCACGAGGCGTCCGGCGCGGTGCTGGCCGTCGGCGGTGGCGTACGCCATGTGAGGGTCGGCGACAAAGTCGTGCTGCATTGGCGCAAGGGCCTGGGGATTGAAGCCGAGACACCGCATTTCAGCTGGGACGGCCGCAAGGTCAACGCCGGCTGGATCACCACCTTCAACGAGTACGCCATCGTTTCTGAAAACCGCGTGACCACGATTCCGGCCGATAGCGACATGGAAGTCGCGGCGCTGTTCGGCTGCGCCGTCACCACGGGCTTCGGCATCGTTGAAAATAATGCCAAGGTACGCATCGGCGAATCGCTGGTGGTATTCGGCGCCGGCGGCATTGGGCTCAATATCATCCAGGCGGCGTCGCTGGTGTCGGCCTACCCAATCATCGCCGTCGATTTGCACGAGGGCAAGCTGGCGCTGGCGAAGCAGGTGGGCGCAACCCATGTGTTCAATAACAGCGGCGGCGGTCTCGACCAGACCCGGGACGGTCTCGAGCGCCTGCTCGACTCACTCGGGCTGCGCGGCGGGGTCGATGGCTTCATCGACAATACCGGCCTGCCGGCGGTGATCGAAATGGGCTACCAGATGACCAAGCCGCAAGGCAGGGTGACGCTGGTCGGCGTTCCGCGCAAGAACCAGAACATCAATATCCATTCGTTGCCGCTGCACTTCGGCAAGGTGCTCTGCGGCTCGCACGGCGGCGAAGCGATTCCGCAGACCGACATCCCGCGCTATCAGAATCTGTACCGCGCCGGACGCTTGCTGCTGCGTGAACTCATCACGGATCGCTTTTCTCTGGATCAAATCAACGCGGCGATCGCGGCGATGCGCAGCGGCGGAGTACGCGGCCGCTGCCTGATCGACATGGCGGCGACATGAACTGCAACGCGAGCGGCACCGGCATCATGGCGGATCTGTACGGCAGGGCCGGCTACAGCACCGCTTTTTCCATCGATGCCTCCGAACTGACTTTTTTGCGCGACGCCATCTTCAGGCAATGGATGGCGCGCATCGAAGCCGTCTACCCCGAGCGGGCGGACGAGTTCCGCGCCGGCGGGATGGAGCACTACGATCGCTTGTCCCACCTGATTTCGCACGAAACCCTATGGTGCAAGGAATACCGCGTGCTGCCCAAGGAGTCGGTTGCGGCCTTGGCGCAATTCGACTTTGTGCGGCGTCTGACGGCCGGACTCGGCGGCGCGTGCCGCATTTCCAACGTAGTGTTCTTTTCCGGCGAGGTTCCGGACTATCCGGAGGTCTACTGGCGGCTGGTGCGTCCGAATGTCGCCACCGATGTCGGTGCGCTGCATACCGACAATTGGTATCACCGGCTGCTGGGCAGCGGCAAGAGTCTGTACGAAGAGGACGAAACGACCGTCAAGATGTGGCTGGCCATCTATGCAGAACCCGGCTTGAACGGTCTGTACGTGGTGCCGGGATCGCATGCGAAGACCTGGCGGGTCAAACACACGCCCGCGGCCGACGGGTATGGCCGGCCGGCATTGGACGAACCCCTGGGCGATTACGCGAGACTCCTGGTTCCGACCTCACCCGGCCAGGCCGTTCTGTTCAACGAGAATCTGCTGCATGGCGGTGCGCTCAACGCCGGGGCGACCAGCCGCGTCAGTGTCGAAATAACTTTCATCCTCAAACGCAATTCGATCAACCAATGAACACCGTCGT
>JAXDQI010000152.1:0-2868 GCA_034667965.1 Gammaproteobacteria bacterium
GAAGATCGTGCGCATGATGCGCGACGCCGGCGCCCGCGAAGTCCACTTCCGCCTCGCCTCGCCGCCGATCATTCACCCCGATTATTACGGCATCGACCTGCCGGACCATGGCGGGCTTCTCGCGGCGACCCACAGCCTCGAGCAGATGCGCGAAATCATCGGCGCGGATTCGCTGGCGTTCCTGTCGATCGACGGCATGTACCGCGCCATGGGCGAGCCCGGCCGCGATCCCGCCAATCCGAAATTTTCGGATCATTGTTTTACGGGCGCATATCCGACGCACCTCACCGACCAGACCCAGGTCGAACCGCAGCCGCGGCAATTATCGTTGCTGGCCGAAGCGAGCTAACTCGTCGTCCCCGCGAAGGCGGGGACCCATAACCACCGGCGTTCGTTGTGTTGCACAACGTTAGACACGAACACCTTCCCCCATCATAACCCTCATTGTGTATGGGTCCCCGCCTTCGCGGGGACGACAGCGGAGCGAATTGCTTGACGACCCTTCCCCTCACCTCCCGCATCGCCCTCGTCACCGGCGCGTCGCGCGGCATCGGCTACGCCACCGCGCGCGCGCTGGCAAAGGCCGGCGCGCATGTCGTCGCGGTGGCGCGCACGCAGGCAGGCCTCGAAGAACTCGACGACGACATCCGCGGCGACGGCGGCAGCGCCACCTTGGTGCCACTCAATCTCACCGACTTCGACGGCATCGCAAGGCTCGGAGCCGCCTTGCACGAGCGCCATGGCAAGCTCGATATCCTTGTCGGCAACGCCGGCGTCGCCGGCCCGTCGTCGCCGCTCGGACACATCGAACTGAAACCGTGGAACGACGTGATGGCCATCAACGTCACCGCGAACTTTCAGCTGATCCGCTGCATGGAGCCGCTGCTCAAGCAATCCGACGCCGGCCGCGCGGTGTTCATCACCTCCGCGGCCGCCGCCAAGGCTTCGGCCTATCTCGGCCCCTATGCGGCGTCGAAAGCAGCGCTGGAGACGCTGGCGCGTGTCTGGGCCAATGAAACGGCATCGACGCCGATCCGGGTCAATCTGTTCGACCCTGGCCCGATCCGCACCCGGATGCGCGCGGTTGTCTTCCCGGGCGAAGACCCGCTGACGCTGGACACGCCCGAGCAGGCCGCGGAATTGATCGTGCCGATGTGCGCGCCGGACTGGACCGAGACCGGCAAGCTCTACGACTATAAGACCCGCAGCCTATTGAGTTTTCGCGCGCCCGCGTAACGCCTCTTCGATTGACTCCCGCACGACAGCGATATTCACTCCGTTCCAAGCGGAAAAAATTCGCAGTGAATATTTCGGGAGGATACCATGACCAGAACCATTTCCGTTGTCATCGCCGCTGCCGCGCTGATCGGCACGGCGACGGTTTCGCAACCCGCGCGCGCGGGCGACGTTCCCGCCTTCGCGGTCGATGCGTCCTGGCCGAAACCGCTGCCGAACAACTGGATCATCGGCCAGGTCGGCGGCATCACCGCGGATTCGAAGGGGCATATCTGGGTCATCCACCGGCCGCGTTCGCTCACCGACGACGAGAAGGGTGCTGCGCTGACGCCGCCGCGCTCGAAATGCTGCGTCTCGGCGCCGCCGGTGCTGGAATTCGATGACGACGGCAATCTGCTGCGCTCGTGGGGCGGTCCCGGCGAAGGCTATGAATGGGTCGGCCGCGAACACGGCATCGAAGTCGACGACAAGGGAAATGTCTGGCTGACCGGAAATGCCGACAACGACAATGTCGTGATGAAATTCACCGGCGACGGCAAGTTCGTGATGCAGATCGGCAGCATCGGGCCGACCAAAGGCAGCAACGACACCACGCAACTCGGCAAGCCCGCCGAGACCACCATCGACAACGCCGCCAACGAAATCTATGTCGCCGACGGTTACGGCAACCGCCGCGTCATCGTGTTCGACGCCACCACCGGCGCGTACAAGCGGCACTGGGGCGCCTATGGCAACAAGCCGAACGACGACAAGCAGGCCGCCTACGATCCGAAAGCGGCGGTGTCGCAGCAGTTCGGCAACCCCGTGCATTGCGTCAAGATCACCAATGACGGGTTCGTTTATATCTGCGACCGCATCAACAACCGTATCCAGGTGTTCAAGAAGGACGGCACCTTCGTGAAAGAGTGGTTCTATGAGAAGAACACGCTCGGCAATGGCGCGGTGTGGGACGTCGCGATCTGGCCGGATCCGAAGCAGACCTATCTGCTCAGCGCCGACGGCGAGAACAACGAGATCCGCGTGCTGAAGCGCGACGACGGCAGCGTGGTCGGGAGCTTCGGCCACAACGGCCGCAACGCCGGCCAGTTTCACTGGATTCACGCCATGGCGATCGATGCGAAAGGCAATGTCTATACCGCCGAGGTCGATACCGGAAAGCGCGTTCAGAAATTCAAGCTGACATCGGACGCGCTGAAATAGGAGTTAGCCAGCACAGGGTGAAGCCGCGGAAGACGGTCACCCTGACGCCAATGAAGAGGGGAAATCCATGAAGACAATCATCACACGGCATTGCGCCGTAATTGCCGCGCTTGCCGGACTCGGATTAACGGCGCCTGCACTCGCCCAGGACAAAACCGTCAAAATCGGCGTGCTCAACGACATGTCGAGCCTGTACGCCGACATCGGCGGGCCGAATTCGGTGACTGCGATCAAGATGGCGGTGCAGGACTCCGGCCTTCTCGCCAAAGGCTGGAAGATCGACGTGCTGAGCGGCGATCATCAGAACAAGCCCGATGTCGGGGTCAATATTGCGCGGCAGTGGATCGATGCCGACAAGGTTGATGCCATTGCCGACACGCCGAACTCCGGTGTTGCGCTCGCGGTCAGCAATCTGGTCAAGGAAAAGAACGC
>JAXDQI010000153.1:0-109086 GCA_034667965.1 Gammaproteobacteria bacterium
ATCGGGATTGTTCTCGGTCACCAGATCCGCCGGCTTCGCTTGTTCGGGCGGATCAGATCGCTCGTTTCATGGCCCGATTGTTTGGGTGCGTTGCAACTGTCCTTCCGTTTTCGAAGTATGGTGGGCGCAGAGAAAATCACGACTGCATCACAATGTCGCCATTTTAATGTACCGATTCATTGATCTCCATTATATTTACATCATTATACATCAGTACGGAAGTAAATCTTGCGCACCGAAAGGGAGCCGCGGGTTGCGGCACGCACTCACAACCTGCAGCGACATAAGCAGCTGACGCTCGACGTATTGAAGCAATTCAGGCTGATTTACGGCTCTGTCCGGCATCATTTCCGCCAAGTCGAAGAGACCTGCGGAGTTTCCGGGTCGCAATTGTGGTTGCTGCATGAGGTGCATTCTTCGCCGGGAATCGGCGTTTCCGATCTCGCACATTGCCTCTCCATTCATCAAACAACCTGCAGCCAGTTGGTCGAGAAACTCGTGGCGCACGAATATATTGTCAAGACGCGATCGGAGCATGACCAGCGCCGCGTCGGCCTCACGGTCACGAAGAGCGCCGCCAAGATTCTCAAGGTCGCACCGGGCCCCGCTGAGGGCTTGATTCCCGAGGCCCTGATGGGACTGTCCAAGTCGACGCTCGAATCGCTGTCGGCCAATCTCGGCGAGCTGATTGCGGGACTTCATGTGCAGGATGAACAGGCGGCGGAGAGGCCGCTAGCAGATTTATGATTCGCCGCACATCCGATCTGCACCCCCATCAGTTTGGCGTGTGCAATCCGCCGCCCGGCGGCCAAGTGTTTTCCGCGCGCACGTGCATAACGAACCTAACAAATGGTAGGTCATGCCCTGATTCCGCGGGCGTCCCTTTCGAGGCGCTGGTCGGCATCGAGGTCGATTGATAGCTGCGCAGCACTAATATGGACCTGTTTACCGCGACGTGGCGACGATACTGCCTACCTACCCGATCCAATCCGATGCGATTCGGACGGCGGCCCTGGCGTACATGAATGATCAGCCGATTTCGCGCTGAGAGCCACTCTTCCCGCGCTTCCAAGCGCGCGCCCAAGCCCTCCGGCCTTTGGTCGCTCGGCATGAGCGCGACCCTGAGCGTTCAGTTTCTTTCGGCATTGGGGGACAACGCACTCCTTTTTGCCGCGCTCGCGCTCGTGCGCAAGGGCCACTTTCCTCCGTGGAGCGGGCCGCTTCTGCAAGCCTTCTTCGTGGCCACCTACATCCTGCTCGCCCCTTTTGTAGGCGTTCTTGCCGATGCGTGGCCCAAAGGGCGGGTGATGCTCCTGGCCAACGTCGTCAAATTTGTCGGTGCATTGAGCATGTGCCTCAATGTGAATCCGTTCATAGGCTACGCCGTGGTCGGATGCGGCGCGGCTGCGTATTCGCCGGCCAAGTACGGCATCTTGGGCGAACTCACTGCACCGAAGCACCTGGTTAAAGCCAACGGCCTCATCGAGGGATCTACAGTGGCTGGGATTCTGCTCGGCGCCATCGCGGGTGGCGCATTGACGGATTGGAGCATCGACGGTGCCCTGAGCGCGATAACCGGCTGCTATGCTGCCGCCGCGTTGATCGCAGTGTGCATTCCGCGCGTGAAGCGGACGGTCGCTATGGCGCGTTTCTCCCTAATCGGCAGCGTCAAGGTGTTTGCTGTGCAGACCCGATTACTCCTGGAGAAGCCCCGCAGTCGACTTGCCCTAACTGGCACGGCGCTCTTCTGGGGCGCCGGCGCCGCACTGCGCTTCCTCGTCATCGCTTGGGTGCCGGTGGCGCTCAAGGTGACGAATAATCGATTGCCGGCGTTCCTGACTGCGATGGTGGCCGCCGGTATCGTGGTGGGTGCCGCGCTTGCGGCCCGCTTCGTCCGCCTTGAAGTCGTGCATCGAGCGCTTCCCGCCGGCGTCCTGATCGGCGTGGGCGTGTGCCTATTGTCCTTCGTTCATAGCTTGCCGTATGCCTTCGTCCTCATGGCATTGGTGGGCATCTGCAGCGGTTTCTTCGTGGTCCCTCTGGATGCCCTCTTGCAAAAGCAAGGCAACGACGGCGCTGGAGTGGGCTCCGCGATCGCGATTCAAAACTTCTTCGAGAACTTGAGCATGCTCGCGCTGGTGAGCGGCTATGCTGCCGTCTCGTTCATCGGTGTGCCCGTCAATGACGTCGCCGCCGGCTTCGGCCTTTTCCTCGCCCTGTCCATGGGAGCACTCACCTTGATGCGCGCCAAGTAGGCCAAGGTCGCCCAGCAGCACTAGCGGCGTCCAGGAGT
This sequence comes from Gammaproteobacteria bacterium, assembly GCA_034667965.1. Classification (GTDB taxonomy): domain Bacteria; phylum Pseudomonadota; class Gammaproteobacteria; order Steroidobacterales; family Steroidobacteraceae; genus Bog-1198. The sequence goes on from JAXDQI010000153.1 coordinate 2,294, forward strand.
TCACCGCCATTCCCACTTCCTGCATAGCCAGGGGCTAGGTGTCCTTGACCTCGAGGAGCTCATCAAAATGCGGCCCCGCGCGCAAATTTCCTTAACCCCAGGTTAGGTTTACTCTTGGGGCCACGATGCGAACAGATCGACTCGGAATGGTTATTCGTGGTCGCTCTACGTCGAATAGCCAGCTTCCCGCTGATGACGAATTGCGAGCACCAACACGATATCGTGCCGTTGCTCATAGCTATAGAGCGCCACATAGCCACTCTTGCCGTAGGAGATCAAGAGTTCCCTCAGCCCCTCCTCACATGGCCGGCCCACCAACGGATGTCGCCCAAGAATCTCGATCCCGTCGCGAATGACGTCAATCGCTGCGACGGCAGCCTTTGGTACATCCTTAACGAGAAAATCAGCCAATCGCTCCAGGTCGGCAAATGCGTGTCGAGAGTAGACTACTTCCGCCACGTGCGCACTTTCGGTCGCGCTGCCCGGTCGCCACGGACGCGAGCAGCCATGTAGCGATGCACGGCAGCTGCTGCGAACCCCTCGCCGCTCGTGAGCGCTTCGGAGCGCGCAGCCATTGCTTCGGCAACAAATGCTCGGCGCTGTTCGTCCAGTTGAGTCTGGTGCTCAATCGCCTCCAGCATAAATGCGTGGGGCGATTTATCAGCTGCTTTGGCTGCCGCTACGACCCGTCGTTTGAGGTCGGCGGCGATCTTGAGTGTGGTCGCTACAGGGGTACTCATAACTTCTCCCAACGTCAGGTATTACTAAGGTAACACCACCGGGATCGTCGTTCAAACGACGAATCGATGCATCTTAAATTGCTGATATTCATGTGGAATTGGTGGGCCGTGTAGGGATCGAACCTACGACCAATTGATTAAGAGTCAACTGCTCTACCAGCTGAGCTAACGGCCCGCACAAGAAACCTTTACCCCCAAAACGCACTTCCGCAACGCACCCATCTTAAAGGTGGGGTGGACGACGGGACTCGAACCCGCGACGGCCGGAATCACAATCCGGGGCTCTACCAGCTGAGCTACGTCCACCATCGTCATGCTGCCGAGACGAGGTGGCGCGCCCGGCAGGAATCGAACCTGCAACCGCCGGCTTAGAAGGCCGGTGCTCTATCCGGTTGAGCTACGGGCGCCTTACAAAACAAAAACTTAGAGCGCCAAACGTATTTTCCAGCCCGATGCTCGGGTCCCAAGCAAACCGAATCGGAAGTGCGCGCGGATTATATAGGACTTTTTCGGCAATTGAAGCCTAATCGTTCTTTCGCCGCCCCGCCCACACGATGGGCGGATGGTATCCCCGGCAACGCGCTGTGGCGAGCCCGAAAGCGCGGGCGGTGGCGGCGCCCGGTAACCCGAGAGTCGCCGCCACTCCGTCGTCCCCACGCCCGGCTAAGGCTGAACGTCCCCGTCGATCACTTTCGGTGACGCCGTGACCGTCGGCTTGACCCCGATGTAGAACGAATCGGCGCTGTTGCTGGGGTCATGCGTTCCGCCGGTGGGCGGCGCGATGCCCGCAAGCGTCATCGAGGCGCAAGCGGCGGCGTTCGCACCCAGGTTCTTCAGCCGTATTTCCGCATTCAGCGCCTTGACGATCAATGGAGTCGAGGGATTCGGTAAGGTCATGGTCGCGCCATCGGGAATAGAGAACAGGGGCACGTAACGAGCGTTCGCAGTACATGGCACCGCGTCGTTGTTGACTGGATCCACGCAACTACCCGGTATCCCATACAAATTACCGAAGCCGTTGAACTGCAGGAGGATGGGCAAGCCGGCGTAGCTGCCATACACGGCGGGGTCATTCGGGACGGTGTATGAAATGTTCTGCGGTGCATCGAGGGCTACCACGGCCGTCCCATTGCTCAACCACAGCGACTGTTGCCACTGCTGCGGGCCCGTGGCCCAGGTGTAATAGCTCGACGGACTGGCGGGTTCGCATACGATGCCGGGGGTCGTCATTGGGCAATTCGTGCTGAGCAACGGCGTATCGAATAGCCGTCCCGTGTTGATGCCGTTTTGGGCGTACATCGAACCCTGTGGATACTGACTGGCTTGTTCGAGCACCAAGGACGGCGTAGCGCCGCCCGAGCTATCCTCCAAGCCGCCGGCGTCGAACGAGTAGCTCACCGTATTGGCCGCGGGCGCCGTGAACCACTGCTGATCGGTACCGTTTCCAAATGGCGAACCCTGGGGGCTGCCCACTTTAAAAGCCGCCAAAGACGCGGCCGTCGGACACTGACTCAGACAATAAAGACTCAAGGCGGCGGTCCCGGGAATCACGGTTGATTGCAGGTAGTAGTAGACCGGGTCGGAAAACACATGCGGAGCACCCGTCGACGGAATCGTGATGTTGCCTCCGTAAGAATCGGCCCATCCGGAAATCGGCCTGCCGTTGAACGAGCTGGCGGTGACATTGGCGACCGGTGACAGGGGCGTTGTGCGGCAACCACTGCTGTCGCACTGCTGTTGACCGATGACGGTGAATGCATGGGTGGTTGAACTCCATTGCATTTGCCACTGAGAGCCGGTCACCGCGCTGTTGTCGGTGAGGCCGGTCAAGTCGCCGCTGACTGTAATTGGAATGTTGTTGAGCGAATCCAGCTTCGTCGCCACCTGCGTCCACTTCGTCAGCTTGCCGCCCACTTTGGACAGCGTGTAGCTGGTCTTGTTGGAAGGCCGTTGATCGGTGACCGTCAGGCCGGAGATCGGCTGAGCGTCCGGGATCGTGTTGAGATCCAAACCCTGGAAGTTGATGCCCCAATAATTCGCGAACCCATAGTACGAAACGCCGGCGTAGGACGCTTCGATCGGAAACCCGGGATGGGCCATGTCGACGCGAGTACCGTCGAGCGCATTGTAAGTCCCATATTGCCATACCGATACCTGCGCATTTGCCTTCGACCGATCGAAGCATTGGTCGTTGGTGCCGTCGCTGCGCCGAAAGTGGGTCGCGTCGTACGCGAAGTCGAATGTCGGACTACCCGCCGCGGTAATCGTGCCCGCTCCCGCCGTCGTGGAAGTGGCCGAGAGGGCCATCGCGGTGTTGTTGGAGTTGTTGCCGGTTTCGTATTGGCTGATCGAACTCGCCTGCGAGTCGACGAAGCCATTGAAGCCGACGACGCCGTTCTTCTTACCGAGGTAGTCGAGGCGGAACAATCCATATGGCTGCGTGGATGACGGGGATTCGGTCGCCGACAAGTGGATGAACACATCCACCGCATTGCCCTCTTCGCTCATCGAAAGCCATACCTTGCCGAGCATGGGATCGTTGTTGGAGGCGCGCGTGACGTCGAGGACCGCGGTGGCATAGTTGGTCGCGCCGGCCGCGGCGCCGCTCGCCTTCTTGGAGTCGCATTTGTTCATGTCGACGAGAGCGATGTACGGACCTGCGTTGACCATGGATCCGGCGCCCATCGACCCGACAATGCAGAGCACCATATTCAGGCTGGAGATGCTATCCGCCGTCGTATCCTGCACGTACTCGCTTTGCGGATCGGTGACGTAGGGAGAGGCCGAAGGAGGTGCCGCCTGGACGGTGCCCAGAAGACAGGACGCTGCAATGGCGGCATGGATGCATTTTGTTGTATACATGAGCTGCGCGCCTTAGGTTGCGGTCACGACGGAAACGGACTTCGGGGTCTGAACCCCGGTCACGGCAGCGGGTGGCGGCGGTGCCGCCGGTGCGCTCGCGCCGGAACCAGCGCCTCCGCATCCCGACATTGAACTAAACGCGATTGCGCCAAATAGCGCGCATGCCACAGCTTTTTTCATGCTTCTGAACTCCCAGCCAAATCGATGCTCGCGCCTTGTTTTGCATTAGTGGCGCATACCCGGCTATCGGCGAAAGCATGGGTTTCTGAAGGTGATGAAGTTGGCAGAATGGGGGATCACGTAGCGGAGGCGATTCCCGAGATGATTTCTACCGCAAAGCGTGACGAGCATCAGTGCAACTGTGCAACTGTGCGAGATCCGGGCGATTCGGACGACGACCAGTTGCCGTCTTGCTATATAAGGCCCGCCGCCAAGCTGGCGGTCAAGCCGACTAATTGGTGGGTTCAATCAAGTTTGGATGGTGCGCCGACTCGCAGGCCGGTCGCCACGGAAAATTTTTGTGTGAAATTGGTCGGGGCAACAGGATTACTCGGCGCTGCGCCTCGCCCCTCCGGGGTCGCCGGCCCAAAGCCGCCGGCGTTCAACTTGGCCTTCGGCCAAGTTGTCGAACCTGCTTGTCTTATGTCGCAGGTTCGACCCGGATGGCAATATCGATGCCGAATTGCCACGGAACAATTTTTTTTAAAATTGGTCGGGGCAACAGGATTCGAACCTGCGACCCTCTGGTCCCAAACCAGATGCGCTACCAGACTGCGCCATGCCCCGAGCCGTCCCCATCGCGGCAGAGCGCGTGGGGGCGCTGATGCTATCATGGTTCGCCTCGAGAATGCTGTCAGACCGCGCGCAAAAACGATGGCGCCTGCGTAGTTTCCCGGCGCATCAAAGTGCTCTTGCCGAACAGCGAGGCGACCAGATCGACCGCGACCATCGCCGTTCGATTGCGCAGGTCGAGCGAGGGATTCAACTCCATGATGTCGAGCGATCCCAGCAGACCCGTATCCGCGATCATCTCCATGCACAGCTGCGCTTCCCGATAGGACGGACCTCCCGGCACAGTGGTTCCGACGCCGGGCGCGATTTCAGGATCCAGAAAATCGACATCGAAGCTCACGTGGAGGTGGGTGTCGCGATCGAGTGACTCCAGTGCGTTCGCGAGCGTTTGGCGCATACCGGTCTCGTCGATGAAGCGCATGTCGAACACCTCGAGACCGACTTCATGAACGAAACGCTTCTCTCCTTGATCGACGCTGCGAATGCCAATTTGCCGGATGCTCGCCGCCTGTAATGCCGGAACACGTCCGGACATCTCGATGAGCTCTTTGGGTCCGTGGCCGCACAGGCAAGCAACGGGCATGCCGTGAATGTTGCCGCTGGGCGTGAGCACGTTGGTGTTGAAGTCGGCATGAGCATCCAACCACAGCACGCGCAGCTTGCGTCCCCGCTCACGGCAATATCGCGCGGTCGCACTGATGGAACCGATGCTCAGGCTATGGTCGCCGCCGAGCAGTATGGGCATGCGGGAATCGGCGAGCTCTCCGTATACCGCGTCGTGGACCGCGCGATTCCATTCGGTCACCTCACCCAAGTGTCGATAACCGTCCACCGGTCCTCGCACGGGATTTGCGGGTCCGCGCAAATCGCCGCGATCGCACACATTGAGGCCCTGCGATTCCAGCATGATCCGGATGTCGGCGACGCGCAGGGCCTCCGGCCCCATCGACGCTCCGCGAGTACCGGCGCCGATATCGCTCGGAGCGCCTATGAGAGAGACACGGTTGTTCATGACGATGCTCATGCCGACTTGCGGATACACGATCGGGCGCCCTGCCCCAACGTACCACCATACAAATCCTTCGGATTGTCGAGTTCGGGCACCAGATCGATTTGGCGTGCGCCGCCCCGTTCTTCCTTCAGCAGAGAATGCAGGAATCGCAACGCGGAATAGTCTTCGAGCGCAAATCCGACCGAATCGAACACCGTGATCTCTCCCGGATCCGTGCGCCCTTGCGCCGTGCCACGCGCGAGGTCGGCGAATTCCGTCACCGGATACTCCGAACTCATCTGCTGAATCTCGCCTTCGATCCGCGACTGCGGCTCGTATTCGACGAACACGCGAAGGCCGGGCATGCGCAATAGGTCAGGGTGCAATTCGGTCTTGCCGGGGCAATCCCCACCGACAGCGTTCAAATGCATGCCGGGTGCAATCATTGGCGGCGTCAGAATGACCGCGTTTCGCTTGTCCGCAGTGACGGTCGTGACAATGTCGGCGCCTTTGCAGGCGTCCGCCGTGGAGGCGGCGCGGACGATGCGCAGCTCATGAAGTTCGGGCATCGCCCGCAGATTCTGCTCGAGCTTTGCCGTTGCCTTCGGATCGGTGTCGAATAACCGCAACTCGCGTATCCCCACGATCCGATGAAATCCGATGGCCTGAAATTCGCTCTGAGCGCCGTTGCCGATGAGCGCCATTACGCGACTGTTCGACCGCGCGAGATGCCGCGCCGCAAGCGCCGACATCGCCGCCGTACGCAAGGCGGTGGTGACGGTGAGTTCCGAGAGCAGCAACGGATAGCCGGTTTGCACGTCGGCAAGCACGCCGAATGCCGTGACAGTGAGAAGTCCGGCGGCGGTGTTCTTTGGATGACCGTTGACGTATTTGAAGGAATACAGTCGCCCATCGCTGGTAGGCATCAGTTCTATGACACCGACGGCGGAGTGGCTCGCAAGCCGCGCGGATTTCTCGAACTCGCTCCAACGGCGATAGTCATGCTCGATCTCGTTCGCCAATCGCTCGATGAACGCACCCGTGCCGATCCGAGTGACGAGCCGCAGAATGTCGCTGACGCCGATGTAGTCGATCATGGATGAAGCTCCCTGAAGCCCGGGTGGGCCCGCCTATGATCGCCATCGGCGGAGCCAACAAGAAGACAGCAGACTGCACAAATTGCGGCACGGTTTGCGCATTTCGCCAGATATAAATGGCATAATGCCCACAACTCACGCGTTTCCGCCGAAACGCTTAAGGGAGCGGCAAGTCGGATGGATGACCTCGATCGCAAACTGATCGGACTGCTGCGGGAGAACGCGCGCGTGCCGGCCGCGTCGCTGGCGAAGTCTTTGAAAGTCGCCCGTGGGACCGTCCAGAACCGGCTCGCAAAGCTGGAGCGGGACGGCATCATTGCCGGATACACGATTCGTTTACGACCGAAAATCGACGAGCAAGGGATCGTCGCCCTCATGACCATTGCGGTCGAAGGCAATCGGATCGAACCGGTCCTGCGCACTTTACGGGGCGATCCGGCCATCGTCACCCTGTACACCACCAATGGGCGCTGGGATCTGGTGGCCGAAATCCGCGCCGACACCCTACAGTCCTTCGATCAGGTATTAGGCCGAATCAGGCGCGTCGAGGGGATTTCCGGCACGGAAACCAGCCTGTTGTTGTCCACGCACAAGCTTTGACCGAGCCCCGGTTGGCACCGTCCCACATCTAGGTTATCCTATGCGCCATGGAGTTAACGTATACGTTAGGTTCCGGCTCACTGAAGGAAGCCCAAGCAGAGTCGGCGGGACAGTTCTATTCCGTGACCCAGCTTGCGCTCGACTTGGGCGTGACCGCACGCACCATCCGGTTCTATGAGGACAAGCGTCTCATCTCGCCGCGGCGCGCCGGCAACAATCGCGTCTACACGCTGCGCGATCGAGCCCGCATGATCCTGATCCTGCGCGGCAAGAAGCTCGGGTTTACCTTGCGCGAGATCAAGGAATATCTCGATCTCTACGATGTTGATCCCACCCAGGCGAAACAGCTTCGGCTGCTGCTCAAAGCTGTGCACGACCGCATCGTTCAACTCGAGGATCAGCGGGTCGCCCTCGACGAGGCGTTGGGCGAACTACGCGACGTTGAAGCTCAGACTCACATCGCGCTCGCAGCGCTCGGAAACGGCGCGAAGCGTGCGACAGGCTAAATAACGCAATCGGAGTATCGAGAATGAAAAATGTCGTCATTGCAGGCTACGCCCGCTCACCCTTCACCCTGGCCAACAAGGGTGCCCTGACCCGCGTGCGCCCCGATGATCTCGCTGCGCAGGTGGTTGCTTCTCTGATCAATCGCACCAACGTCAGGCCGCAGGACATCGAGGACCTCATCGTCGGCTGCGCGTTTCCCGAGGGTGAACAGGGTTTCAACGTAGGCCGTTTGATCGGGCTGCTGGCCGGGCTGCCGCAATCGGTGGCCGGGATGACGGTCAATCGATTTTGCGGCTCGTCGATGCAATCGATCCATATCGCCGCGGGCCAGATTCAACTCGATGCGGGCGACGTGTTCATCGCGGCCGGCGTCGAGAGCATGACTCGCATCCCCATGTCGGGATTCAATCCCATGCCGAACCCCGAGCTCCAGGCGAAACTGGCCGCTTATATCAGCATGGGCGATACCGCCGAGAATGTGGCGGGCAAGTGGCACATCAGCCGAGAGCAACAAGAAGCCTTTGCGGTGCGCAGCCAGCAACGTGCCGCAGCCGCCGCCAAGGCGGGGAATTTCGCAAACGAAATAGTGCCCATCATCACCAAGAGCGGCACGGTCGACAGCGACGGCTGCATTCGTCCGGACACCACGGCGGCCGGCCTTGCTCAATTGAAACCCGCCTTCTCGCAGACCGGCACCGTCACCGCCGGCACTTCGTCTCCGCTGACCGACGGCGCTTCGGCCGTGCTGGTGTGCAGCGAGGATTACGCGGAGACACATGGGCTCACTCCGCTCGCCCGCATCGTGAGCGTCGCGGTCGCCGGCTGCGCGCCGGACATCATGGGTATCGGCCCGGTAGGCGCAACGCAAAAAGCCCTGCTGCGCGCAAAACTGGAGATGTCGGCCATCGACGTGGTCGAATTGAACGAGGCCTTTGCGAGCCAAGCGCTCGCCTGCGCCCGCGATCTCGGAATTCGGGACGAGACTCTCAACATCGATGGTGGAGCGATCGCCCTCGGGCATCCGCTGGGCGCCACCGGAGCGCGTATCGTCGGCAAAGCGGCGACTCTTTTGCAGCGCGTCGGCGGCCGCTATGCGCTGGCCGCCCAATGCATCGGCGGCGGTCAGGGCATTGCCACGATCCTCGAGCGGGTCTAGAGGAGCGTTTTCCATGCAACACATCCATAAAGCCACCGTCATCGGCGCCGGAGTCATGGGCGCCGGCATCGCCGCTCAATTTGCCAACGCGGGAGTGCCCGTACTTCTGCTCGATATCATTCCCGACGGCGCCGCCAATCGAAATGCACTGGCCGAGGGCGCGATCGCCAAGATGCTGAAGACCGAGCCCGCGCCCTTCATGTCGTCGCGCGCGGCCAAGCTCGTGACCGCCGGCAACATCGACGATCATCTCTCGCAGGCGGCGCAGAGCGACTGGATCATCGAGGCGGTGGTCGAGCGCCTGGACGTGAAACAGGCGTTGTACAAGAAGCTCGAAGCTGTGCGCCGGCCGGGCACGGCGGTGTCGTCCAATACATCGACCATTCCCCTCGCAACACTGACCAAGGGGTTGGGGGACGCATTTGCGCGCGACTTTCTCATCACGCACTTCTTCAATCCACCGCGCTACATGCGCTTGCTGGAAATCGTGACCAGCGCCAAGACCGATCCACACTTGGCCGATACCGTCGCTCAGTTTGCGGATCGCGTACTGGGGAAGAGCGTCATCCGCTGCAAGGATAGCCCGGGATTCATCGCCAACCGTCTGGGCGTCTATTGGCTGCAAGTGGGGGTGATCGAGGCCATCAATCTTGGGTTAACGGTCGAAGAGGCCGACGCCGTGATCGGCAAGCCCATGGGCATACCGAAAACCGGCGTATTCGGTTTGATCGATCTGGTCGGTCTCGACTTGATGCCGCACATCAACGCGAGCCTGGCCAAATCGCTGCCGCCGACGGACCCTTTTCACGCCGCGAACCGCGAGTTGCCGCTGATTCAAAAAATGATTGCCGACGGCTACATCGGGCGCAAGGGCAAGGGCGGTTTCTACCGCTTGAATCGCGCCGGCGGCGGCAAAGTCAAAGAGGCCATCGACCTTGCCTCCGGTGTCTACCGTCCCGAGCAAAAGCAAGACCTTCCGGAACTCGCTGGTGCGTCGAAGGACTTGCGCGCTCTACTCTCATCCCCCGGCAAGATCGGCCAATACGCATGGCGCGTACTCGGACGAACGCTCGCCTATGCGGCGGCGCTGATCCCTGAGGCCTCGGATAATATTCCCGACATCGATGAGGCCATGCGCCTCGGCTACAACTGGCAGTGGGGACCATTCGAACTCGTCGACAAGCTGGGCGCGAGGTGGCTCGCTGACCGACTGGAACAGGACGGGCTGTCGGTCCCCGAGCTGCTCAAAGCGGCGGAGGATAAGGGCTTTTACCGCCTTCACGAAGGCCGCAGACAGTACCTCGGCGCCGACCGCTCGTATTACGACCTGCATCGGCCTGACGGCGTGATCATGCTCGAGGACATCAAACGAGTGGCGAAGCCGGTGCTCAAGAACGGGTCCGCCGCCGTGTGGGACATCGGCGACGGCGTCTTGTGTTTCGAATTCACCGGCAAGAGCAATTCCCTCGACGACTCGGTGATCGCGCTGCTGAGCAAGACCATTCCCCTGGTCCAAGAGAAGTACAAGGCGCTCGTGATCTACAACGAGGGGCGGAATTTTTCGGTGGGCGCCAATCTCGGTCTGGCGATCTTCGCGGCCAACATTGCGGCATGGAGCGAGATCGAGAAATTGATCGCGGCCGGCCAGCAAACCTACAAGGCGCTGAAATATGCCCCGTTTCCCGTCGTCAGCGCCCCCGCGGGCATGGCGCTCGGAGGCGGCTGCGAGATCCTGCTGCACAGTGACTCAGTGCAAGCCCATGCCGAAAGCTACATCGGTCTGGTCGAGTGCGGGGTGGGCGTGGTGCCGGGCTGGGGCGGCTGTAAGGAAATGTTGACCCGCTGGTCGACCAGCGGCTTGTTGCCGCGCGGTCCGATGCCGGCGCCATCCAAGGTATTCGAGACGGTGAGTACGGCAACCGTGTCGAAATCCGCCGCGCAGGCCAAGGAGCTGCTGTTCCTGCGTCCCGAGGACGGCATCACCATGAATCGCTATCGGCTGTTGGCGGACGCGAAGGCGCGTGCGCTCGAGCTGGCGGCGAATTACGTTCCCCCCAAGCCGGTCGAACTGAAACTCCCCGGCGCTGCGGGCAAGCTCGCCTTCACCATGGCCGCAGAGGGTTTTCACCATCGGGGCATGGCGACGGATCACGACATGGTGGTGAGCGGGGCTCTCGCGGAGGTCCTGTCCGGCGGCCCTGCGGACCCCATCGACCTCGTGAATGAAGACCAATTGCTCACGTTGGAGCGCACCGCGTTCATGCGGCTGATGAAGACACCGGGAACGCTGGCGCGGATCGAGCATCTGCTCGCGACCGGCAAGCCCTTGCGGAATTAGCAGGAAATCTAACCTATGCAAATCTACACCCCGCCGCTTCGCGACATGCGCTTCGTGATTCACGAGCTGCACGACAGCACGGCACTCGCAAAATTGCCGGGCCTCGAAGAGATGACGCCGGACCTTCTGAATACCATTCTCGAGGAAGCTGGCAAGTTCATCAGCGCGACTCTGCTTCCCTTGAACGCCAGCGGCGACGCCGAGGGATGCCGTTACGAGGATGGTGTGGTGCGCACACCGAAGGGATTCAAGGCGGCGTACAAAGCCTTCGTCGACGGCGGCTGGGGTGCGCTCAGTTCGGATCCAGAGTACGGCGGCCAGGGGCTGCCGCAGAGCGCTGCCAAGCTGGTCGAGGAAATGATCTGCGGCTGCAATTTATCGTTCGGGCTGTATCCGGGTCTCTCACATGGCGCCTATCTCGCACTGAAGAGCCACGGCTCGGACTCGCTCAAGAACCTGTACCTGCCGAAACTGGTCGATGGCACCTGGGCGGGCACGATGTGCCTGACCGAATCGCATTGCGGCACGGATCTCGGACTACTGCGTACCAAAGCGGTGCCGCAGGCCGATGGCAGCTACCGCATAACCGGCTCGAAGATTTTCATCTCGGCGGGTGAACATGATCTCACCGAGAACATCATCCACTTGGTGCTCGCCCGCATGCCGGATGCGCCGGCGGGAATAAAAGGGATCAGTCTGTTCGTCGTGCCGAAGTTTCTGCCGAATGCCGACGGAAGCGTCGGTCCACGCAACGGCGTCAAGTGCACGGGGATCGAGCACAAGATGGGCATCAAGGCGTCCGCGACCTGTCAGATCTCGTTCGATGAGGCCGCCGGATTCCTGGTGGGCGAACCGCACAAGGGCATGCGCGCGATGTTCGTCATGATGAACAGCGAACGCCTGTCGGTGGGCACTCAGGGCTTGGGTATAGGCGAGGTGGCGTATCAGAGCGCCGTCGCCTATGCCAGGGATCGGCTGCAGGGCCGTTCGCTCTCGGGCGCCAAGCATCCCGGGAAGCCCGCCGATCCCATCATCGTCCATCCCGACGTGCGCCGGATGCTCATGACCATGCGCGCCTACAATGAAGGTTGCCGTGCCCTCGGCGTGTGGGTCGCAAACGCGCTCGATCGCATGGAACGGCTGCCGGAGTCGCCCGAGCGGGCGGAAGCGGAAGACTTCATCGCGTTGATGACACCCGTGGTGAAGGCGCTGTTCACGGATTTAGGATTCGAGGCCGCCAATCTTGGGTTGCAGACCTACGGTGGCCACGGCTTCATCGTCGATCACGGCATGGAACAATTCGTGCGCGACGCGCGCATCGCGATGATCTATGAAGGAACGAACGGCGTGCAGGCACTGGACCTGGTTGGGCGCAAGTTGCCGGCGAACATGGGACGGTCGCTGCGCCGGTTCTTCCATCCCGTCGCCGAATTCATCGAGACACACGGCACGGATCCGGAGGTGGGCACGCTGGTGCAATCATTGGCAAAGGCCTTCGGCGCGCTGCAGCTTGCCACCGGCTTCGTCGCTCAGAAGAGCTTCAGCGATCCGGAAGAAGCCGGTGCGGCTTCCACGGATTATTTGCGGATGCTCGGATTGGTGGCGCTCGGATACATGTGGGTGCGCATGGCCAAGGTCGCTGCCGATAAACTGCCCGGCGCCGCCGGCGAAGACGCCGCGTTCTACAAAGCCAAACGAACGACGGCGGCTTTCTACGTCGATCGCATCCTGCCCCAGGTCGGCGCCCTGTTGTACGCCATCAAGTCCGGCAAGGCTTCGATGATGGCGCTCGAGGAGGCGGCCTTTTAAGCCGTTACTTGTGGCCCTTAAGAAGGGCTTGCGATTCGCACCAACGTGACGTTTTCCGCGACCTGGTCTCCGATGGCCACCGACAATTCGCCGACCGTGCCGTCGAACGGTGCGATCAGCGCGTGCTCCATTTTCATGGCCTCGAGCGTGAGGAGAGTCTGACCCTTGGTCACGATCTGCCCCAGGCGCACCGCCACGCTGACAATGCGGCCCGGCATCGGCGACTGTAGCGCGCCGTCCGATACTGCGACGGCGCCGGCAACTCGAACGCTGTCGGGCAGGCCGAAGGGCCATGCCTCGCCGCGCCGAAACAACACCCGCTGACCGTCGATGCTCGCGATCGACACCGGCTCCGGACGTTGCGCGGGATCCAGCGCCACGAAATAAGGGGTGGTGCCCACGGCGACATCGACCTGCGTAAATGCCGGGGTGTTCTGGCGAAAGCCGGTCAGGTTGCTCCAGGGTCCAGGTTCCAGTCCGCGCTCCTGTACGAGTGCGCGGGCCGCCGCCCGCACCACCTCTACGGAGGGTTCGGACGCCGGTATCAATGTCGCGGCACGCCGCTCGATGAAGCCCGTATCGACGTCACCCGCGACGAACGCGGCATCACCGGCCACGCGTGCGAGAAACGCGGCGTTGGTTCGCACCGGCCAGACCTCGACGCCGGCGCAGGCAGCGGCCAGTTTGCGGGCTGCCGCCTTGCGGTTGGGAGCGTGGACGATCAATTTCGCGATCATCGGATCGTAGTAGCCGGTGACCTCGCCGCCCTCCTCGATGCCGCTATCGACACGGAGCCCCAAGGGTAGCCGGAGATGCCGAAGAGGGCCGGTGGACGGCAGAAAGCCCGCCGTCGGATTTTCGGCGTACAGCCGCGCCTCCATGGCCCAGCCGTCGATCCGCAGATCTTGTTGTGCGCGCGGCAACGGTTCGCCGCCGGCCACTCGCAACTGCCATTCGACGAGGTCCTGGCCGGTTATCGCCTCGGTGACCGGATGTTCGACCTGCAACCTCGTGTTCATCTCCATGAACCAGATTTTGTCGGCGCGCAGTCCCTGGGAGGCATCCGCGATGAACTCGATGGTGCCCGCGCCAACGTAGTTCACCGCCCGCGCCGCCTTCACCGCGATCGAACAGACGAACTCGCGCGTCTCGGCGTCCATGCCAGGCGCCGGCGCTTCCTCGATCACTTTCTGGTGGCGGCGCTGCAGCGAGCAGTCGCGTTCGTACAGGTGAACGATTTGCCCGTGGGTGTCGCCGAAGACCTGCACTTCAATGTGGCGTGGCGAGCGTATGTATTTTTCGATCAGGACGCGATCATCACCGAACGCCGCCGCGGCCTCGCGCCGGCAGGACGCAAGGGCCTCGTCGAAACCCGACACCCCCTCGACACGCCGCATGCCTTTGCCGCCGCCGCCGGCGACGGCCTTGATGAGTATGGGGTACCCGATGGCAGAGGCTTCACTCTTCAACGCTTTCGGGTCCTGATCCGCCCCCAGGTATCCAGGGGTCACGGGCACCTGGGCGCGCATCATCAGCGCCTTGGCCGCATCCTTCAATCCCATTGCACGAATCGCGGCCGGCGGAGCCCCGACCCAAATGAGGCCGGCATTCTGCACCGCCTCGGCGAACTCGGCGTTTTCCGAAAGAAAACCGTAGCCCGGGTGGATCCCCGACGCGCCGCTCGATTTGGCGGCGGCAAGGATCCTGTCGGCGGACAAATAACTCTCGCGCGCCGGTGCGGCCCCGATGGCGATGGCGGCGTCCGCCTGCTTCACGAAGGGCGCGTTCGCATCGGCGGCCGAGTAGGCGGCGATGGTGCGCACTCCCATCCGCCGGGCGGTGCGAATGATGCGGCTGGCGATTTCACCCCGGTTCGCGATGAGCAGCGATTCGATCATGTGCTACATCCGAAACAAGCCGAAGTGCGGCCGAAGCGGTATCGGAGCGTTCAAGGTGGCGGCGAATGCCAGGCCCAGGACGTCGCGGGTTTGCGCAGGATCGATGATTCCGTCGTCCCACAGCCGAGCAGTCGCATAGTACGGATCGCCCTCCGCTTCGTAACGGGCGCGTACCGGCGCCTTGAATGCTGCCTCTTCGTCCGCGGTCCACGCCTCATTGCGTGCTTCCATGGCATCACGCTTGATCGTCGCCAGCACCGACGCCGCCTGTTCGCCGCCCATGACGCTGATGCGGCTGTTGGGCCAGCTGAACAAGAAGCGCGGCGAGTAGGCGCGCCCCGCCATCCCGTAATTGCCGGCGCCGAAGCTGCCGCCGATGAGCACGGTGATTTTCGGCACGGACGCGGTGGCGACGGCGGTGACGAGCTTCGCACCGTCTTTGGCGATTCCGCCCGCTTCGTACTTGCCGCCGACCATGAAGCCCGAAATGTTCTGCAGAAACAGCAGCGGGATCCGTCGCTGGCACGCGAGTTCGATGAAGTGCGACCCCTTCAGAGCGCTCTCGGAAAAAAGCACGCCGTTACTGGCGAGAATGGCGATCGGGATTCCCCAGATATGCGCGAAGCCGCAGACCAGCGTCGTGCCGTACAAGGCTTTGAACTCGTGCAATTCGGATCCGTCAACGATCCGCTTGATGACCTCGCGCACGTCGTACGGCGCGCGAACGTCCGACGGAATCACATCATACAATCCGGCGGGGTCGAGCTTCGGCGGCCGCGGCGGCTGCAATTCGACGCTCGGCTCTCTGACCTTGTTCAACCGGCCGACGATATCGCGCACTAGGCTGAGCGCATGTACATCATTCTCGGCCACATGGTCCACCACGCCCGACCGGCGGGCATGGGTATCGGCGCCGCCCAATTCCTCGGCCGAGATGATCTCGCCGGTCGCCGCCTTCACCAGCGGCGGTCCCGCCAAAAAAATAGTGCCCTGGTTCTTGACGATGATGGTCTCGTCGGACATCGCGGGCACATAGGCGCCGCCCGCAGTACAGCTCCCCATCACGCACGCGATCTGCGGTATGCCCTCCGCGGACATCTGCGCCTGATTGAAGAAGATTCGCCCGAAATGATCTTGATCGGGGAACACTTCGGCCTGATACGGCAGATTGGCTCCCCCGGAGTCGACCAGGTAGATGCATGGCAGGGCATTTTCCCGCGCGATGGTCTGGGCTCGGAGGTGTTTCTTGACGGTCAACGGGAAGTAGGCGCCGCCTTTGACGGTGGAGTCGTTCGCCACGATCATGACTTCGCGACCGGCCACGCGGCCGATGCCGGCGATGATGCCCGCGCCCGGAGCCTGGTCATCGTAGATTCCAAATGCGGCCAATTGGCCGATTTCGAGAAATGGCGATCCGGGATCCAACAGCCGATCCACACGCTCGCGTGGCAGCAGTTTGCCGCGCTCGGTATGGCGCCGGCGGATCGCTTCCGGGCCGCCAAGCGCGGCGGCGGCAACGCGCCGGCGCAGCTCCGCCGCCAGCTCGCCGTTCATCCGTGCATTTTTCGACGCCGTCATTCGCCGATGAGCTCCCGGCCGATCAGAAAGCGGCGGATTTCGCTCGTGCCGGCGCCGATATCATAGAGTTTCGCATCTCTCAGGTAGCGCTCGACCGGCCATTCCTTCGTATAGCCGGCACCGCCCAATGCTTGGATGCCCTCGAGGCAAATCCGCACCGAGTTCTCGGAAGCCAGCAGTATCGCACCCGCCGCGTCGATCCGATTCGTCTTGCCGGCATCGCACGCGCGCGCGATTGCATACACATAGGCGCGGGCAGAACTCAACGCAACGTACATATCGGCGATCTTGCCTTGCATGAGTTGAAACGAGCCTATGGGGCGCCCAAACTGCTTCCGGTCACGCACATACGGCAATACGACATCCAGGCACGCCTGCATCAGCCCCAGTGGGCCCGCCGCAAGCACTGCGCGCTCGTAGTCCAGTCCGCTCATCAAGATGCGGATACCGCCGTCCAGCGCGCCCATGAGGTTCTCCGCGGGGATTTCGCAGTCTTCGAAGACAAGTTCCGCGGTATCCGAGCCCCGCATGCCCATCTTATCGAGTTTCTTCGAAACGCTGAAACCCTGCGTCCCCCTTTCGACGATGAATGCGGATATCCCCCCGGCGGCGGCGCTGGTGCGCGCGTAGACCACCACTGTATCCGCCTCCGGCGCGTTCGTAATCCAGAACTTCGTGCCGTTCAGCACGAAGCGATCGCCGCGGCGTTCGGCCTTGAGCTGCATCGACACCACGTCCGAACCCGCGCCGGCCTCGCTCATTGCAAGCGAGCCGACATGGTCACCGCTGATCAATTTGGGAAGATATCTTCTCTTCTGTTCCGGACTCGCCCACCGCCGCAGTTGATTGATGCAAAGATTCGAATGTGCGCCGTACGACAGACCGACGGACCCCGACGCTCGGGAAATCTCTTCCATGGCCACGACGTGCTCCAGGTACCCCAACCCGAGACCGCCCCACTCCTCCTCGACGGTAATGCCATGCAAGCCGAGGTCGCCCATCTGGGGCCACAGTTCGCGCGGAAAGGTATTGGTTTCATCGATGGCGGCGGCCACGGGTGCGATTTTTTCGGCGGCGAACCGCGCCGTCGTCTCGCGGATCGCTTCCGCCGTTTCACCCAAACCGAAGTCCATCAGCGGCGCTGACATGGCGGCCTCCTCGAAAAACTGCTTGCGGGCATGCTACGCGGCTTCGATCCTATAATAAAATTGAAAGATCGATGGACTAGTCATAGTCTGTATCTATGATTGACCGGTACCTCCTGCGCTACTTTCTGGCCGTCATCGATTGCGGGAGCTTCTCGAAGGCGGCCAAACAGCTCAATGTGGCCCAGCCGACCCTCTCGGTGGGCATCGGCAAGCTCGAGCGCCTGCTGGGCGCCTCTCTATTCCATAGAACCAGCAAGCGGGTGCACATTACGGACGCCGGATCGCGTCTAGCGGCCCACGCTCGGCGGATCGAGAACGAGTTCAATCTGGCCGAGGCCGCGGTGGTCGACATGCGGCCCGCTCGAGCCCTGCGCCTGGGCGTGATCTCGACCTACCCGATGTCCCAGATTGCCGATGCCGTCAAGGCGGCCAAGCGGTCGGCGGAAGTGGAACGCCTGGAAATCATCCCGGGCAACGAGCGCGAGCTACTGCAGCGCCTCTCCCGCGGACAGGTCGACGTGGCATTGACGATCGTGCGGCGCGACTCGGATCGCTTCACCGCGGAACCGCTGTTCACGGAGCACTATGCGCTCGCCATTCCAAGTGGGCATCCCCTGGCGGGCAAGGCAACCATCGCTGCGGAGGACCTGTCCGACAACACCATGATCGTGCGGCGGCACTGCGAAGTGCTCGCGGAAACCAGCCGGCACTTCACGGAACGGGGCGTCCGCCCGTTCTTTGCGTTTCGCGGAACCAACGACGAGCAAGTCCTCGCGCTGGTGCAAGTCGGCTTAGGGCTAACCGTGATGCCCGCATGCTATGCGGCGAAAGGGGTCGTCCGGCCCCTTCTCTCGGGATTCAACATGAAGCGTGCGGTCGGGTTTCTCTACGCGGGCCACGCGGACCACTATCAGCATGCCGCCTCTCCGATGCTGGCCGCGATTCGAGACCGGTACGCCCACCTCAAACTCTGAGCCGCCGGGACTGCGATGAACCGCGCCGCGCGATCCACCGGCGCTCACGGTTTCGGGTCGAGATCCAGTTCCAAGGCCTGGAACTCGAGCCCCTCGATCTCCTGCAGCGACTTGCCGGCGATGCCCTGAAGGTCGCCGTACATTCCAATCGTGCCGCCCATGACGCGTTCGATCTGCTCTTCGCGCTTCGCCCACTGTTTCGTGATTGCCTTGCGTTCCTTATCGAGGTCCTCCTGCATCGAGGAGAAAGCCTCGACGATCGCCTCAATCCGCTGGCGGAATCGCGGACCCGTCAGATATTGATAGACCATCTCGGTTTTCGACTGCTGCCCTTCGGAGGCTTGCCGCGCCAGGGTGACTTGCAGCAGCGTGTTGCGCAGGACCGCCGCCACGGGCAGTGCGCATCGCGGATGGGCGACCCACACGCCATCGACTAGATTGAAGGTTTCGACACCCTTCGGCAGCACACTGCTCACGAGCACGCAAATCTCGGCTTTGGCGGCCCGTTGATCTTCCCGGAGCTTGGTGAGCCAGGCGTCGCTCCAATTCCGGGTTCGCTTGGTTTCCCACAGAATCGTGCCGCTGAATTGTCCGCCGGGACTCTTGACGCTCTGTACGATATCGCCGCCGAACTCGCCCTTCGGCACAGGTTCGATGGTGTCGAAAGGAAATTTCGCGCGCAACAGGGCCTCCAGCTCCAGTTCCTGCACTTCGCCTTGAAGCTGCTGCGAGCCCCGATCTGCCTTGTGTTTCAATTCTTCGATGGTTCGCTGCATCGAAAGAATGGTCTCATCCTTCTCGAGCACCTTCTGTTTAAGCCCGTCTTCCGCGTCGCGCACCGCTTTGTTGCGGACCTCGGCAAGTCCGTCCTGAACACGCCTTTCGACGGTGAGCGCCAATTCGCGTCTCGCATCGTCAAGCTCACGCTGCTTCTTGATGAATCCGGCCTCCGCGTGCTGTGCCTGAGCCAACTTCTCGTCGCGAGCCTTGAGGACCTCCTGCAATTCGACCAGCTCGCGTACTTTGGCGTCCATCTCCGCCGAGCTCGCAAGTTTTGCCTTTCTTGATTCTTCCGCGACCACGCGCGCCCGCTCGAGCTTCAGCTGCGCTTCGACTTGGGTTTCAACTTGGCTGTCCAAGGCGCGCCGGCCCTCCAGGACCTGCCGTTCCTTCTCCCGCACCCCATGCTCGCGTCTTGCGATATCGGCGTCCTTTTCCGAGAGCTGCCGTTCGAATTGCTGTCGCGTCGCTGCAATCAAGGGCGCGGCGAGCGATTCGGTCAGTCGGATTTCGCTGTTGCACTTCGGGCAAACAATCGTCGGCTCTGTCATATCGGCACTCCTACGTCGTTCGGAATTGTCCCCCGTTCGCAGCCGACGCGTCCATCCAGGATTGGAAATGGGCCGGTACTGTATATACGATCTGCTAATCTGGCGGCCAATGAGCTACGGAGATTTGGAAGTTCTGTTGCGCTCGCGGATACCGTTGATCGTGGTTGAATCGCGTGACGAAAGCCGCGTGCTGAAATTGCTGCAACGGGCCTGCCGGCGCGCTCCCGTCGTGATGCCGGCGCCCGTGGCGGCGCGCGCCGGCGATCTGACGGGAAAACTACCCCAGGGACTGCCGTTATTCGAATGGACCATTACGGACGGGTTGCGACGCCTGGATTCCGAGGGCGGCGGCAACCAGCGCAATTTGTCGGATCCTGCGGACGTTCTGCGCCACATTCGGGCGACCAACCTGTGCGCGGTCTACGCGCTCGTCGACTTCCATCCATTCTTGAAGGATCCTCTGCACGTACGAATGCTCAAGGATATCTGTCTGGAATACGAACGCTGTCCGCATACGCTGGTCCTGCTCAGCGCGGAAATCGACATGCCCCGTGAACTCGACGATCTGAGCGCGCGCTGCGATCTTGCCCTCCCGGATCGTACGGAAAGGCGTCAGATCGTGGCGGACGTCGCGCGCCAGTGGACCAATGCTCATCCGGGCAAGAAAGTCGAAACCGACGCACAGGCATTGGAACTGTTCGTCGACAACCTGAGCGGACTCAGCGCCGCCGATACTGCGCGCCTGGCACGGAAGGCGATCTTCGACGACGGCGCACTGTTGCCTTCCGATATTCCGAACATCATGCGCGCGAAATACGAACTGCTGAATCGACGCGGCATTTTGCGATATGAACATGATTCCGCTGCGTTCTCCGATGTGGGAGGGCTCACCAATCTCAAGGCTTGGTTGGAGCCGCGCCGCGCGGGATTCGACGGCTCCGCGCCGGCCCTCGATCCGCCGAAAGGCGTCCTGCTGCTCGGGGTGCAGGGCTGCGGCAAGAGTCTCGCGGCTCGCGCCGCCGCAGCGGTGTTCGGATTACCGCTTCTTAGCCTGGATTGCGCCGCCTTGTTCGACAAATTCGTCGGCGAGACCGAGCGTAATTTGCGCGAGTCGCTCAGCACCGCCGAATTACTGGCTCCCTGCGTGCTGTGGATCGATGAGATCGAAAAGGGATTTGCCACGGGGGACGCCGACAGCGGGACTTCACGGCGTGTCATGGGCAGCTTCCTCACATGGCTCGGGGAAAAGCATGCCCGGGTTTTCGTGCTTGCCACGGCCAACGACATCACGAGCCTGCCGCCGGAATTGATCCGCAAGGGCCGGTTCGACGAGATTTTCTTCGTGGACTTGCCGGATTCAGCCGCGCGCGCGGAGATTCTTGCCATTCACCTGCGCAAGCGCGGCATGTCTTTCGACGATAAAACGCTCGCCCTCTTGGTCCACGCAAGCGAGGGCTTTTCGGGAGCGGAAATCGAGCAGGCGGTGGTCGCGACGCTGTACACCGCGAATGCCCGCCGTACTCCGCCCTCCGCCCAGTCGATCCTGACCGAAATGACGGCCACACGGCCCCTCTCCATTCTGATGGCGGAGAGGATCTCTGCGCTGCGCCGCTGGGCGGCCGGGCGCGCGGTACCCGCAGGATGACACGAGATCGGACTATGCCCGGCAAAGGCTCCTTCTCTCACATCGAGATGATTCTTCTGCTCACCGCTTTTGCAGCGGGAGCGGTGGATGTGATCAGCTTCGCCACGCTCGGCGGGGTGTTCGCGTCGGCGATGACCGGCAACTTCGCCCTGCTCGCGTACTACGTTGCGCAGAGCGACGCGCAATCGGCCATGGGTTCCGTGGTCGCCTTGAGCGGTTTCGTATTGGGCTGCGCCCTTGGGGTGCTGCAGCGGCGCAGCCGGGCACAGGGGCAGGCGCTCAGTCTGCTTCTCACGACTGAAGCGGGATTGCTCTTGTTCTTCGCGCTGTATGCGATGTGGACGCCGCACGTCGCGCACGCGCCCTCGGACCATCTCCAGATTCTATTGCTGGCGGTGGCGATGGGCGTCCAAGCCGTCATCGGACAGACGATCAGCTTGACCACCATCGTGTTCACGACGACGCTCACCAAACTCGTCGGGACGATTGCCGATTCCCTGGCAAACGGCGATGCACTGGGCCTCAAGGACGTGAAAATCCAAAGCGCCGTCGTGGTCTCGTACTTGTTCGGGGCGTTGCTCGCGGGCGCCCTGGTCGTGCACAACGCGGAGGCGGTGGTCCTGCTGCCGTTCGTCGGTGTGGCGCTGAGCTTGGCGGTAAATCATTGGTCCGAACGCCGCGCCGGGCCGCGCCGCTAGCGCACGCGGCCCGCGAGGTCGCCATAACCCCCGCAAGCGATGCCGGACCCCCGGATCACCGCTCGAATGCGCGGACTGAGGAGCGCCCGGAGTTCCTCTAGATGCCTGTAGGCGCCCATCGATGCCGCGATGGCGCTCCCGGATTCGGTGGCTGGATGAAGATAGATTTCTGTGATGCCCGCGGGCAACCGGGCAAGTATCTCGAGCATTTTCGCTTCGTCCATCGCACCGCTGCCGGCAAGCCCGAAGATCTGGTCGTTGTGCAACACCCGCGCAGCCCGCAGTCGCGCTTTCATGAGTGCGATCCACGGCATGAGGAGGATGCCGCTCGCACGCGCGGTCCATCCTCCACTGTGGCCTGCAAACCAGGCGGGTTCGGCCGGTATCCTCACGGCGGGCGCGCCGTAATCTCGTCCGATTCGCAGCAGCATCTCGAGGATGGTTGGATGCAGGTGGAAATGCTTGTGCACGTTGACGTGGTCCAACGGAAGACCGGTTCGCGCGAACGCCGAAAACTGAGCGCGGATTTCCGCCTCGAGCTGCCGCCGCACGGACGGCAGCGCAAAATAGCGGATGCCTCTCGCGAACATGCGGTTGTCCATGTGTCCGGAACCGTCGGCAATTCCGGTGATCATCGGCGGCGCAAGCACCGCCCTGCCGTCGGCCAGCACGACGTGCAGGCCCACTCGAAGCTGAGGGAGCGTGCGCGCCCGGCGCACCGCATCGGCGGCGGCGGGCGCTCCCACCATCAAGCTGGCCGCGGTGAGAATACCCTCGCGGCTAGCTTGCTCGATGGCGTCGTTGACCGAATCGTGCAGTCCGAAATCATCGGCGGTGACGATCAGGAACTGCCGCACGGGGCGCAATCAGACCCTGAGCACCGGGAGGACGGAGCCATCGCGATTCACGTGATAATGCTCGTTTCGCCAGTTCACCCGCCGCGTGGCGAAACTCCAACTCCATAGCGCCAAGCTCAGTACATCCCGCAGCGGTAACACCAGGAACTGGACGGCCGTCGAGCCGTGATGACGCATGTTGAAATGCAGCAACAGGCGTGCGACCGCAGTGACCGCGAGCATCGCGCAGGCGGCCGGAGTGCCTCCGGACAACAGCACACCGAATGCCGCGATCGGCACGCCGAACGTGACGAACGAAAGGCCGTATCCCACGGGCCGTACCGCGCGAATCGTGCGCAGCCATCGCAGTTCGTGCTGCACTAGCGCTTCGAGGCGATCCTCCACGACGCTGGTCTCGACCACCACGTCGGAGAGCACGGTCCGGAGGCCGAGGCGGCGGGTCATCTCGCCCAACCGATAATCGTCGGCCAGTTGATTGGCAATCGCCATGAAGCCGCCGATGCGGGAGAGCACCCGGCGATCGATGGCAATCGTCGAGCCGAACGCAAAGGATCGGGACCCTCCCAGGGCGGCGACCCGTACCGAGGGTATGAACCATTCATTGATGAATTGCGACCCGAGCAAGGCCCATAACCCGGCCCGCGGAACGCCCCGATAAGGACAGGTCACGATGCCAACCTCGGGATCGAGAAGCGGCGCCACGACCCGGGTGAGGTAATCGCGCCCGACGCGCACGTCGCTGTCGGAAATTACAAAAATGTTATGTCGAGCCAGCGACATCATATTGACCAGGTTGCTGACTTTCCGGCTGCTGCCGTGCTGCCTGCGATCCACGATGAGATCCAGGTCGCGATGCGGAAACTCGCGTTTCAATCGCTCGATGATGGCGACGACGGGATCATTGAGATCGGCAACGCCGAAAACCACCTGGAAGTGCCGATAATCCTGATCGCAAAACGAGCGCAGGCAATCGTAGGTTTCGGGTTCGGCTCCGCACAAGGGTTTGAAAATCGTCGCCGGCGGCATCGGTGCCGACGACCGCAATTTCGGCGATCCGCGCCCCGACAGGCGAATTTGCGTACGCACGGCCAGCCAGGCGGTCAGGCTGTAAGCCATCGTACACGCCGTGATGGCAAAACCGCCCCAGACGATCGCGTTCCTGACAATCCATTGACCTATCATCGAGTCACTCTCGGCATCGGTTTGTGATCCATTGCGCAGGTTCGGCTGAAGGCGCAGGCAGTCTGCGGTCGGCAGGTTACAGCTTCGCAACGGCGGCCAGGCGGCTTGTTACAGATGAAATCTTAGTCTACCCCAACACCGGAACCGCGGTTAACTCCCCCTGGGAGCCTCATCCAGCGAGCGCCTCATCCAGCAATTCAACCCAATGCCGTACCGGCAGCTCGGTCCCCGATTGCAAATGTTGAATACATCCCACGTTCGCGGATGCGATCGTTTGAGGATTCGTCGCGGTGAGGTTGGCGAGTTTGCGATCGCGTAATTCTCGAGCCAACATCGGCTGCAACATCGAATAGGTTCCGGCGGATCCACAGCATAGGTGGCCTTCGCGTGCCGCCGGCTGCACATCGAACCCCAGTGCAGAAAGCTGCGCTTCGACGCCGCCGCGCAATCCCTGACCATGCTGCAATGTGCATGGCGCGTGGAAGGTGATGCGCCCTACCAGGCCGGTGCGCAGCTTATCCTTGAGTGCGGGTCCGATAGCGGGAAGCAACTCGCTCAAATCACGTGCCAATGCACTGATGCGGGCGGCCTTCTCTGAATATGCTGGATCGCCCCCCAAAGCTTCGGCGTAGTGCTTGACGGCGAGACCGCAGGCCGACGCGTTCATGACGATCGCCTCGACGGCGCCGGCGGCGACGAGCGGCCACCAAGCATCGATGTTGCGCCGCGCATCGCCAAGTCCTCCCTCATGGTCGCTCAAATGATCTCGAAGAGCTCCGCAGCAACCGGCGCCATCGGCAATCAGAGTTTCGATCCCGGCGGCGTCCAGCACCCGCGCCGTCGCCCCGTTGATGTTCGGCAGTAATGCAGGCTGAACGCATCCGGCGAGCAGCAGCACCTTGCGCGGGTGGCGACCGGTGGGCCAAGCAGCCGCGCCCAGGATCGCCGATCGCGGAACATACTTCCGCAGCGCGCCGGGCAGGAGCTTGCGCACGCGCGTTGCCATCTTGACCAAGGGAGCGAAAAACGGCGACGTCAGCCCTTCCTTTAACAGCCATCGCGGGAATTTTTCCGTCCACGGACGGTCGACCCGCTGCTCGACCAACGCGCGTCCAATGCCCACGAGCTTTCCGTACTGCACACCGCTCGGACACGTCGTCTCGCAGTTCAGGCAAGTCAGACAGCGGTCCAAGTGCTGCTGGGTGCTCCGACCGACCGTGCCGCCTTCGAGCATCTCCTTGATGAGATATATACGGCCGCGCGGACCGTCCAGCTCGTCGCCGAGAATCTGATAGGTAGGACACGTGGCATTGCAGAAACCGCAGTGCACGCAGCTGCGCAGGATGGCCTCCGCGTCCTTGCCCTGCTGTGAGTTTTTGAATTCGGGGCTAAGCTTCGTCTGCATTGGGGTTGCTCACAGCTCTGCGTACAGGCGCCCTGGGTTGAAAATTCCGGCGGGATCGAAGGACTGCTTCAAGCGCCTATGAATGTTCATGGACGCCGCCTTCAGCGTCGTGAACACGCCAGGCGATTTGTCGGCCGCGCGCACCAACGTTGCATGCCCTCCGGCTCGTTCGGCCGCGGACCTGATCTGCGAGGCGGGCGCCGCGCTTCGCCACCAGCGTTGGCCACCGCCCCATTCGATGAACTGCTCTCCCGGCAGAGTAATCGGCGGCGCGCTATCGGGCACCGCGAGTCTCCATGAACATTCGCCGCGTTCGAGCTGGGCATCGCTGAGAGAAAAGAATTCGTGGCGGTGATCGCGAATATCCGACCACCACGCAGCCGCGGCCGGCGGCTCCAGTTCACGGCCGCCCGCACTCTCGAGCGCGTGCCCAACTGCTGCTTTCGCGCCGGCCAACCGCAGATACAGCCGGCCCATGTGCCAGGCACTGGCATTCATCGGAAAACTCTCGCCGGCCCAGCGGTTCAGCTGTTTGAGCGCGGCAGTTTCATCCATCTCGAAACACAACGTCCTGCACGCCGGAAGGATGGGCATCACCTTCAGGGAGACTTCGCAAATCACTCCCAATATACCCATCGAGCCCGCGATGACGCGGGAGACGTCGTAGCCCGCCACATTTTTCATCACTTGCCCGCCGAACGTCAGTCTCTCGCCCGCTCCATTCAACATCGTGACGCCAAGCACGAAATCGCGAAGCGGTCCCACGCAGGCACGTGCAGGACCGGATAGACCTGCCGCAACCATGCCGCCCACCGTGCCCATCGCTCCGAAACGCGGTGGTTCAAACGGCAGACACTGACCGCGCTCGGCCAATACCGACTCGAGTTCCGCGAGCGGCGTACCGGCAAGGACCGTGACCACGAGTTCTGTGGGCTCGTAACTGGTAACACCGGCGAGTTCGCGCACCTCGAGCGGCTCGCCCCGTGGAGGATTGCCGTAAAATCTCTTGGTACAGCCGCCGCGTATTTCCAGTGCGGTTTTCGAATCCCGCGCCGCGAGGATACGATCCCTCAAGCGCTGCAGCGTCGCACCGGTCGCGCTCATCAAAATCTCGGCAGGTCGGGGAATTTCAGCACGCCACGATGCACGTGCATTTTCCCATACTCGGCGCAGCGCTGCAGGCTGGGAATCACCTTGCCGGGGTTCAGCAATCCGTCCGGATCGAAAGCGCTCTTGATGGCCATCATTTGCACCCGCTCGGCCGCTGAAAACTGTACGCACATCGAGTTCAATTTTTCGACCCCGACGCCGTGTTCGCCGGTGACCGTACCGCCCAGCTTGATGCTGGTTTCGAGAATCTCCGCGCCGAACAGCTCGCAGCGGCGCATTTCATCGGGGTTGCTCGCGTCGAACAGGATCAGAGGATGGAGGTTGCCGTCTCCGGCATGAAAGACGTTGACGCAGCGCAGCGCGTACTTGCTTTCCATGTCCCCGATGGTGCGCAGCATCTCGGCCAGTCGCTTGCGCGGAATTGTCGAGTCCATGCACATGTAATCGGGGCTCATGCGTCCGGAGGCAGGAAAGGCATTCTTGCGCCCGCTCCAGAACTGCAACCGCTGCTTTTCATCGCGGCTGATCGCGATACGCGACGCACCGTTGGCATTCAGAACATCGATCGCGCGCCGTATCTCTTCTTCCACTTCCGCCGCGGTTCCATCGCTCTCGCACAGCAGTATCGCCGCGGCGTCGAGGTCGTAGCCGGCGTGCACGAAATCTTCCGCTGCGGCCGTCATGCGTTTGTCCATCAACTCCAGACCCGCGGGGATGATGCCGGCGGCAATCACCGCTGCAACGGCGGCGCCGGCGGATTCCACCGTCGCGAAGCTGGCCATGATGCAGCGGGCCAAGGCAGGGCGCGGCAGCAACCTGACCGTCACCTCCATGATGACCGCCAGCATCCCCTCGCTGCCCACCACCAGCGGAAGGAGATCGAGACCCGCCGTATCGGGCGCCTCGGAACCGAATTCTACCGCCTCGCCTCGAGCCGTGAAGCCGCGCACCCGAAGGACGTTGTGCAGGGTGAGGCCGTACTTCAGACAATGGACACCGCCGGAATTTTCGGCGACATTTCCGCCGATCGTGCAGGCGATCTGGCTCGAGGGATCCGGCGCGTAGTACAGGCCGTAAGGTGCGGCCGCCTCGCTGACGGCTAAGTTGCGGACGCCGGATTGCACGACGGCGGTACGCGCGGCGGGATCCACTCTGACGATGGAATTGAACTTTGCGAGCGAGAGCGACACGCCCATGGCGTGCGGCAGCGCCCCGCCCGACAAGCCGGTCCCCGCACCCCGTGCAACGACCGGAACTTTCAGTGCATGGCAGGTCGCGAGAACAGCCGCCACCTGCGCTTCAGACTCCGGGAGTACGACGACCAGCGGCAATTGACGATAGGCCGTGAGCGCATCGCATTCATACGGCACCGTCTCTTCGCCCCGATGCAGGATGCAGTTCGCCGGCAGAATTCTCGCGAGGGCCGACACCACCACCGACTGCCGCTCCGCCCGCTCAGCGGGCGCACTTGACTGGGCCGAGGGACGGGGCTCGTTCATGAGCCGTATCATAGGGGAAACGGGCGACCCGCGGAGGGCGACCCGCGGAGGGCGGCCGGCGCCGTCCTACACGGAGGCCACATGACAGTTCAGTCATGAACGGCAAGGTAGGCAGCACGAACTTCGAGTCTGAGCGACACTCTAAGCCCACGCCGACGGATCCAGAGGATTAACCCCCACCGCCATGATTTCCCGCTATGCCTGCTGTCTCGTGTTCCCCCTCATGGTCGCTGCGGCTCATGCAGCGCCGGCACCGTTCGACCTCGCGGGCCCGGTTCTCGACGTCAAGATTTCGCGGGGCGCGACCACGCTACCGGCCGGCGAAGTTCCAAATCTCACCGCCGGCGACCGTATCTGGCTGAAGGCGGACCTGCCGACCAATCAATCGGCTCACTACTTGATGGTCGCCGCCTTTCTTCGCGGCTCGACCAATCCACCCCCGGAAGACTGGTTTTTTGCGTGCAAGACGTGGACCGGAAAATGTGCAGCCGAAGGCCTTTCCGTCACCGTGCCGCAAGGGGCTCAACAGGTATTGGTGTTCCTGGCACCGCAGACCGGCGGGGACTTCAAAACACTGGTGAGCGCCGTACGCGGCCGCCCTGGCGCTTTCGTGCGAACCTCGCAGGATCTGAACCAGGCAGCCCTGGACCGATCGCGCTTGGAGAAATATCTATCGACGATTCATCGGTTGAACGGATCCGATCCCGTCAAGCTCGCCGAGGTCGCACCCTTGCTTGCTCGCAGCTTAGGGATAAGGGTCGATGAGAAGTGTCTGGACCGCCTGCCCCAGTTGCAGGCACCCTGTCTGATGCAGGGACAGGAGGCGCTCATCCTCAACGACGGACACAGTACATCCATCGTCGAGGCCCTCACCTCGGGCCCCGGCAGCGATTTGGCGATGGAGGCAAGTTTTACACCGCAATTGAGTTACGGCTATTACAGCCCCTACATCGCGTCGGTGCTCGATATCGCGCGCATCTTCGAGTCCTTCGGAACCGCACAGTACCAGTACATCCCGGCGCTGGCTTCGCAACGCGGGGACAAAATCGCGCTGACGCTGAATACCGCTCCTTCCTTTCACAATCCCATGTCAGTCCTGGTGACGGCGCTTCCGGCGGTGGAAACACCCCAGCTGCCGCCTTTGCATGCCGTGGATCCGAAAGAAATTTACTGCGCGCGCCGAACGCAGCTGGTGCTGCCCGTCGAGGGTGCGCCCCTGGTATTTTCCACGGGCTACGCGCATGACGTGACGCTGAATTTGACGACTGCGGACGGAAAATCGCTCGATCTGCCGGCGACCGCCGACGCCGCTCAAGGTGGCTACGTCATCGACACCGCCGGGATCGGAGCGACGAATCTCGGCGACAGCGTGCAGGCGTCGCTGCGCGGATACTGGGGCTTCGATGCCTATCAGGGACCGAGTTTTCGCCTGATGAATGCGCGCGCACGCACATGGGAGTTGGCGGCGGGCGACGAGGCGGCGCTCATCATCGGGCGCCAGGATACCGTCCACCTGCGGGCGGACAGCGTCGGTTGTGTCGATGGCATCATGTTGAAAGACCCGGACGGTAAGGAATTGAAGGTGGATTGGAAGTCCGTGAAGCCCAGTGAGGTAGAGGTCAAGCTACCGCTGCAAGATTCTAAGGCCGGTGCCATCACGCTCCTGGTCACTCAACACGGTCTTACGGAACCGCAACCCGTCTCGCTGCACGCCTTTGCCGAAGCCGGCCGCTACGACAGCTTCTCCATGCACGCCGGCGAAGGTCAGGGAACGCTGAAAGGCAGCCGGCTCGATGAAGTTGCTTCCTTAACGATCAGAGGCGTCACATTCGCGCCGGGTGACCTCTTGACTCGCGGCGGCAGCGACGAACTTCCCATGGTCGCGCAAGACGCCCAGGCGGCGTCGGCTTTGAAACCTGAACGCGGTGTCGCTGCCAAAGTCTCTCTTCTCGACGGGCGCTCGCTTCCGGTGACGGCGTCGGTGATCGCACCGCGCCCGCAGGTCGCCTTGATCGGAAAAAGTGTCCAGGCATCCGCCGCCACCAACGACAGCAACATCCAGCTTGCCGACGCAGGCGAGTTGCCTCAAGACTCAGCCTTGGTATTCTCGATTCGGGCGCAATCGCCTGCGGCGTTTGCACGCGATGCGAGCGTCGATGTGGCAACGGGGGACGAGACTTCGACCGCCACGTTGAGCCTCGCCAACGGTGGACTCACGCTGGAGACCGCTCAGGTCGCGGTCGCCACGCTCTATCCCGCCAAGGCCTTCGGACCCTCGACGTTCGGCCCGCTGAAGTTCCGAGCGAATACCAAGGGTATGGCGAGCGAGTGGCAACCGCTCGCGAATCTCGTAAGACTGCCGGCTCTCAAGGAGCTCAAGTGCCCGCCCACGCCCGAACTGGTGGCGTGCAAACTCGTCGGCATCAACCTATTTCTCCTCGACTCAATCGCCGGAGATGCCGAATTTACACACCCGGTGAAGGTGCCCGAGGGTTTCCTGGGCACGGCACTTCCCGTGCCGCATCCGACGGCCGGGCCGCTCTACGTCAAACTGCGCGACAATCCCCAGGTCGTCAATCCGACGCTGTTGACCGTACAACAACTTCCGGCGCCGGCGGATGACGCAGGACGCAGCGAAGCCCGACATTCCGCCGTGCGAAGCGACGCTCAGGGCGCACCGGCGGGTGCACCCGCACCCTCACCCGTCACCTCGCCGCCGCCGTAATTCGCGGCCGTCGGCGCATGCCCGGCCGGCGTCACGCGCCAGATCACGTTGCCAACGTCGTCGGCGACGAGGAGCGCGCCCCGCCTGTCGATGGCCACCCCGACCGGGCGGCCCAGCGCTCGGTTGCCCGCGTCAAGGAAACCGCTGAGGACATCGACGGGAGGGCCCGTCGGCTTGCCGCCGTCGAAGGGAACGAATACGACTTTGTAGCCGCTGTAGACCTTACGATTCCACGATCCATGTTGACCTACGAACATGCCGTGGCGGAATTCCGGAAGCGCCGATCCTGCCGACCAACATAAGCCCAAGGATGCCGTGTGTGCGCCCAACCCATAATCCGGCGGGATGGCTCTGGCCACCAGTCCGGGATTTTGCGGCGTCACCCGGTCGTCGACGTGCTGTCCGTAGTAACTGAAGGGCCACCCGTAAAATGCACCCTCCTGCAACGCGGTCATGTAGTCCGGCGGGACGTTATCGCCCAGCTCGTCACGCTCATTTACCGCAACCCACAGTTTGCCGCTCTCGGGTTCCCATGCGAGACCTACCGGATTGCGCAATCCCGATGCGAAGATGCGGTGACTGCCGGTTCGAGGATCGATCTCCCATACCGCGGCGCGTTCATGCTCGGCGTCGAGGCCATTTTCAGCGGCATTGCTGTTCGAACCGACGCCGACGTAGAGTTTGCGGCCGTCGGCGCTCGCGACGAGGCTCTTGGTCCAGTGGTGATTGATGGTTCCCGCCGGCAGCGCCGCGACTCTTTCCGGCGTCGCATGAATCTCGGTCTCACCCGTGTGATATGGAACACGGACCACGGCATCGGTGTCGGCGACATATAGCGTCTCGCCGATGAGCGCCATGCCGATTGGCGAGTTCAGTCCCTGGAGAAAAATATGGCGTTCGGTCGCAGTGCCGTCGCCGCGCACATCCCGCAGGAGGGTAATGCGGTTGGCGCTCGGCTCCGCACCCGAACCCGCGCGTTTCATGATCAGCTTCTGAATTTTTCCCCGGAACCCCTTCCCATCATCGGGCTTCGGCGGGGCCTGCGCTTCGGCAACCAAGACGTCGCCGTTGGGCAGCACATAAAGCCAGCGCGGATGTCGGAGGTCCGTTGCGAACGGGGCGACCGCAGTGCCTCTCGTGGAGCGCGGCGCCAAGCCCTCTTTCCAACCCTCCGCCTTGGCGACATGCAGGGTGGGTATCATGGATTTGGTTGGGGCGGGAATCGCGGGTTGGGGTCCATATTCACCGGCCGAATCCGTGGCGGCGGAATCCGCGGCGGCGAATGAAACAGGGCCTGCGATCCATAGAAACACCAACCCCGCGGCCGAATAGCGGGCTGGTCGAGGTACACCTTTCTTCCACTGCATGCAACAAAAATGCCGGCCGCCGGCATCGAACGCCAGCGGAGCTTTGCGCGACCCCGTGTCATCCACCGCCGACGCGTAGGAACGGAGCCATGAGCTGCCTTGACAATTGTTGCCTCGGCAGCTATCATCCTCACCCATGAGGGCTCTGGTGACTGTCGACGATCGGGAGGAGCGGAAGAGTTCTGCGATCCACACGGATCTCGCGCCGCTCGTGGCGCAGGTGCGCCTCGCCATCATTGCCGGCGTGGACCAGGAGTTTCTCGGATGCGAGGAGGTGGCGTGTCTCGAGGTGACGGCGGCGCAATTCTCCATCTTGAAGATCGTGCTCAAGGGCAGGGCGCAGTCGGCTTGTGAACTGTGCAAATTCATGGATTACGACCGGGGCGCCATGAGCCGGATGATCGACCGCCTCGAGAGTAAGAACCTGATCCGGCGCGTGCCCCTGGCCCACACACGCCGAACCATGGCTCTGGAAGTGACCGCCGCCGGAAAGGCGGCATTTCCAAAAATGGAGGCCTGCCTGGATCGGGTCGTCGGCCGTCTTCTGAAGGGCGTCACCAAGACTCAGGTGCGCGAGGCGGAAAAGGTCCTGAAACGAATGCTCGAGAATGCGTGATTTAGCGTGTTGTATGTTGCCCAGGCATATGTTGCTGCGGCAGCGGAGATGTCGATGAGAGAACAATTGCAATCCTGCGCGGCGCGGATCGCCGCCCGGATACAGAACGTGAGCTCCGATATGGACCCAGAGATCCTTCAGCTGCCGGGAGGCAGCGTAATCGCCACCTTGCTGTGGCTGTACGCGAAGGGCTCGGTCGCCTTTCGAAGGCACTGAGACCGGAAACCCAGATCCCGACGCACCCAAGCCACGATCACCGCCGCCCATGTACCTTTCCGTCATACTTTTATTGCTGCTACTGGCCTTCCTGGCGCTGTGTTTTATAGGTCTCTTGAGCTTGATCAAACAGGCGATCGCGGATCCTCCGTTCGCGGCGCCTCGCGCCTTCTTCTTCGAGGACCCGTCGCCCGAGAAGGCGGCGTCAGAAGATCCCGAGGGCCGTGCCTGCGGCGAGGGTTGCGCCTAGCTCCTCGCACTGTTCCAAAGCCTCCTGCGAAATCAGCTTGGGGCGCATGATGTCTTCCGGAGTCTGGGCATGGGTGCACACGATGTAGGGTTGCGCGATCGCCTTCAGCCGCCATCCGGTGGCGATTCGTTCGATCTGCTGCGCTGCGTTGCGTCCGTCGCTGCCGGCACAGATCATGACCGCATAAGGTCGACCGTTGAGCCGGTCGAGAGCAGCATAGTAAGTTCGATCGAAAAAATCCTTCATCTGGCCTGACATGGCGGCAAGATTCTCGGGGCTCGCGAACACATAACCGCTCGCCTCCAGGACATCCGCCGCGGTTGCCTCGGCGGCCCGCAGCAATGATATTCGAAGCGCGGATTCGGTACGTGCGCCCGCCGCCGCCGCCGCCGCCATTTGCATGGTGCCGCCAGTCATCGAGTGGTACACGATCAACAGCGTCTTCATATATCGATGTCACCCGCCAGAGTTTCCGTTCCGACCCGCCCGGCTCCCTGCGCCGCCCTTGAACCGCAGCGTCCGCCCGGCGGCTGGCGTGGGGTATATCCTACGCTTCGCGGGGCCGCTCACCGACTGCCGAAACACGCCTTCTCCAGCACACTCGCTCCGCATCGTGACCGGACGTTTCACATACACAACTCAGGTGCGCTCATGCTCCACTATGCAGTCGTCTTTTTCATCATCGCCTTGATCGCAGCATTCTTCGGATTCGGTGGTATTGCCGTAGGCGCCGCGGGCATCGCAAAGGTTCTCTTCGTCGTATTCCTGATCGGCGCAGTCGTCAGCTTCCTGATGAGCTTGGGCCGGCGGGTATAGCGGAGGCGTTTTTTAGTGCAAACCAGGAGAATTTTCAAATGGAATCTACGTTAGACAACGGCCACGTCCGCGGTGCAAAAGACTTCGCCAACGGCAAGATCAACGCGTTCATCGAGAACGTCGAGGATTTGACTCATGCGTTGCGGGATGTCGAGACGCCGGAAATAGCGCGCGTCAAGGCAAAAGTTAAAATCGCCCTTGCGGCGGCCAAGAGCGCGCTCTCCGACAGTGCGGCGCAGGTTCGTTCCCAGGCGCGTCAGGTCAGCAAAAACACCGATATCTATGTGCGCGACAACCCGTGGCAGGTCATCGGCATCGCAGCAATGATCGGCATCGCCGTGGGTATCCTCGCCAGCCGACGATCGGACTGACTTCGCGATGGCCGATTGACACGTGGTCTGCCGGGTGGACTAAGCCCTACGCCACCCGGTGGTGCCGTCGGGCTTGTCCTCCAGCGCGATGCCGGCGGACGCCAACACGTCGCGGATTCGGTCCGACTCCGCAAAATCTTTCATCGCGCGCGCGCCGCGCCGCGCCGCGATCAATGCGTCGATATCCAAATCGGATACTTTAGCCTCTCCCACCCCGCGCCTGAGATATTCACCCGGCGACTGCTGCAACAGTCCTAGAACCGCGCCCATGTCGCGCAACGCAGCGGCCAAAGCGGCGGCTTCCTCGTTCCTGCCGGCGGCCTTGGCCGTGTTGAGGTCCCGCGCCACCCCCTGCATCACCGCCAGCGCCTCCGGGGTGTTGAAGTCGTCGTCCATGGCGTCGTCGAACCGGCCGCGCATCCCGACGACGGGACGCGTCTCGACGGCCCCTTGGGGCAGAGCGCCGGTGCCCGGCGCTCGACTGCCTCCGTCCGCCATTGCGCGGTACAGCCCCAAAAGCGTCTCGTCGGCTTGCATCAATTGCGCTTCGGAATAATTGATGGGCCCGCGATAGTGACTGCTGAGAAGAAAGAACCGCAGCACCTCCGGATCGCGCAGGGCCTTCAGCACATCGCGCACGGTGAAGAAATTTCCCAGGGACTTGGACATTTTTTCGTCATTGATGCGAACGAATCCGTTGTGCATCCAGAGCCGCACGAAGGGTGAATCGCAGGCTGCGCAGGATTGAGCGATTTCGTTCTCGTGATGGGGAAATTTCAAATCCATGCCGCCGCCGTGCAGATCGAAATAAGTGCCGAGCAAACTCGTCGACATCGCAGAGCACTCGATGTGCCAACCAGGGCGCCCGCTTCCCCACGGCGAATCCCACGACGGCTCGCCCGGCTTCGCGTGCTTCCACAGCACGAAATCGAGGGGATCGAGCTTGGACTCGTCGATCTGTACGCGCGATCCCGCTCGCAGATCGTCGATTTTCTTTCCGGACAGGCGGCCGTAGTCGGGAAACTTGCGTACTGCATACATGACATCGGCGTTGCCGGCGACGTACGCAAAGCCCTTGTCGATCAAGGTCTGCGTCATTGAAATGATGGGCGCGATGAAATCGGTGGCGCGCGGCTCGAGATCCGGCGCCTGCAGCCCGAGAGTGACGCAGTCCTCGTGCATGGCCGTCGTGAAGCGTTGGGCGTACTGACGCCAGTCCTCGCCGTTCTGCGCGGCGCGCTGCAGGATCTTGTCGTCGATATCGGTAATATTGCGAACGTAAGTGACCTTGTATCCCCGGCAACGCAGATAGCGCTGCACCAGGTCGAACACGGTCAACATCCGCGCATGCCCGATATGAATGTAGTCGTACACGGTCATGCCGCAGACGTACATGCGCACCTCGTTGGCGCGCAGCGGCGTGAACTCCTCCTTCTCGCCGGTGAGAGAGTTATGAATTCTGAGCATATGATTCGAGGCGAAGTCGCGCCGTTTCCGGAGTCATGAGCAGCAACAGCGGCGCAAGCTCGGGCCCGTGAGCTTGGCCCGTCAGCGCGACCCGCAGAGGCATGAAGAGGTCGGCACCCTTGCGCCCAGTGCGCTCCTTCAGGAGCTTTGTCAATTGCTTGAGATCGGTCCCTGATTGATCGAGCGCTTCCGCGGCGGCTGAAAAGAATGCAGGACCTGCGTCGGCCACCACGCGCCGCTCCTCCGGCCCCAAGGGAGGAAGTTCGCCGTGCACCACGGCAACCCAGGGAGCCGCGTCCGCCGGCAGCACGATATTGTGCCGCACCAGGTCGATGAATTCGGGAGGCTCGTTGGAACCCAGCCAGGCGCGAATTTCGGCGGTCGACATGCGCTGCAGCGCTTCCTTTTGCCAATGCATGAGCTGCGATTCATCGAATCGCGCCGAAGCGCGGCCGAGATGCTCGGGTCGGAAATGTGCAGGCATGTCGGCGGGAGCCAACCACCGGTCCACGTCGCTGGCGTGTCCGAGATGAAACAGATGATTGAGGACCGCCGGGCTCAAAAATCCCCGCTCGCGAAATTCATGCACGCTGGTGCTGCCATGCCGCTTGGACAGTGGGGCGCCGTCCGCACCCACGAGCAATCCCACGTGCCCATAGCCCGGGCGACGCAGTTCCAACGCATCGAGCAGCATGAGTTGACGTGGAGTGTTCGTGAGGTGATCGTCGCCGCGCAGTACATGAGTCACACCCATGACCGCATCGTCGACGGCGTTGCAGAAAAAGAATGCCGCGCTGCCGTCCTCGCGACGAATGATGAAATCGCCGATGTCGCTCGCTGCGAATTTCTGCGGACCGTGAACCAAGTCGTCGAAGTCGATCACGGCTTCATTCGGTACGGCGAACCGCAAGGTTGGCCGAAGCCCGCGTGCCTCACGGTCCGCCCGCTCTGCCGCCGAAAGGTTGCGGCAGGTCCCGGCATAGCGAGGCGGCTTGCCCGCCATACGCTGCAGCTTGCGGGACAATTCAAGGTCCTCCGCCGTGCAATAACATCGGTACACCCGCTCGCTCCTCTGCAATCGGGTGAACAGGTCCTGATAAAATGCGCCTCTCTCCGACTGCGAATAGGGCGCCGATGGCCCGCCGATATCGGGCCCCTCGTCCCAGTCGAGCCCGAGCCAACCGAGATCGACCATGAGCTCATCGCGGAATCGGGCCTGGTTGCGCTCCACGTCGGTATCTTCGATGCGCAAAATGAAGCGTCCACGGGATTTCCTGGCCCACAAATGACTGAAAAAGGCGGTTCGCGCGTTTCCCAGATGCAGGGATCCCGTAGGACTGGGCGCGAATCGGGTGACAACTGGTAACGACATAGCTGAAGATTGTACCCATTCGAGTAGAATCTCGAACATGAAACAATTACTACTTGTCCTCGGATTGCTCTCAGGGGCCGTCTTTCAAACGAGCATTGCCGCCGATTCGCCGGCCGCACCGGCCGCACCGGCCGCACCCGCAAGTCCCGCGGCGACGGGCGCGGTTCAAGTCCAGGTGGTCACCTCCCAGGGAAATTTCACCATCGAACTGCTCTCCGAGCGGGCGCCGCTCACCGTGGCCCAATTCCTCAAGTACGTCGATCAAGGACATTATGCGGGGACCCTGTTTCACCGGGTCATTCCGAATTTCGTGATCCAAGGCGGCGGTTTCGATACCGGCTACAAACTCAAAGGGGCGCCCACCAGAGTCGTCAACGAGTCGGGCAACGGCTTGACGAATTTGCGGGGCACGGTGGGCCTCGCACGCCCGTCGGAGCCGCACGGCGGCGACTGCCAGTTCTACGTGAATCTGTTCGACAACGCCGCGCTCGATCCCAACCAGACGCGCTGGGGATATGCGGTGTTCGGCAAGATCGTGCAGGGAATGGATGTTGTCGACCGCATCGGCAACGTGGCCACCGGAGCGAGGGGGCCCTTCAAAGAAGATGCCCCGCTGCAGCAAGTGGTCATCGAGCGAATCGAGCGCGTGGCAGCCCCTTGACGGCGTGACGACGCTTTTCATTTCGGATCTGCATATTGACACGAGCTGCCCGGCCATTACCGGGCAGTTCTTGGACCTCCTGGACGGCGAGGCCCGTCAATCGGAGGCGCTGTACATTCTGGGCGACTTCTTCGAGTCCTGGGTGGGCGACGATGCCGCGGATGCGCACCAAATCGCCGCCATCTCCGCCCTCAAGGCGCTCACCGACAGCGGGGTACCGTGTTTCGTGATGCACGGTAATCGCGATTTCCTCTTGGGACCCCAATTCTGCCTCATGTCGGGAGCTCGACTCCTGCCGGATCCTCTGATCGTCACTCTGTATGGCGAGCCGGTGCTCGTGATGCATGGCGACGCCCTGTGCACCGATGACGGCGCCTATCAACGCCTGCGCGCCACTGTGCGCGATGCCGACTGGCAGCGACAATTTCTGGCCCTCTCAGTGAATGCGCGGCGCTCTCTGGCGGGCGCCGCGCGCGTCGGCAGCCAGGCACACACAGCCGAGCTGGAGTACGCCATTGCTGACGTCAATCCCTCGAGCGTCGCCGCCGCCCTGCGAAGCGCGGGCACGGCGACGCTGCTTCATGGGCATACCCACCGTCCCGCCATCCATCCTCTGACGGTGGACGGACGCGCCTGTACGCGGATAGTGCTGGGCGACTGGCACACGCAGGGAAGTGTTCTGCGCTGGGACCGGGGCGGCCCCGAATTGGTGTCACTCCCCCGTTAGCGTCAGCGATAGCGCGCCCGTGGGGGTTGTCTCCTACCGACGTGACGTTCTGACGTCGTAAAAATCCGTGACGTCAAAACGTCACCTTTTAAAAGTAAGTACCGTCCCGGTTCGGCGCGGAATGGCGCCCCGATATTTTCTATGGCATCCCCGAATGGAAGCGGAACACGTCGTCGTGACTCGTAATGAGCTCCGACTCGAGCACGGCGAATTCCTCGACCCGCGTCCGGAACCCGATGCCTGCGCGATCGGCCGCCCGGCGCGCCAAATCAAGGTATACCCGGTAGTGGCGCGCCTCGGCGTGGTGCAGTCCCTGAAACAGCCCTCCAATCGGGCCACCGATCGCCGGAGCCAGCGCCGCAAAACGCTCGCAGGAGCGCGCTTCGATGAGCGCCCCGCAAATCATGAGATCGACTTCGCGTTGCGGCTCTGATTTCGCCACCAGACGTCGCAGGCGCTCCGCATAGCGGCCGGGAGCCAGCCGCCGCGGCACGACGGCCAGCGTCTTCATGAGCTTGGTGACTTGCTCGTAGTGCCGCAGTTCCTCGCGCGCGAGACGCGACATCCTCCCCGTGAGTTCCAGATCCTCGGCGTATGCGAACATCAAGGACAGTGCGGTCGACGCGGCTTTTTTCTCGCAATTCGCATGGTCGATGAGCAACACGTCGGACTCCGCGCATGCCTGCGCGATCCAGGCCGCCGGGGTCGCCGCCTTCAGCAGGGGATGAGCGGGTCGAGCCCTCACTTCGACGACCGCGGCAGCGGTCAAGCAGGCACCTTCAGTCCGGCTATGCATTGCAGCAGTTCGCGCGCCGATTGAAATCGGTCCGCCGGCAACTTCGCGAGCAGACGCCGCAGCAGAGCTTCATAGCTCGCGAACTCAGGCGCGATCGGCGGCAAATCGGCACGCTTGTGCTTGTAGATGACTTCCATGGCCGACGCGCCCGTATAGGGTTTCCGGCCGGTCAACATTTCATAGTAGACCACGCCCAAGCTGTACAGATCACTGCGTGCGTCGATCAGCTCGGCGTGGCCCTGTTCCGGACTCATGTAGTACGGCGTACCGAAAATTTCCCGGGTGCCCGTCAGCCCGACGTCCGTTTCATTAGCCTTGGCCAGGCCAAAATCTATCAAACACAGGGAACCGTCGGTACGCAGCATCACGTTGGCGGGTTTCAGGTCGCGATGCAAGACGCCCACCTCATGGATGGCGTCGAGTGCACTGGCGATCTGTTCCAGGTAATGCAGCGCCACGGCGGGAGACAGCGGCGCTTTCATGCGCTGGCGGAGATCCCCGGAGGGGAAATGTTCCATCGCGATATAGGCGTGGTCATCGGCGACCCCCAAATCGTAAATGCGCACGATGTTCTGATGTTTGAGACCCGCCACGATCTCGTATTCCTGCAGGAATCGGTCGAACCCGACGAACCGTTCGGACACGTCGGGGACCTGGCTGAATACCTTGAGAACCACCAACGTGCCTGCGCGCTCGCTCTCCGCGAGGTAAATCTTGCACATGCCGCCGCTGCCCACCTGCTTGATGCAGCGGTGACCGCGGATGATGACCGAGCCGAACCGGTAGCGCTGCGCGAAATCCGGATGTGAACGCCTGAGCGCCTGGAGTTGTTTTTGCTCGCGCGAGGCGTCGACAAGGGTGCGCAGCAACGCAGTCCGGTCGATCTTACGGCCGCACAGCCGATGCAATCCCGCCACGGCGGGGACCGCGGATGGTGCGTCCTGCAGCAGCACGAGCACGATGGGCGCGAACTCCGGCCGGGCCCGGAGCGCCGCGGCGAGCATCTCGGGTTGGGTCGCCGGCGGTGCTCCGACGATGACCACGGCATCGAATCCGGCCGCGGCGAAATTATCATCCAAGGGAGTGTCCTCGCCCAAGCGATGCTCGATGATGACCGCCTGCGGCCATTCGATCTCGACATGCTTCCTGACCAGCAGCCGATACTCCGCGCGTTCCCCGATCAGCAGCAGGCGCAGGCTTGGCCGCATAGTGGTGACCGCGGCGGTGCCGTCGTTCAAGGCCCTAGAGGACTTTAACCGACTTGAGCCCGCGTGCCGCGCCATCGCGACGCTGCTGTTTAGCTTCGTCGGATCGCTCTCCCTGCAGGCGCTTGAGATATTCGGGTGTCACGTCACCCGTCACGTACTCGCCTGAAAAACACGAGGTATCGAAGTCCGTGATCTTTGCATTGTCGTGGCGTACCGCGTGCACCAGATCGTCCAGATCCTGATAAATCAGCCAATCGGCGCCGATGATGTCGCGGACCTCATCGTCCGTGTGCCCCGCCGCCACGAGTTCCGACGTGTCCGGCATGTCGATGCCGTAGACGTTGGGGTAACGCACCGGCGGCGCGGCCGAGGCGAAATACACTTTCTTGGCGCCGGCCTCGCGAGCCATGTCGATGATCTGCGCCGAGGTCGTGCCCCGCACGATGGAGTCATCGACCAGCAGCACCGTCTTGCCGCGAAACTCGAGATCGATGGCATTCAACTTACTGCGCACGGACTTCGAACGCTGTTCCTGTCCCGGCATGATGAAGGTACGGCCGATGTAGCGGTTCTTGATGAACCCCTCGCGATACTTGACGCCCAGCAGCTGCGCCACCTGCACCGCGGCGGTGCGGCTGGTGTCGGGAATCGGAATGACCACATCGATGTCGTGATCCGGCCTCTCGCGTTTGATCTTCTCGGCGAGCCTCTCACCCATCCGCAAGCGCGCTTTGTAGACCGAAATGTTGTCGATGATCGAGTCGGGCCTCGCGAAATAGACATACTCGAAGATGCAGGGGGTGTGCCGCGCCATCGCCACGCACTGCTGCGCGTAGAAGCGGCCCTGCTCGTCGATGAATACCGCCTCGCCAGGCGCCACGTCGCGCACCATCTTGAAGCCCGACATATCGAGCGCAACGCTCTCCGAGGCCAGCATCCATTCGACGCCCTTTTTGGTCTCACGGCTGCCGATCACCAACGGACGGATGCCGTTCGGATCGCGAAAGCCGAGGATCCCGTGGCCGATCACCATCGCCACCACTGCGTAACCGCCACGGCAACGGCGATACACGGCATTGGCTGCGGCGAAAATATCCGCCGGCGTCACGCGCGGCGTACCCACGCGCTGCATCTCGGAGGCAAGGACATTCAGCAGCACTTCGGAGTCGGAACCGGTGTTCAAATGGCGTCGATCCTCCCGAACCAGCACTTCCGTGAGCTCGCGAGCATTGGTCAGATTACCGTTGTGCCCGAGGCAGATGCCGTAAGGCGAATTGACATAGAAGGGCTGCGCATCATGGGCGCTGTCGGCACCCGCGGTGGGATAACGAACATGGCCGATGCCGATGTTGCCCTTGAGCTTGAGCATGTGCTTCTGCTGAAACACATCGCGCACCAGGCCGGAGTCCTTCCGCATGAAAAGCTCACCGGCCTCAGCCGTCATGATGCCCGCGGCGTCCTGACCGCGGTGCTGCAGCACGGTCAGCGCGTCATAGATCCGTTGATTGACTGCGCTTACCCCGACCATTCCGACGATTCCGCACATGAAGGACCTCCGGTCTAACTTAGGCTCGACCTTGACTCCGTAAAGGCGTCCGCGCTACTTCGCACGCACCCTCACCCCAGTAAGGCGCTCGAGCTTCGCCCAAGGTTCGCCTCGCTCGCCGACCATGGCCCGCAGCCAGTCGCCGGCGGTCTCCCCGTAGGGAACCAGTTTGGACCGGTTCCACCACTCTTCGTGATTCAGATGCAGCAGTTCCGCGCCGATGATCATGAGCCCGACAAGCACGATGCCGCGTACGATACCGAAAAGCAGACCGATCACCCGATCGAGAGGGCCGAGCCCCAGACTGCGGGTGAAGTAGCCGAGCAGCATGCCAACCACCCAACCGACCAACAGCACCAGCACCAAAATCACGATTCGGCCGACCCACGGCGCAATGTTCGGATCGGCGAGCAAGCCGCCGAGATGCGGCTCGACCACGGTGCCGAACTTCCACGCCGCCCAGATCGCGATGATCCAAAAAATCAGCGATGCGGCTTCCCGGACGAACCCGCGCAACAGCCCGATCGCGGTGGAGCCCAACAGTAGCAAGAGAATTAAGACATCGGCTCCCGTCATTGTGCCAGTCTACCGGAGCCGACCTGACCTTGCCGTGAAACGATAGACACAATCGGCCAGGCCCCTAGTCACGGCGCAACCAGACTTGCCGACTGACCCTCTTTTTTCAATTTGGCCATTACACGCTCCGCGGCATCTCGATCGGCCAGCGGACCGATTCGAACCCGGTATCGCAATGAAGCCCCCTTGCCGCTCGACGATACGTAGAGGGAGGCATCACGCGGCTTGAGTTGGCGCACCAGCTTCTCCGCATTTGCACGGCTGGCGAAGCTGCCGAGTTGCACCGCCCAATGATGAGTCGGCGCGCCCGCCGCAGCGGCGTCATTCGCGTTGCCGGGCTTCGATGCCTTGGGTGCCGATCTGGGGGTCGACGGCTCGCTATCAAGCTCGGATTGAGCCGAGTGCGCCGGCTGCTGCGCCTTGAGCGTCGCGATGGTCGGGGACCCTAGGGGACGGGTGGCCCGGCTCGTCAACGCCGGCACCCCGCCAGGGGCCTTGTCTGGCGCCGGCTCTGGGGTGAGCACCTCCCCGGGCGCCGCAGCATCGCCGGGCGCTACGTCGCCGGGGGGACCCGCCGCGCCCGCGGCGGCCGGTGTGCCCTCCTCGGACGGCGATGCGGCCGACGCTGCCGTGTCCGCGGAAGTGGCCTTGCTCGTCGCAAGGTCGACGGTGACGTTTCGGACCGCCTCAACCGGACCCGCCGCCGAGGGCGGCGGCGCCGGCGTCATCCGCGATTTCGGGCCCGACAGCAGCTCGGGGACGATCAAGACGATGAGCACCACCAGAATTGTGGCACCGACCAAGCGCTCTTTGACGCGGCGATCCATGACGCTTGACCAGCCTTCTTTCAAAACTTTCGGGGCGCGTCAGTATATTCGCGAAGTGAGGCCTGCGGCAGCAAACCCTGCGACTCGAGCCAGTCGAGCGCCGGTCCCACGGTGTGAAACGAACCGAACACGACGATCCGATCGGCCGGCCGCGCGGCGGCGGCCGCTGCCTCGCAAGCCGCGGCAATGTCCGCGGCGACCATGAGCGGCACGGTGACATGACCCACGATTCGATCTTTCAGCACCGCACCGGTAGTACCGCGCACGTCCTCGATGGATGCCAACCACCATGCATCGAAGCACTCGCCGACTTCGGCGGCGATGGCCGCGGCGTCCTTGTCGGCGAGGATGCCGCACACGGCAAGCGTCCTTCCCCCGATCGGCATGGCGCGCAGGTTCTGCGCAAGCACTCGCGCGGCGTCGGCATTGTGCGCGACATCCAGAATCCATGAGGGTTTGCCGCCCCCCGGGGCGATGACCTGGAAGCGCCCCACCAAGCGCACCGACGTCAGCCCTTGCGCCACCGCTGCGGCAGAGACCGGCAAACGGGCGTCGAGTTCCTCCAAGGCGGCGAGTGCCGCTGCCGCGTTCGCGAATTGGGTATCACCCACGAGCGCGGGCGTCGGCAGTCCGGTCAAATCCCATCGGGGTCCACGGTAGCGCCATCCAGAGTTCTCACGCGCGTACTCGAATTCGCTCCCTAGCCGCTTCGGCGTGGCGCCGAGCGCCATCGCAACATCGATCAACACCGGCGGCATGTCGCGGCTACCCAGCACGGCGACGCGGCCCTTGCGAAATATCCCGGCTTTCTCCCGCGCAATTGCGTCCAGCGTCCGCCCCAGGAACTCCTGGTGG
Organism: Gammaproteobacteria bacterium; assembly: GCA_034667965.1. Classification (GTDB taxonomy): domain Bacteria; phylum Pseudomonadota; class Gammaproteobacteria; order Steroidobacterales; family Steroidobacteraceae; genus Bog-1198. Next base: position 46,907 of record JAXDQI010000153.1, read on the forward strand.
TCCAGGCCGATGCTGACCACCACGGCCACCGCCGCGTCAACCACGTTGACCGCGTCCAAACGTCCGCCGAGGCCCACCTCGAGCACCCAAGCATCCAATCGCGCCGCGTCGAATATCAGCAACGCGGCCAGCGCGTTGTACTCGAAGAACGTCAACGAGACCGCATCGGACCCTGCGCCCGCCCGGGCTGTTTCGATACGCTCGAAGGCCCACAGAAGTTCGTCCGCGGTGACCAGCCGATCGTGTACGCGAATGCGCTCACGGTAGTCGCGGAGGTGCGGCGAAGTGAATGTACCGACCCGGTGACCGGCGGCGGCCAACATCTCTGCACAGTACGCCGTGACGGATCCCTTGCCGTTGGTGCCGGCCACCGTGACGACGGGCACCGACGGCTGGCGCCATTCGAGCCGCTCGAGAACCAATAGCAACCGCGCGAGCCCCAGATCGATAGTCTGCGGGTGCAACTGTGCTTGGTGGGCGAACCACTGCTCGAGACTCCGAGGCAAAGCCGGCTCCTATGCCGCTGCGGGCTCTTTACCGGTCAACAATCGAAGCATGGCCCCGATACGGTCGCGCAGCTCGCGACGGTCGACGATCATATCGAGCGCGCCGTGCTCGAGCAGAAATTCGCTGCGCTGAAAGCCCTCGGGTAAGGTCTCGCGCACCGTTTGCTGGATCACGCGCGGCCCGGCAAAGCCGATCAGCGCCTTCGGTTCGCCGATGTTGATGTCGCCGAGCATGGCGAGACTCGCCGATACTCCGCCGGTGGTGGGGTCCGTCATCACCGAAATGAACGGCAGCCGCGCCTCCGACAGGCGCTTGAGCGCCGCGCTGGTCTTCGCCATCTGCAGCAACGAGTACAGAGCCTCTTGCATTCGCGCTCCACCGCTCGCGGAAAAACACACCAGCGGCAAGCGATGCTCCAGGCAGACCTCGACGGCGCGGACGAACTTTTCACCGACCACCGAGCCCATGGATCCACCGAGAAATCGAAATTCGAAGGCGCAGGCCACGATCTCGAGACCGGCAAGCTCCCCCGACATGACGATCAGCGCATCGCGCTCACTGGTCTGCTTCTGCGCCTGAACGAGGCGGTCCCGGTAGCGCTTGGTATCCTTGAACTTCAGAGGGTCCTCGGATTCCACCTTGACGGCGATCTCCTTGTTCGTCCCCGGATCCAGGAACTTCAGCAGGCGCTCGCGCCCGCTGATGCGCATGTGATGGCTGCACTTGGGACAGACGTGGAGGTTGCGCTCGATTTCGGCGCGGTACAGGACGGCATCGCACGCGGGGCACTTGGTCCAAAGCCCCTCGGGCACCGAGCGTGTACGGCGCTCGGTCTTGATGCGAGAAGGGACGATGCGTTCGAACCAGGACATTGGATCAGTTTACCAAAAGGCTTCGCCGGGCGCTGGAATGCCGTAGACGGCCGGATACTCCACCCGCCACAAGTAAAGCCCGGCGGCCGGCGCGGTAATGCCCGCCTCGCGCCGCTCGCCGCCCGCCAGAATCCGCGCCATTGCGGCCTTAGGGTCAGGCTCGCGCTGCACGTCGAGCAGAGTGCCCACGATATTGCGCACCATGTGGTGCAGATATGCGTTCGCCTCGATCTCCATCCACACGGTATCGCCGCTGCGTTGCACCTCGATGCGCTGGACTTTGCGAACCGGCGTCTTGGATTGACATTCGATCGAACGGAACGCGGAAAAATCATGCTCGCCGATCAGGACTTGCGCGGCGCTGTGCATGGCGTCGGCGTCGAGCGTCCGATGGATCCATGCAGTGCGGGACCGTTGCAGAGCCGACCGCGCACTTCGATTAAGGACGATATAGCGATAGATACGCCGGACCGCCGCATGCCGGGCATGAAAACCGGCCGCCACCTCTCCGGCCCATTGCAAGGCGATGGCGGGCGGCAGCTTGGTATTGGCCCCCAGGACCCACGAGCGCGGCGTGCGCACGGCCACCGTATCGAAATGGATCACTTGACCGGTCGCGTGAACCCCGGCGTCGGTCCGTCCGGCGCAGATGGCGATGATCGCATGGCCGGCAACGAAGCCGACGGCACGCTGCACGGCATCCTGCAAGGAGACCGAGTGGACCTGCGACTGCCATCCGGCAAAATCGGTGCCGTCATACTCCACGATCGCGGCGACCCGCCGCGGCTCCCCGGAGCGCGACGCCACTAGGAGGCCCCTACCCGGGCAGCGATTCTATGAGACGCGAGGCTTCCTGTTTCTGGCTGGCGGATCCTTCCTCCACAACTTCCTCAAGGATGCTGCGCGCGCCTTCGGGATCGCCCATGTCCATGTATGCGCGGGCCAGATCGAGCTTCGTGCCCACCTCGCTCATGGTCACGGGTTCCAGTTCCGGTATCGCGAGATCCAAGGGCTTCAGCTTGTTCGTCTGAATCTGCAGACTATTGGTCGCAGCGGAATCGGCCCCGTTCATCGACTCGCCCACATCCAGATCGACCATCTTGTTGCGTTGGCTCGCCTCGAATACTTCATTGGAAAACACATCCTCGGCCGCCCGGGGCTGATCCACCGTATCGCCGCTGCCCAGCGCGTTGGCCAGGCGGTCGAGATCCAGGTCGATGCTGTCCGAGTGGATGCCGCGCAGTTTCGACGTGGAGTCCGTGTCGGCCCTATCCGGATCCTGAAAATCCGAAACATCGGTCGCCTTGAACCGCGAGGTCGGGCTCAGGTCCGCCTCCAGAGGCATCAACACCGTGGGCGCCGATTCGGGGCCCAGCACCGCCGTCTTGATTCCGTCTTGATTCGAATCGAGTTCGCTGACGAACGAGGCCTCCAACTCGCGTTCGAGTTCGGTCAGATCCCGGTCGCGCGCGTTCTTCTCCGCTTCCGCCATCATGGCGCGCGACCTGTCGTCGAGTCCGGCCACCATGGTCGGCGCGTCTTCCGGATGATCGGTTTCGCGCAGATTCTCCAAGCTGATCGACGGCGATCCGGTCTCTTCCAAATGATCCAGATCGAGGCCAAGGTCTTCGATCGACACCTCCGCTGTCTGATCCGCCCTTGGCGGCAGTCTCGAGGCGATGCGATCCCGAGCGTCGGAACCCCTCAATGCCGGCGACTCCGTCGTCGGCGCGTCGACGCCCGTCGCATCCGGGTCGGGCCCATCGAGGAAGTTGGCATCGCCGAAATTCATCAGCTCTGATTCAACCGTCGGCTCATCGCGCGGCGGCATCTCGCGCGTCGGCGACTGATCCGCGCCACGCTCCGGCGTGTCGAGGGTGAAGTCCAAGTGGTCAGATGTGGCGCCCAGCGTCGGTGACTCATTGGTCGCCGCCGTGTCGTCGCCTTCCTTGGCCAACCCATGATCCAGGGTGCTTCGCTCGCCCTCCGGGTCGCCGAACAAATCGATGTCGACGCGGTTTTCGCCGCCCTCGAGATTCAGATCGACGAGCGCACCCGCGCCGCGCCCGCCGCCGGTGTTCGACGCGAACATGGGCTCGTCCGGGCAGATCTGCTTGCCCATGATGACGATCTTGTCCCATTCGCCCGCCGGCGCCCGGTCACGCGACAACTCAAGGCTTTTGGCGGTCTGCAGGAACAAGTCCTTGTTGCCCCAGACGAAGTAGATTTCCAGCAATTTGAGGCGCAGATCGCGCCGGTCCGGTTCGCGTTCCAACGCGATGCGGACCAGGTCGGCCGCTTGGTCATACAGACCGTAGGCCATGTGAAAGTCGGCCTCGGCCAGAGGATCGCCCTGATCGAGATTGACAGCGCTCTCGCTCGACATCGTGTCGTCCGGCGATCGTAGGTCGGTGTCGCCGAAACGCGCCTGTTCGTCGGCGAACTCCGGCACCGGATGCTCGCCCGACTCCTCGACAACGAAGGAGTCGCTGTGCTTGCGCGTGGCGGCGAGCTTCGAGGTGGGATCGAGGTGATCCGCGATGTCGGTATCTTCCATCAGGCGATTGAGATCGCTGCTCTGATCCTGGCGGCGGCGTCTCATCGCGGCAAACCCGAGTCCGCCGAGCACCACCACCAGCAGCGCTACCGGCACCCACCAGTTGGCAGCCACCCAATCGATCCAGGATCCGGAGTCGGCCGGCGCTGCGACCGGAGGCTTCTTCGCCGGCGGTGCGGGCACCGCGGCGGGCGGCGCTTCTGCCGGCGGCGGCGTTGCAGCGACCGGTGGCGTTGCGGCGACCGGCGGGGTTGCGGCAGGCGGAGTCGGAGCGGGCGTTTCGCGCGGCGGCGTAGCCGCGACCGGCGGCTTGACCGCCGGCGGCACTGCGGCGGGCGGCGGCGCCGGCACGCCCAGTTTGCGCTGCAGCGCACTGAGTTCGTTGCTGCGAATGTCGATCAGCCGCTTCGATTCGGCGAGCTGTGCTTCAAGATCCTTGACGCGATCCTTGAGCGCCTGCGTTTCGGCGCCCGAGCTGCTCGAATTGCCGGCGTTCGCATTGCCGGCACCGGTGGCGCTGCCGCCGGAGGTGGGCGGAACGAGACGCAGGTGTCCGCTGGAGGCCGAGGCAGCGCCTTCTCCCGTCCGCCAGGCATCCATTTGGCGACGCACTTCCCCAATCGCTTCCTTTTGATTGAGAGCCGCGATCTCGTCGGCATTGGGAACCCGCAGTATCGCACCCTGGCGCAGCACGTTGATGTTCCCGCCGAAGGCCTCGCGGTTCGAGCGGAACAGGGCAATCATGGTCTGATCGACAGCCGCCGGGGTGGCGGCGGCGCCCTGCAGGCTGCGCGCGATCTTGGTGAGCGTATCGCCACGGCCCACATGGACGCTGTCCGGGGACCCGGCGGCCGGCGAACCGGCGGCCGGCGAACCGGCCTGCACGGCCGGTGACGGAGCGGTCTGGGCCGCTGGCGGCGTCGCTGTGTGCCGCGGGGGCGCTACGGGCACCGCACCAGGGGCGGGCGCACCGACGGTTGCCGGCGGTGGAGCAGAGGTGGTGGGCGCGGCGACCGGCGCCGACGACCGGGCGCTCTCGCCCGGCGTATATACCGGCGGATCGAGCAGCACCGTATATTCGCGCATCAGGCGGCCGCGGGCCCAGTTCACTTCGACCAGGAAGGTCACGAACGGCTCAGGAATGGAATCTGTCGACCGCACCAACAGGGCGTCCCGGCCGTCCTTGCCCTTGCCGACCTTGAAGGTCACGGTCGACAGGAAAGGCGGCTTGTCGATGCCGTAGCGCGTGAATGCTTCGCGGCTGGCGAGCGTCGCCCGCAAAGCCGTCAATTCGTCCGGCGCCGCGGCAATCAGGTCGATTTCGGCGTTCATCGGTTCGTTCAACGCCGAGTTCAAATGAATCTCACCGAGGCCCAACGCCCACGACAAGGACGGCCCCAAGAAGCCAGAAGATAGCAAACACGCCATCAGCATCACACGAGGCATCGTCACTGGCATTTTCTCTCCCGGAAATCGGTGGGCAAGCGGATTAAAGTTCATTGCGCAATAAGAGCTTGGACGCGCATTCTCAACTTGCCTTTGACATAACTGCTCAACTATAGCTCACCGGGTACTATTTACCAAAATCTGGACCACCGAAACTGCGTTATGCGCCGCACATTTCCGAACATTATCCGCAACGATCCAAAAATTCAGAGCTCTATCACGCGTCGGATCCGCCCGCAGCCGCCCTACGTAGACCTTGTCCGGCGCCGTTGCCAACGTGGCCGGGGTTGGGAATTCCTGGGTCGAATCGGTCTCGATCACCGAGATGCCGGCTGCCGCCGAGAGCGCTGCGGAGGCCTCGCGGGGTCCAAGCGCCCGTTCGAAACTGGCATGCACGCTCAGGCTGTGGCCGAAGAACACCGGTACCCGAACCGCCGTCGCGTTGATGGCGAGTTGCGGGCAGCCAAGCACGCGCCGCGTTTCCTCCCACAAGCGCCGCTCTTCGCGCGTGACGCCGTCGGCCTCCAATGAATCCACCTGCGGAATCACGTTGAAGGCGATCTGGCGGCCGAAGGCTCTGCCGCGCGCTTTCTTGCCGCTCAACATGGCAACCGTCTCCCCGGCGAGCTCGTCCATGGCGCCGCGTCCGCTGCCCGAGACGGCCTGGTAGGTCGCCACGTCCGCACGCACCAACCCCGCCGCGGCGTGCAACGGCGCCAGCGCGGTCGCCAGCGCCACGCTGGCGCTGCCAGGCAAGGAGATCAGTCCGTGCGAGGCGCCGCCCGCCAAGGCGCCGCCGTTGACATCGGCCACGATCAACGGCACGTCGCTGCGCCCGCGAAAAGCCGCGGAACAGTCGATGACCCAGGCATGCGCCGCCGCGGCTTCCGCATGCTGTTCCGCGAGCGCCGCGCGGCCGCAGAAGATGGCCAGGTCGACACCCGAAAAGTCGAAGCCCGCAAGCGGAATGACCTGCGTCGACCTGCCCTTCTGCTCGTTCTCGTCGACGGCCACCGGCCGGCCGATGTTGCGCTCATCGTCGAGCGCGTACAGCCCCGCGTGTTGAAATTTTCGCGCCCTCAGCTCGTCGAGCACGGCTTCACCGATCAGGCTGGACACCCCGACGACGGCGATTCGCGGCGGCACGCCTCGGGAAATCAAGGCGAAGATCCCGGCGGGGCGGCAGTGATGGCGGGCGTCGTGCATTCCACGTCGGCGCACTGCGCACGGAACCGCAAATAGTGGTCCATCAGCACCAGAGCCATCATCGCTTCCGCAATGGGCGTGGCGCGGATCCCGACACAGGGATCATGCCGGCCCGTGGTCGAGATCTCGGCGGGGTTGCCGTGTACATCGATGGTCGCGCCCGGCAAGGTGATGCTCGAGGTGGGCTTCAACGCGAGGCTCACGACGATGTCCTGGCCCGACGATATTCCGCCGAGCACGCCACCGGCGTGATTGCTCTTGAAGCCGGTCGGCGTCATTTCGTCGCGATGCTCGGAGCCGCGCTGCTCAACCGCGCGAAAGCCCGCTCCGACCTCCACCCCCTTCACCGCATTGATGCCCATCATGGCGCTTGCGAGGTCCGCGTCCAGCCGCTCGAACACCGGCTCCCCCAGCCCGGGCGGCACCCCCTCGGCTATCACGGTCACCCGGGCGCCGATGGAATCGCCCGCCTCGCGCAGGCGCCAGATGGCCTCCTCCAGTTCCTTGATGCGGCTCGGATCCGGGCAGAAGAAAGGATTGTCGTAGGCGCTCGCCGGCGATTTGGGCTCGAGGATGATCGAACCCATCTGCGCCAGATAGCCGTGAATGCGGATGTTCAAGCGCTCCTTGAGGAACTTGCGCGCAATCGCGCCTGCGGCGACGCGCATGACGGTCTCCCGGGCCGATGACCGGCCGCCGCCGCGATAATCGCGAAAGCCATATTTTTGCTGGTAGGTGTAATCGGCGTGTCCCGGGCGGAACCGGTCCTTGATCTTGTCGTAGTCGCGCGAGCGCTGATCCTGGTTCTCGACCAGGAGTCCGATCGGCGTACCGGTGGTCCTGCCCTCGAATACCCCCGACAGGATGCGGACCGTATCGGGTTCCTTGCGTTGACTGGTGTATTGCGACGTTCCGGGGCGGCGGCGCTCCACGTCGGCTTGAAGATCCGCCTCGGTGAGACGGAGGCCCGGCGGACATCCGTCCACGATACACCCGAGCGCAGGCCCGTGGCTCTCGCCGAAACTGGTCACGGTGAATATCCGTCCGAACGTATTTCCCGCCACGCGCTCACACTCCCTTCAATCTTGGGCGAGCCGGCAGATCCGCCGCTCGCAATATGAACACTCCCCCGCCGCCCATCGCGATGTCCGGCCACATGAACGGCAGCCGGGGAAAGGCCCGCATCAGCGTGTGCTCGGTGTTGCCGACTTCCACGACCAATATGCCATCGTCTTCCAGGTGCCGCCGCGCCGCCGAAAAGATCGCTCTTACAGAGCCCAATCCATCGGCGCCGGAGGCCAACCCGAGCTTGGGCTCGTGGCCGTACTCACGCGGCAATCTACGCATTTCGGCGCGGCCGACATAGGGCGGGTTGCTCACGATGATATCGTAACGGCGGCCCTCTACGGCAGCGAAATGATCGGATCGCAGCACGCTCACCCGACTGCTTAGCCCTAAGCGGCGCACGTTGCGGCGGCACACCTGCAGTGCAGCGGCGGAAATGTCGACGGCATCCACGCGGGCCCGGGGGAAGGCCTTGGCGCTCGCCAACGCAATCGCGCCCGATCCGGTCCCGATGTCCAGGATCCGGCGTATGCGGCGCTTCGGCGCCCACGGCGCGAAACGGTTCACGATGAGTTCGGCGATGGGCGACCGTGGCACCAGCACGCGCTCGTCCACGTAGAATTCCAGTTCCGCGAAAAAAGCCCGATGCGTGAGGTACGCGAGGGGAATGCGCTCGTCGATCCGCCGCCGCAGGAGTTCGTCGATGCGCATCCGGCGCCGCGTGGTGAGCGGCCTGCCGTAGGCATGGCTGCCCTCGGCATGCTCGATTCGAGCAGCGAAGAAAACCATTTCCGCGGCCTCATCGCGGGCGTTGTCGGTACCATGACCGAAGTGCACGCGAGCCCGCTGCAAGGCCCGGGCGCAGCGGGCGATGGCGGCGCCCACGGTTTCAGCGGGCACGGCCGCCGCAGTCGTGTGGGATAATCTGCGCATGGCACCTCAAGCTAAAGTTCTGAGCATCGCATTGATCGGTCTCGCCCTGATCGCAGGTATTTCCGCCGCGCTCATCTGGCGCAACGCCGCGGCTCCGGCGGAACTGGCGACGGGTGCCTACATCCGTCCCAACCGAGCGCTGCCGGATTTTAGCCTGATCGACACCCAAGGCCAGACATTTGGACGCGCGCAACTGCGCGGCCATTGGTCGATGATGTTCTTCGGCTACACGAATTGCCCCGATTTTTGCCCGACCACCTTGACCACCCTGGCCGCATTGGAGAAGCGCCTGCGCATAGACCGCGCGCCGGTACGTCCGCGGGTGATCTTCATGTCGGTCGACGCGAAGCGCGACACGCCCGAGCAACTCGCGAAATATGTGCCGTACTTCGATCCTGAGTTCATCGGGCTCACCGCGGCGAGTCAACCCGACGTCGAGGCAGTGGCCGCCAAGCTCGGCGTGAGCGTGATCATCACGCCGAAGTCCGACGGTACTTACACCGTCGATCACTCGGGGGCGATCTTCGTGCTCAATCCCGACGGCAAGCTCGCCGCCGTGCTCACGGGGCCGTTCACCGTGGACGCCCTGGCGTCCGACTTCCGGCGCATCGTGGAAGGGCACGGGTGAGCGCCAGGTCCGGGATCGGCGAACGGTTGTTCGTCTGGCTGCAGTATGCGTTGCCGCAACACGCCCTGTCGCGGCTGGTTCTGGCCGCGACACGCGTCCGGATGCCATGGTTCAAGAACCTGCTGACGCGCGGGTTCCTCCGGCTATTTTCGGTCGACATGAGCGAGGCCGTCGAGACCGATCCGTACCGGTACGGTAGCTTCAACGAATTCTTCACCCGGGCTCTGCGCGCCGAGGCGCGCCCGATCGACGCCGACCCCGAAAGCATAGCGAGCCCGGTGGACGGCATGGTGAGCGAGTGCGGCGTCATCGAGCAAAACCGACTGCTGCAGGCGAAGGGACGGCACTACACGCTCGACGAACTCCTTGCGCGGCAGCCATGGGCCCGGAGTTTCGAGGGCGGCTCCTTCGCCACCATTTATCTGGCGCCCTTCAACTATCATCGCGTTCACATGGCGGTGCGCGGCACGTTGCGCGACACGGTCTATGTACCGGGAAGATTGTTCAGCGTGAATGCCGCCACGGCTCGGCACGTGCCCCGTCTGTTCGCACGCAACGAGCGCGTACTCACCCTGTTCGACACCGAGTTCGGTCAATTCGCCCTGGTGCTGGTGGGCGCTCTGAACGTGGGCAGCATGGCCACCGTGTGGGCCGGCGACATCACGCCGGCGGCACGCCGCATCGTGACGCGCGTTCCCTGCCCGGCCGTTACGCTCGACCGGGGCGCCGAGGTCGGCCGCTTCAACATGGGATCGACGGTTATCCTGCTGTTCGAACCGAAACGGGCGCATTGGCATCCGCTGCTGCGTGCGGGCTCGGTGGTGCAGCTCGGCCGGGCCATCGGTCGCAAGGAGCCTGTGTGAGTATTTCGCGTCAAGGGGTGACGGATGACCATCGACAGGTCTGATACGGGTTCGGATTGGCGGCCGACGGCGTCCCTCGCCGCACTGCAGCTGCGAGCCCGCATGCTGGCGCAGGTCCGAGAATTTTTTGCCTCACGCGGTGTGCTCGAGGTCGAGACGCCTACTTTGAGCGCTGGCGCGGTGAGCGATCCGCAGATCGAATCGCTGGCCACCCGCGTTGCCGGTGTCGCCGGTCCGTTGTATCTCGGTACTTCGCCGGAGTATCCCATGAAACGGCTGCTGGCCGCGGGCAGCGGCGACATTTACCAGGTGTGCAAGGTGTTTCGCGACGCCGAGCGCGGCCGATGGCACAACCCGGAATTCACCATGATCGAATGGTACCGCCTCGGATTCGACGATACCGCGCTGATGGCCGAGGTCGAAGGTCTGGCCGCGCTGCTGCTGGCGCCCGACCGCCCGCCGCGGCCGGCAGAGCGCCTGACGTATGCGGAGGCGCTGCGCCGGCATGCCGGCGTCGATGCCCACGAAGACGACGACTCGGTACTCGAACTTGCGGCGGCGGACCACGGCATCGTATGCCGGGCGGAACTGGACCGGGATGCCAAGCTCGATCTCCTCATGGGATTGATCGTGGGTCCCAAGCTGGGGCTGGACCGACCCTGCTTCATCTGCGACTACCCCGCTTCGCAGGCGGCGCTGGCTCGCCTGAAGCCCGGCCTGCCGCCGGTGGCCGCACGCTTCGAGTTCTATATCGATGGAATCGAGCTTGCCAACGGCTTCCACGAGCTGGCGAACGCCGCCGAGCAGCGCGCGCGTTTCAACGGCGATCTGGCGGTCCGCGGCGCACGCGGTCAGGTTCGGCCGCCGCTGGACGAACGCTTGCTGGCGGCGCTGCGGTCGGGAATGCCGGATTGCGCCGGGGTGGCCCTCGGCTTTGATCGGTTGGTGGCCGTCGCACTGGGCGCCGGCCGCCTGTCGGAAGCGATGAGCTTTTCCATCGACAACGCGTGATCGGCCGTTAAACGCGTGATCGGCCGTTATTAGTGTTTGCCGCGGGAAAGATACTCGCCCGTGCGAGTATCGATGCGCAAGATCTCGCCTTCGTTGATGAACAGCGGGACGCGGACCATGGCGCCGGTTTCGAGCTTCGCGGGCTTCGACCCACCGGTGGCGGTGTCGCCCCGTACGCCCGGGTCGGTTTCGATCACCTTGAGCTCCATGTGCGCGGGCGGCGTCACCTGCAGCGGTACGCCGTTCCACAATGTGACCACGCAGACGGTGCCATCCTTCAGCCACTGGGCGCCGTCGCCCACCGCCTCCTTGGAGGCGGTCAGCTGTTCGAACGTCTCCGGCACCATGAAGTGGAAAAAGTCTCCATCGCTATACAGGTACTGCATGTCCGTATCGACCACGTCGGCGGCTTCCACGGTGTCGCCCGACTTCCAGGTCCGCTCGATGGTGCGGCCGGTTTTCAGGTTGCGTACCCGCACGCGATTGAATGCCTGGCCCTTGCCCGGTTTGACCATTTCGTTCTCGACGATGGCGTAAGGATCGCCGTCGATCAGGATCTTCAAACCGGCTTTGAATTCGTTCGTGCTGTAGTTCGACATCGCAAGCCTCGCGTTGAAGGGCGCGTATGATAGCGAGAACCCGCAGTTCTGGCCAATTCGGGCCCAAGCTTCAGTTCCTGCAGCCTAGACGCCGTTCCCAGAATCCCGAAAAACCTGATGTTACACTTTGCACCCATTTTCCGAGGATTTTGACTTGTCCGAGCAGGGTGCCGTTCCAATGATCGTCATGACGAGGTCGCAAGACCACGTCGAAGCGATCAACAGTACCTTGCGAAAGGCCGGTCACCCGGTCCATTGCACCTGGCTGCCCGACGCCCGCGATCTGGGGGATGCGCTGACGCAGCTCAATCCGGAGATGCTGGTGGCCTTCACCGATGAACCCGGCATCGACCTGGGTTCGATCATGAAGGTCAAGATGCAGAGCGCCCCGGAAATGCCGGTGCTGATCGTGCGCGAAAACATCGATGAGACGGCGATCGCCGAAGCCATGCGCGTCGGAGCGCAAGACGCGGTGTCGCTGGCCAATCTCAGCCGCCTGCAATCGGTGGCCACCCGCGAGCTGCGCGCCTACCGGCTCGAGCGGGCGCTGTCGACCACGCTCTCGTCGGCGCGCGAATACCGCGAACAGCTGCATAATTTTCTCGAGGGGTCCGCCGACGCCATCACGCTCGTGCAGGAGGGCATCATCGTCGATGCCAACCGTGCGTGGCTCGAGCTGTTCGGCTATTCCGGCGACGACGCGCTGACCGGAACCCCACTGATGGATCTATTCGAACAGGAAACCCATCCGGCGCTCAAGGGCGCCCTGGTCGCGTGTCTGCAGGGTAAGTGGACGGACCACGCCCTGAAGGTGCAGGCGCTGCTCTCCGACGGCTCCACTCTGGGCCTCGAGCTGACGCTGTCGAAGGCCGACTACGAGAACGAACCCGCGACCCGCATCAGCATCCCCGCCAATAAAAAGAAGGACGTCGATCTTGAAGCGCGCCTGGACGAGGCGGTCAAGAACGATGCCTCCACGCGCTTCCTGCAGCAGCGTTACCTGATTGCGGAGGTCCGCGAACGCTGCGCCGTCGGCATCAAGGGCGGCGTGCGGCAATTCGCGCACATCAAGCCCGATCGGTTCGCCGACATTCAACATTCGATCGGCATCCTCGCAAGCGAGGATTTCATGGTGCAACTCGCCGATCTGCTCCGAACGCAGCTCACGCCGACGGATCTCTGCGGAAGATTCGGCGGCAACGGTTTTCTCGTCATGCTCGAGCGCGGCACGGCGCGCGATGTGGAGACATGGGCCGAGAACGTGGCGAAGCGCGTCAATGCGCACACGTTCAGCATCGATGACAAGACGATTTCGGCCACGGTGACGGTGGGCCTCGGACTGCTCCCTCCCGCCAATCCGGATGTGGCCGCCGCCATCGGCGATGCCATCAGCGCCACGCGGCGCGGACGCGAGCTCGGCGGGAACCAGATGTACGTCGTCGACAAATCCGACACGGATACGCGGGTGCAGGCGTACGACAAGATCTGGGTCAAGCACATCAAGAGCGCGCTGATGGAGAACCGCTTCCGTCTCGTGCAGCAGCCAATCGCCAGCCTGCTCGGCGAGGACAAGGGCATGTTCGACGTGCTGGTCCGAATGCTGGATGAACAGGGCTCCGAAGTGCTGCCGGCGGAGTTCATTGCGGCGGCGGAGCGCAACGACCTGATGAAGAACATCGATCGTTGGGTGATCGGCGCGTCCTTGTCGTTTGCCGCCAACCGCAAGGCGGCCTGCATCTTCGTTCGCGTGTCGAAGGATACGTTATTGGACAAGAGCATCATCGGGTGGCTCGAAACGCAGCTGAAGTCGCTCAGGATCGAGCCCGCGCGGCTGTGCATCCAGGTCACCGAAGAGATGGCGACGCAATACATCAATCCCACGACTGAATTTGCGGAAAGCTTGCGCAAACTGGGCTTTCGCTTCGCCCTCGAGCACTTCGGCACGGGGCGCGACCCGCTCAAGCTGCTGGCGGACATCCACATGAATTTCATCAAGGTGGACGGTTCGTTGATGCAGGGCCTGTCGACCAATCAGCTGCAGCAGCAGCGGGTGAAGGGCTTGGTCGAAGCCGCCAAACGCAAGGGCGTTGAAACCGTTGCCGAACGCGTGGAGGACGCCAACACCATGGCCGTGCTCTGGCAGCTCGGCATCGAATTCATCCAAGGCTACTTTGTCAACGCGCCCGAAGACGTCACCATGTCCGGCGACCGCTAGCGGAGGCGGACGCCGCCGGCCGCCGCGGCACGCCCATCAAGGCTGCGGTTGGGATACTTCCAGCCGGTCGATCTGCTTGTAGGCCCGCGAAAACCGCTGCCGCCGCTGACCCTTCTTGTCCTGGAAGGGCTTCAGTTCGTCGTATCGCAGCTTCATCGGTGCGCTCAAGCCGCTGTACACAGTCAGCACGTCGCCCGGCGCGATTACCGCCATCGCCACCAGGTACTCGTCGCGGTCCGCCGAACTCTTCCCCGGAATGCCGTAGAGATTTTGACCCTTGCCCGCGCTCATGTTTTCGATCTGCGCCGCCGGCAACGCCAGCACCTCGCCGTCGTTGTTCACGAAGACGGCGAATGCGGCAGGACTCGTGATTGGTTGCGCCGGCAACACCTTGGCGTTCTCGGGCACCTTGAGCACCGACTTGCCCTTCTTGTTGCGTCCGTACAGTTCGCTCAATTTAACCGCGAAGCCATAGCCGGCATCGCTCGCCAGCAACCAAAGATCGTCGGGCTCGCCGATCAGAACGGCGGCGAAGGTCGCGCCATCCGGCGGATCCACCGTGCCCGACAATGGTTCGCCGTATCCGCGGGCGGCGGGCAACTGATGCGCGTCCAGGCTATAGGCTCGGCCGGTGGAGTCGATGAACACCGCCTGCTGCAGGTTGCGGCCCTTCGCCGCCGCCTGAAACTCATCGCCGGTCTTGTAGCTCAACGCGCGTGGATCGATGTCATGCCCCTTCGCGGCGCGCACCCACCCGAGCCGCGACAGCACCACGGTGGCCGGTTCGCTCGTCAGGAGCTCCGTCTCCGAGATGGCCTGGGCGGCCTCGCGCTCCACCAGCCTGGTGCGGCGGTCGTCGCCGTATTCCTCCGCATCGGCCAATAGCTCGTCGCGCACCAACCTGGTCAATCTTGTCTTGCTCTTCAGGATGGCTTGGATCTCGTCGCGCTCCCCCGCGAGCTTCTTCTGCTCCTCGCGGATCTTCATCTCTTCCAGGCGCGCGAGGCGTCGCAGCTTGGTCTCCAGTATTTCCTCAGCCTGCTCGTCCGATAGTTTGAAGCGCTTGATGAGCGCCGGCTTCGGATATTCCTCCGTACGCACGATGCGGATCACTTCGTCGAGGTTCAGGTACGCAATGAGCAGGCCGTCGAGGATGTGCAGACGCGCGGACAGCTTCGCCAGCCGGTGATTCAAGCGGCGCGTGACCGTGGACTTGCGGAACGTCAGCCACTCCAACAACAGTTCCTTCAGCCCCATGACCCGGGGCCGGCCGTCCAGGGCGATGACATTGAGGTTGACGCGATAATTTCGCTCGAGATCAGTCGTGGCGAACAAGTGCGCCATCAGCGCGGCGGTGTCGACGCGATTCGATTTTGGGACGATCACCAGACGGGTGGGATTTTCATGATCCGATTCATCGCGCAGATCCTCGACCATCGGCAGCTTCTTCTGCTGCATCTGGGAGGCGATCTGTTCCTGGACCTTGGCTCCCGACACCTGGAACGGCAAGGCGTCGATCACGATCTGGCCGTCCTCGACTTCATAGGTCGCGCGCGCCTTGAAGCTTCCGGATCCGGTTTCATACATCTGCACCAGATCGTCGCGTGGTGAAACGATCTCGCCGCCGGTCGGCAAATCAGGGCCCTTGATGCTGGCCATGATTTTGCGGGTCGAAAGATCCGGATCGTCGAGCAATGCGACGCAGGCCTTGACCACCTCGCGCAAATTATGCGGCGGAATGTCGGTGGCCATGCCGACGGCGATCCCGGAGCCGCCGTTGAGCAGCAGATTCGGCACTCTCGCGGGCAACATGGTCGGCTCGTCCAGCGAGCCGTCGAAATTCGGTATCCAGTCGACGGTGCTCGAATCCAATTCCTGGAGCAGCAGCGTGGCGTAGCGGGTCAGCCGCGACTCCGTGTAGCGCATGGCGGCAAACGATTTCGGGTCGTCGGTCGAGCCCCAGTTGCCCTGGCCATCGACGATGGGGTACCGGTAGGCGAAGTCCTGAGCCATGTGCACCATGGCCTCATAGCAGGCCGAATCGCCGTGCGGATGGAATTTGCCGATGACGTCGCCCACGGTCCTGGCGGACTTCTTATGCTTTGCGCCGGCGGCAAGGCCGAGCTCGCTCATGGCATACACGATGCGGCGCTGCACGGGCTTCAAACCGTCGCCCAGATGCGGCAGCGCCCGGTCCAGAATGACGTACATCGAGTAATCGAGATAGGCGCGCTCGGCGAATGACTTGAGAGGCTCCTGCTCTACACCGTCGAAATTCAGTTCCTGCTCTTTCATGAATGCCCGCTATACATGCGCCAGATTACCCTTGCGCTCCAGCCATTCGCGCCGATCTCCCGCCCGCTTCTTGGCGAGCAGCATGTCGAGCAGCTGATCCGGGCTGTCCTTCGGATCGATGGTCATCTGCACGAGCCGGCGTGTTTGCGGCGCCATGGTTGTTTCGCGCAATTGAATCGGGTTCATTTCACCCAATCCCTTGAAACGAGTCACCACGGGTTTGAGCCGCGGGCTGTCGACGGCGATGCGCGCCAGGGCCTTCTCGCGCTCGGCCTCGTCCAGGGCGTAAACCACCTCTTTGCCGGCGTCGATGCGGAACAGCGGCGGCATGCATACGTACACGTGCCCTGCGGCCACCAGCGGTCGATAGTGACGCAGAAACAGCGCGCACAGCAGAGTGGCGATGTGCTGACCGTCGCTGTCGGCATCCGCCAGGATGCAAATCTTGTGATAGCGCAGCCCGGATAAATCGGTGGCCGCCGGTTCCACCCCGATGGCGATGGTGATGTTGTGCACTTCCTGGGACTGCAGCACCTCACGGGTATCCGCTTCCCATGTGTTCAGGATCTTACCGCGCAGCGGCATGATGGCTTGCGTCACCCGATCCCGCGCCTGCTTGGCGGAGCCGCCGGCGGAATCGCCCTCGACCAGGAACAGTTCGCCGCGCTTCGGATCCTGACTCACGCAATCGGCCAGCTTGCCCGGCAGCGCGGGGCCGGACACGATGCGCTTGCGCGCAATCTTTTGGCTGTCCTTGAATCGTTGCTGCGCATTGGCGATCGCCAGCATCGCGATCTTCTCGCCCTGATCGGGATGCTGATTGAGCCAGAGCGCAAACGCGTCCTTGATCACGCCTTGAACGATTCCGGCGGACTCCCGCGAGGACAGGCGTTCCTTGGTCTGGCCGGCGAACTGCGGCTCGCGCATCTTCATCGACAGAACGAAACTCACCCCATCCCACACGTCTTCCGGCGCCAGCTTCAAGCCCCGCGGCACCAGACTGCGGAACTCGCAGAACTCGCGCACCGCATCGGCGGCGCCCACCCGCAGGCCGTTCACGTGCGTGCCGCCTTCCACCGTCGGGATCAGGTTGACGTAGCTCTCGGTGATGCGATGCTCCGAATCGAGCACCCAGGCGAAGGCCCAATCCAGCGCGCCGCCTTCGATGTCGCGCTTGCCGTAAAAGGTCTCGGCGGGCAGCCACTCCCCTTTACCCAGCTCTTCGGCAAGATACTGATGCAGCCCGCCCGTGTAGTACCACTCCTCGTGCTCGCCGGTGATCTCGTTGGTGAGCGTAACGCGCAGTTTCGGGCAGAGCACGGCTTTGGCCCGCAGCACCTGCTTGAGACTGGGAATGGCGAATTTGTCCGTATCGAAGTACTTACCGTCAGGCCAAAACCGCAGTCTCGTCCCGGTTTTCGATTTCGGGACGTCGCCGACCACCTCGAGCTTCGACTTCAGCACTCCGCCCGCGAAGCTCAGGTTGTACTCCTTGCCGCCGCGGCGCACCCAGCACTCCAAGTGTTTCGACAGCGCGTTAACGACCGAGACGCCGACGCCGTGCAGTCCGCCGGAATGCTGGTAGGTTTTGTCGTTGAACTTTCCGCCGGCGTGGAGACGCGTCAGGATCAACTCGACGCCGCTGATCTTCTCTTTGGGATGAATATCAACCGGCATGCCGCGGCCGTCGTCCTCCACCTGCAGCGAACCGTCCTTGAACACCGTGACGTCGATGTTCTCGCAGTGTCCCGCCAGCGCCTCGTCGACGCTGTTGTCGATCACTTCATGCGCCAGGTGGTTCGGGCGCGTCGTGTCGGTATACATGCCCGGGCGCCGGCGCACCGGGTCCAAGCCGCTCAAAACCTCGATGTCGGAGGCCGTATAAGACGATGCCATCAGTGATTTCCAACCATTCGTGTCTCCTGACGAAGGCGGCGGAGTCTACCACGCGATTCCGCGGCTAATCAGCCGGCCCTGGGCCGATCAACTGGCGCCTTGGCGGGCGTTCGGCTATCTTCCCCCGCCATGGGAATCGCAAATCCGCAAAATCTGGTTCGGAACGTGCCCGTGCTGCCCCGGCCGTACGGTGTCCGCGTGAGCTTGCGTCCCGGAGACCCGTTCGCGAAACTGCTGGGCAGTGATTGGCAGAAGACGCATTGGTTCTTCACCGCCGCGGAGCGCGACCAAAAGCTGGAAGAAATGGCGCGCAAGCACGAGTACTCGCGAATCGGAGATCAGCCGGCGATCGTGTTCGAAAAGGTTGAGAATCTGTCGGAAAGCCGCGCCTTCAGCTAGTTCGCGCGCCAGCGCTCAAAAACTCCTACCCAGGAACAGATAAAAGCCGCTCGTGCCGCGCTCATCGTAGCCCGTGCCGAGGTAGACGGGACCCAAAAAGGTGTCGATCGCAAAGAATATGGACGCGTCCTTGTGCGCCGAGCCGATGCTGATTTCGCCGCGCCGCGCCCAGGTGTTCCCGAGTTCCAGCGACGCGCCGATATAGGCGGGGAACTCGAAAAAACCCTCGCCGCCGCGGCCGATCTTGCGGAAGTAGATGGCGCGCGTGATCGCATAGTGAGGACCGGTCAACGACTGCGGCGCGAGCCCCGACAAGTTGAAAAAGCCGCCGAGCGAGTAAAACTCGGGAATCGCGGTGGGCTTGACGTTGCCGTCGAGGGTGGTCCCGGCGGAGGTCCACCACAGCAGCGTGTTGCGCCCGCGGGACCCCGCCACGAGCCAGTCGGCCGAAACCCGATCGCGGGCGACGTCCGAGCCCAGATTGGTCCGGTCCGCATCCCATTGAAACGTGAACGTCTCGCCGCTGCGGGGAAAATGCACGTTGTCGAGCTGGTCGTAGCTGAATTTGAAAAAGTATTCGCCCCTGTTGTACTGCTGCTCGACCAGCGTCGGATCTCCGTAACGCGCATGCGTCAGGCCGTTGGTCCGGTGCAATCCCGTTCGGATTTCACCCCAGTTGCCCAAGTTTCGTCCGATATCCACGTCGGCTTCCGCTTCGCGGTCGCGGAAATCAGCGACTTCGATGTTTCGGACGTAGATCGGGAGGTCCCGCACCTCGATGCGCGCGCTCGGCGCCACGAACCACGTACGCTGCGGATCGAGCGGTTGGTAGAACTCGCTGAACACCCGGGGATCGCTGCCGATCTGTACGTCCGTCAGGAGTTCCGCTCCCAGATTGTTCAGTTCGCTCACCACGAAACGCGCGGCGGCGTTGTAGCGGCTGTTGCCCTGGAAATCGTCCTGCAGGTTCAATCCGAACCGGATGTAGTTGGGACCCCACGACTTGCGGCGCGCCCGGACCTCAAGACCTGTTTCCTGGGTCTCCTGGGCTTCCTGGGCTGTCGACGCGCCCGGATCCCCTTGGACGAGGCTGTAGTCGAGTGTCTCGAAATTTCCGAGACCATATAGTTTGGTGATGCGGGCCCCCACCTGATCGACACTGAAGGGTTTGCCGATCAGCGGCCGCATCTCCGCCATGATGGTCGCTTCATAGCGCTTCGATTCCTTGTCGACGCGGACGAACTCGATCGGGGACAATCCCGGCACTCGCGCCTCGCGCCGCGCCTGATACGCGCGATAGTCGGCGTCGCCGGCGCTCAAGCGCGCGAGCTTTTCCGCCGCCCCATGTGCCGCCACCTCGCCGCGGACGATCGTTCCCAGGGTCGTAGTAAAGTCCGTCGGGGTGGTCGATCCGAGAACGGGCTCGATGAGAATGTCCTGCGGGCTCAAGCTGTTCTTCTGCCGGTCCGAGTCCTTGCGCACCAGGATCGCGAGCATTTGATTGGAAATGGACAGCGCGGAATCGAGCTGCTCCCGCGTCTTCAGCGGGAAACTGACGTCGGAGACGATGAGGATATCGGCGTTCATCGCCCGAGCCACATTGATGGGCAGATTCTCCGCCAAGCCACCATCCACCAGCAGTCGACCCTGGTAGTCGACCGGCGCGAACACGCCGGGGGCGGAAATACTGGCCCGCATCGCGATCGCCAGATCGCCCTTGTCGAGCAGCACGGCGCCGCCGCTTTCCAAATCGGTGGCGACCGCGCGAAAGGCCGTCGGCAGATGGTCGAAATCGGTACTGTTGTCGAACTGCAAAGTCAGCTGCCTCAGCGTCTCCTGCAGCTTCTGACCCTGAATGAACCCCTTCGGAAGCAGAATCTGCCCGTGCTTCAAGCCCAACGGCAGGCGCACCAGGAAATTGCGATCATCTTGTTTGCGTCTGAAGGCAAGGTCGCGCCGCGGCGGGGTATCCCGAAACGCCTCCTGCCAATCCACCGAGCGCATGGTGGATTCGATTTCGCGGGCGTTCATCCCGCTGGCGTACAACCCCCCCACCACTGCGCCCATGCTGGTGCCCGCGATGCAGTCGATGGGAATCTTCAGATCTTCGAGAACCTTGAGCACGCCGATGTGCGCAATCCCGCGAGCCCCGCCGCCCGACAACACCACGCAAATCCGCGGTCGGAGCAACGGGTCGTGCGGCAACTCCGCCGCATCGAGCGCCCGGGCGGCGCCGACTCCATAAACCAGACACCCGAGGGCCAGCGCCCAGGTCAGGCCATTTGCTCGTTGATTCCCCATGAGGGGAATAGTTTAGAGCACGACGTCGACGCTGCTGGCGCTGAATGTATTGGTCGCCCGGTTATACGTCCCGCGGGCCTCCAACTGCAGGGCCGAGGTCGTTGCAAGAGCGGCCGTCAGATCGGTGGCGAACGTTCCGAACGCGCTGAACACCTTGATGCCGGGGCAAGCGGTCACACAGCCGGCGGCGGCGATGCCGGTCGGGTCGCCAAACGAGAAACGCGGCGTGAATAGCGCCGGCAGACCTGCCGACGATGCAATCCCGGCCTGCGGCACGACCGTGACCGCCGGCAGCGAAGCGAGAGCGATGCTTTCCGGACCGACGCGGATGACGGCGGAGGCGATGCTGGTATTGGTTAAATCGATGGATAAACCGGTCGAGCTCAGCACCGAGAATGGGGTCTTGGTACCGGTACTCGTCCAATGAACCTGCAGGCTGGCCGGAACGGATGCTTCGCTCGCGATCGCCGTGGCATCGAAGTCCGGGGGAGCCGAGCCGAACGGGGCGACCAAGCCGTCGATCCAGACTGGATCCGCAGCGGTGGTGACCGGGTTGGTGAGCGCCCCCGTGTTGACGACGAACGCGGCGGCCACCGGATCCGCTGCCGCGGAGGTGCCGTTTCCGGCGAATGCAAAATCGCTTGCCGGCCAATCGCTGATGGTTTGCAGATTCAGCGTCAGACTGCCGGCGCCGGAGGAAACGAGCGTGCCCCAGAGGCTGGTGGACAACAGCCGCACCGAACCGGTATTGGTGCTGGACGAACCCGTCGCGTCGATGGTCACCGGACTGGTGAGCGTACAGACCGTACAGATACCCCGCGCGGCGATGTGCTGACCGACGGCGACCGAGTTGTAGTTGAGGCCCGTCAGGGTGGTGTCATCGGCGGTGACGATGGTGGCCGTACCCAGAAGGACGGTGGTGTCGGTCGTCTGGTAGCTCGAGGTGCCGTCGTTGAATTGCAGGGTCGCACCCCGCAGCTTCAGCGTATTGCCGGTGCGCGACACCACGTCGCCCATCACCCCCTGCGTATAGACGTCCTCCAGCGTGCTGCCCGCGACCACGTACTTCGCGTGAAATTTTCCGGCGGTCGCGCTCGGCGTGGCGGTCGGCTCGAACGTGGTATACGCCGCCGTCACCGTGGTGCCGGCCGACGATTGCGACAGTTGCGTTATGCCGGGTGTGCCCGTGGAGACCACCCCGTTGATGGTGTAGATGGTGGTGGGGTCGACGAACAGGGAGAGCAACCCGAGCCTGTTGATTTCATCGTAGAACGGCATCACATACACCGTAAAGGTGCCCAGGCTCACGGCCGAATTGACGAGCGGTCCCCGCACGCGGATGAGCTTCTGGTCCGAGGGGGCGAGACCCACCGTCAGGTAAGGCTTGACCGTAACGGTTGCCGGAGTGGTCGCCATATTGATCGAGGGTGTGGACGCGGCGAGATTGAAATCGATCGCCAATCTCTGTGCGGATGTGGTCGCGTACGTGGTGGGGACGATCAGCTGCCCCGCCGGATCCAAAATCACGTTGATGGTCTGCGTGGTGACCGCTTTGCCGGCCGAATCGACGACCGTCGCCTTCTGGGGCAGGCCGCCCACCATGACGGAGATGACCGCGCTCGTGTAATCCAGAATGATGCTGGCGGAGATGTACGTGCCGACCGGAATCGTCGCCGTGCCCCAAAGTTCCGAGAGATTTCTGAGCTTGGTGAAGTCGACTGTCTCGGGGGTGGCAAGCGCCGTCACGGTGGCCCCGTCGCTGCGCGTGAGCGTGATCGAGTCGACGTTGACGATATAGCTGGAAAAATCGCCGGGTTGATCGGTGAGCGTGACCCAGGTGGCGCCCAAGCCGCTGTTGATATTGTTGTTGTGGCAGCCCGCCGCGAAGATCGCGACGGCGCACAGCAGCGCGCTCACGCAACGGCGGGCGTTCCCGAAGGTGCGGCCGCGCTCGATGCGGACCTCGCCGGTCGGTTGCCGACGGGGATCATTGATTCCTGACGATGGGTGCACTAATGCTTCCAATATTTTAGAGGTATGGATCAAGGCTGCGTAGAATAATGACTTTCGAGGGGCCGCGCGCAGCAAAGTTCCATTTCCCGGGTGTCAAGCGGTCGCCGGCCGGGGCACTTGTTGAGTGATGCAATGAATATTGCCGCCGCCGAGCAATACTTCACGCGTCGCGACCCCGATCACTTTGCGGGTCGGAAACAGTCGCCCGAGAGTGCGCATTGCCGCCGCATCCCTACGCTTGTCGTACAGGGGCATGACGATGCACTTGTTGGCGACGTAGAAATTGATGTACGAAGCCGGCAAACGGTCGCCCGCCCGGCGCGGACGGCTTCCCGCACGCACGTCGACGCCGGCCGCCTCGTCAGCGGTCATGTACAGGGGGCCCGGCTGGTGAATCTTGTGGATGGTGAGCGGCCGCCCGCGGGCGTCGCGCGCCGCCTTCAGGCGCTGGAACGCATCGTGCGAGATCTCGTACTGCGGATCCTTGCGATCGTCGGTCCACGTCAACGCAACCTGCCCGGGGGACGTGAAGCACGCAAGTTCGTCGACATGGCCGCCCGTCTCGTCGAGATGGACGCCCTTTCCCAGCCAGATCACCGTCGTCACGCCGAGATAGCGCTGCAGCATGCTCTCGACATCCGCCCGCGAGACCGGACCATTGCGATTCGGATTGAGCAGGCATTCCTCGGTGGTCAGGCACGTGCCGCGGCCGTCCACGTGAATCGCTCCCCCTTCCAACACGAAAGAAGTTCGGTAGCGGTCGGAACCCTCGATCTCCAGCACTTTCTGCGCCACCTCGTCATCGCGGTCCCACGGAAAGTACAATCCCCCGTGCAAGCCGCCCCACGCGTTGAAGGTCCAATCGACTCCGCGGCGCCGGCCTTTGCCGTCGATGACGAAAGTCGGCCCACAGTCCCGGATCCAGGCATCGTTGCTGCTGATTTCGACGACGCGCACCAGCGGCGGCAAGCGGGCCCGCGCGTTTTGAAACTGGGCCGCAGATGCACCGACCGTGACCGGCTCGCCCTGCGCAATCGCGGCCGCGACCGCGGCAAACGCCCCTTGTGCGGGCTTCGCGCCGTCGCGCCAGTTATCAGGCCGCTCGGGCCATAGCATCCAGCAGCCGGAATGGCGTTCGTATTCGGCAGGCATGCGGAAGCCGTCTGCGGCCGGGGTGGATGTCAGTATGCGCAATGCGTGCCTCCTCGCGCATGCTAGCATTGCGGCCGCACATATAGGAGTCGAGGAATGTCAGAAGCCGCGCCGATCCGCCTGCAAGTCCCTGTGGGCGGAGAGAAAATCACGATCGCCAACGGCAAACTTCACGTGCCGGACCAGCCCATCATCCCCTTCATCGAGGGCGACGGCACGGGCCGCGACATCTGGCGCGCCAGCGTGCGGGTCTTCGACGCCGCCGTGCAAAAGGCCTATGGCGGCAAGCGCAAGATTCATTGGATGGAGATTTACGCCGGCGAGAAAGCCAACAAGGCCTACAACTCCTGGCTCCCGGATGAAACCGTTGCCGCGTGCCGCGACTATTTGGTATCCATCAAAGGACCGCTGACCACTCCCGTCGGCGGCGGCATCCGTTCGCTCAACGTAGCCCTGCGGCAGATGCTCGACTTGTACGTCTGCCTGCGCCCGGTGCGCTGGTTCAAAGGAGTCCCTTCGCCGGTCAAGACTCCGGAGAAAGTCGACATGGCCATCTTTCGCGAGAACACCGAAGACATTTACGCCGGCATCGAGTTCGAAGCGGGCACGGCCGATTGCAAGAAGTTCCTGGAATTGTTCAAGGAGAGTTTTCCGAAGCAATACGCGAAGATCCGTTTTCCGGAAAGTTCCGGCATCGGCCTAAAGCCCGCATCCAAGGAAGGTACCGAGAGGCTGTTCCGCTCGGCGGTGGAGTACGCGATCGCCAACAAACGCAGGAGCGTTACGATCGTGCACAAGGGCAACATCATGAAATTCACCGAAGGTGCGTTTCGTAACTGGTGCTACCAATTGGCCGAGCGTGAATTTCCCGATCATGTTTTCACCTGGGAACAATGGGAGCGCATCAAGGCGAAACACGGTGAGAAGGCCGCCGCCGAGCAGATGGAAACGGCCCGGAAATCCGGCAAGGTCATCATCAAGGATGCGATCGCCGACATCACGCTGCAGCAGATCCTGACCCGTCCCGACGAATTCGACGTGATCGCGACCATGAACCTCAACGGCGACTACATTTCCGACGCCCTGGCGGCCCAAGTGGGCGGGATCGGCATCGCACCGGGCGGCAACGTCAATTACATGACGGGCCACGCCGTGTTCGAGGCCACCCACGGTACGGCCCCGAAATATGCCGACCTCGACAAGGTGAATCCGGGTTCGGTGATCTTGTCGGGCGAGATGATGCTCCGCTACATGGGCTGGTTGGAGGCAGCCGATGCAATCATCGGCGCGATGGACAGGACCATCGGGCAGAAAACGGTGACCTACGATTTTGCGCGCCTGATGGAGGGCGCCAAAGAGGTCAAGTGCAGCGAGTTCGGCGATCTGCTGATTCGCAACCTGTAGCGCGTCGCGTGTAGAGGTCAACCGGCCGCGCGCGCCGCGTTCGGCGCGGCCGATGTCGCCATGGCACGTTGCTTGATCACGTCGAATGCGGCGATCCGGTACGCCTCGGTCATCGTGGGAAAATTGAAGATCTGTTCCACGAAGAATTCCGCGGTCGCCCCCGTGGCAATCGCCGCCTGCCCCAGATGCACCAGGTCCGTGGCGCCGTCGCCGATCACCTGAACGCCCAGCACCCGTGCCGTGCCGCGCTCGCAAATGAGGGCGAGGAAGCCCGCCGGGTGTCCGGCAATGTGAGCGCGCGCCACTTCGCCGAAGTCGGCACGACCGACGATCACGTCGATCTTCTTCGCTGCCGCCTCGGTTTGCGACAGGCCGACGCACGCGATCTCGGGAATCGTGTACACGCCGGTCGGAACCGGACTGGTGGTCGAGGGCGGCGGCAGCCCGAACGCGGCGAGCGCCGCGCGACGGCCTTGGTCGGCGGCCGCGCAGGCCAGGGCGGGCGGACCGATCGCATCGCCCGCCGCATAGATCCCCGGGATGTTCGTCTCGAACCGCTCATCCACTTGCACGTGACCGCGGCTGTTGATGCCGAGCCCGAGCCGATCCAGACCGATGCCGTCCAAATTCGCGACGCGCCCGAACGCGGCAAACACGATGTCGGAGCGCAGTACATCGCCGCCCTTCAGCAGCACATCGACCTGTGAAAAGCCGTCGAAACGCGCTTCTTCGACCTCCGCGCCGCCGCGATAGCTGCCGCCCATCGAACGGAACGCCTCCAAAAATCCGGCGCGCAGGCTGGAATCGAGGAATCCCAGCGGCTCGGCGGCCTTGTCGAGCATCGTGACCGCGCAGCCTAAGGCTGCGAAAATCGACGCGTATTCGCACGCGATCACACCGCTTCCGAGCACGGTCAGGGTTCGCGGCAGATACGGGACGCTCAAGATCGAATCGCTGTCGACCACGTGCTCGTGATCCACCTCGATGGCGGCGACGTGGCGCGGCCGGGATCCGGTCGCGATGAGAATGCGCGGCGATCGAAGAACGCTGCGGGTCCCGTCCAGCCGCTGAACCTCGATGCGATGTGCGTCCAGAAACACGCCTTTGCCGCGGATCAATTCGACTCCGTTGCGCGCCACCTGGGCATGCAGGTAGCGGTCCTGCTTGGCGATCACGGCGCCGACACCCTGCAGCAGCGTCGATAGCGGGGCGTCTACCTGCAGTTCCACGGCGAAGGAAGAAGCTTGCCGGACGCGCCAGTAGCGCAGCGCCTGCTCGCGCAACGTTTTGCTGGGAATGGTGCCGGACAACAGGCAATAGCCGCCGATCTGCGGCTCACGTTCGATGATGGCCGCTCGAAACCCGGCCTTGGCCGCCTGGATCGCGGCCTTCTGGCCAGCCGGGCCGGAGCCCAGGCAGATCAAATCGAAATCAGTCTGCGGCCGCACGAGCTAGACGCCTGCCAGACCGCGGACGATATCGCGCTTTGCCAGCATGGCGCGGCGATCGTCCGGAAATACGCCCAGTTGCTCGAACACGGGACTCTCCAACACGAGTTCCTCGCTCAATACCTCGGGATGCATGGTGTGCGCCGCCAATAAATGGGCCGCGTTCACCGTGCCCGCCAGATCGCCGTGCGCTGAATGCGAATAATCGCGCCAGTCGCAGGCGCCATCCTGAATGTCGCCGGGGAGACTCCAGTTGTTCATGAGAAGACGGCCAAATGCGGGCTCGAATTCCACGACCAGTTCGGCGAAGGAATGGGCATCCATCACGGTGCCCTGCTCCGTTTCGAAACGCGACAGGATTTTCAACGCAAGGGCCGCGCCGGTTCGATGCATGAGAGCGGCCAGAAAGGCGCTTTCGACGTGCTTGCGGCGTTCGCGCGCGATCTCCTTCGCCCACAGCCCCGAAAGCCACGCTTCGCGCCACAGCTCCTCGGACTCGGACTCATGCCCCGGAGCGACGAACACCTCGCCGTGCAGCATCACGGCCATTGCGATATTGCGAACTTCAGCCACTCCGAGCCACGACACCGCCTGCCGCAGGGAGACGACCGCGGTCCGCGGGCGCATTGCCGGCGAGTTCGCGATGCGCATCACTTCGCCCGCCAGCGCCGGATCGGACTGGATCAGGCGGGCCAACTGGGCGGCGTCGATGGCCTGCTGCGCGGTGAGTTCGGCGAGCTGCGCGCAGACACGCGGCAAAGGTGCGATGTTTTGCGGAGACGCGAGAGAGCTCTGCAAATACTCCCGCGCCGCTCCGGGCTGCAGCGAGGACAGAACAAGGCTTGGTTCGCGATTCACGGAATACCCCCGACAACATCTACGCCACAATAAGATCGGCAGGCGGCGGCGATGCTTGAAGGAGAACCGCGATTATGTCGTATTGAGCGGCTGAATGAAGGCTTGGGCCAGCGCCTGATCCAGGTCGGCGATGAGATCGGACGCCTCTTCGACGCCGATGGACAGGCGAACGGTGCCGCGGCCGATGAGCGAGGCTTCGCGCTGCACTGCAGTATATTCCTGCCCCCCCAGCAGTTGCGGCGGCATCACCAACGACTCGGTCGATCCGACGCTGGAAGTGATGGAAAAGAATTGCAACGCTTCGGCGAAGCGGTTGCCCTCGTCGTAGCCGCCGTCCAGTTCGAAACTCACGATGCTGCCGAAGTCCTTCATCTGGCGTTTCGCCAACTCATGCTGCGAATGACTGTCGAGGCCCGGAAAGTAGACGCGCTTCACGCGGGCATGGCCGCTCAGGAAGCGGCTCACGGCAAGCGCGTTCGCACATTGCCTCTCATAGCGCAGAAAATACGTGCGCATGCCGCGCTGGATCAGGAACGCGGCATGCGGATCGAGCGTCGGGCCCATGGACACCACATCCTTGCGCATGGCCGCAATCAGCGGCCGGTCCGCGATGATGGCGCCGCCCATGACGTCGCCGTGCCCGGAGGCGAATTTGGTCAGGCTGTGCAGGAAGATGTCGACCTCATAGGCGCCGTGATTGTGAAAGCCGGCAAAAGTGTTGTCCATGACGGTGAGGCACTTTGTCTGACGTGCCTGAGCCGTCAGGTGCGCGATGTCGGCGATTTTGGTCACCGGATTCGTCGGACTCTCGAACACCACCAATCGCGTCGGTGTGTCACGGAGCACCCGTTCGATGCCGGCCAGGTCCTCGATGGACAACAGCGTATGCGTCACTCCGTACTTGGCCAGTATGTGCTGGACGATGTAACGCGTCGGACCATAGGACTCTATGAACGCGAGCACATGATCCCCCTGCTTGCACAGAGACAACAAGCTGGCCGCAATGGTGGCCACGCCGGAACCGACCAGCAGGCAGTCCTCCCTCCCCTGCAAGCGCGCCAGAGTGAGCTCCAGTTGCCGCAGAGTGGGATTCGAGTTGCGCGAATAAAAGAAGCCCTGGCGCTCGCCGCGCAGCGTACCCAGGGTCTCGCCCACATCATCGAAGGTAAATTTGACCGACTGATAGATCGGCGCCACCAGAGGCCGATTATCGGCAGGCACCTCGACTTCCGGCGGATGATTCACGAAGGTGTTGTCGTTCATGCCTGCACGATAATCGAGGCGGACACGCATTGAAAGCGTTCCGCCGCGCGCCCGCCGCGGTTACACACCACCCACCATAAGTGGGTAAACTCCCCCGACCCATGAACGCAGTCGCCGATTTGCACCATTCCCAAGATCTGCAGCTCTCAGGCGCGGAGGCGGAGGCGCGTTTACGCGAGATTCCGTACAACTACACGTCGCTGGCGGATCGCGAGATCGTCATCCGTCTGCTGGGCGCCGCTGCCTGGGACCTGCTCGAGGAATTGCGCGGGGAACGGCGGACCGGCCGATCCGCCCGGATGCTCTACGAAGTGTTGGGCGACATCTGGGTCGTCGACCGCAATCCATTTCTGCAAGATGATCTGTTGGACAGCCCGAAGCGCCGCAAGCAGCTCATCGAGGCCCTGCACCACAGGCTGCACGAGGTGGAGAAGCGCAGCGATCCGTCGGATGCGGTGCGCGGCGAGAAAGTCGCCCGATTGCTCGCGGCGGCGCAAGGCGCGGTGCTGCGCTTCGAGAAGCACTTCGCCGAGCTGGCGGCGATGCGCAAACGCGCGCGCCGCACGCTCATCAGGCACACCCGTGAAGACAACATCCGCTTCGATGCGTATGCACGGGTCACGCATGTCACGGATGCCACCGACTGGCGCGTCGAACTGCCCTTCCTCGTGCTGGCGCCCGACACCGAAGCCGAGATTCCTCATCTGGTACGCGACTGCATCGAACTCGGCCTCACCGTCATCCCGCGCGGCGGCGGCACCGGATATACCGGGGGCGCCGTGCCCCTGACGCCCTGGTCGGCGGTGATCAACACCGAGAAACTTGGGGACCTGGGCGCGGTCGAGATGCCGGGCCCCGCGCAGCGCGCCGCCATGATATTTTCGGGGGCTGGAGTGATCACGCGGCGGGTCACGGAGGCCGCGGAACGTGCCGGCTTCGTGTTCGCCGTCGATCCGACGTCCGCGGATGCGTCCTGCGTGGGCGGCAATATCGCCATGAACGCCGGCGGCAAGAAGGCGGTGCTGTGGGGAACGGCGGTCGACAATCTCGCGTGGTGGCGCATGGTCGATCCCGACGGCAATTGGCTCGAAGTGACCCGCCTCAATCACAATTTTGGCAAGATTCACGACGTGCCCGTGGCCAGCTTTGAACTCGTGTGGAAGGAGGGCGGCGCCCACCCGGATGAAGCCAAGGTGCTTCGCAGCGAGCGGTTGAACATCGACGGAACCACGTTCCGCAAGGCTGGGCTCGGCAAGGACGTCACCGACAAATTTCTCGGCGGGCTCCCCGGCGTGCAGAAAGAAGGCTGCGACGGCCTCATCACGTCTGCGCGGTGGATATTGCACCGCATGCCCAAACACACCCGCACTGTCTGCCTGGAATTCTTCGGGCAGGCGCGCGACGCCATCCCCAGCATCGTCGAAATCAAGCGCTACCTGGACACCAACGGCAGGGCGCGCGGCGCCATCCTGGCGGGCCTCGAGCATCTGGACGAACGCTATCTGCGAGCCGTCGGTTACAGCACAAAATCGAAGCGCGGCGCCTTGCCGAAGATGGTGCTGCTGGGTGACATCGTCGGCGAGGACGATGCGGCGGTCGCCGCCGCCACGTCGGAGGTCGTGCGTCTGGCCAATGCACGCTCCGGTGAAGGCTTTATCGCCGTCAGCGGCGACGCCCGCAGGAAATTCTGGCTGGACCGGGCCAGGACCGCCGCCATCGCCAAACATACCAACGCGTTCAAGATCAATGAAGACGTGGTGATTCCCCTCGAACGCCTGGGCGAATACACGGATGCCATCGAACGCATCAACATCGAACTGTCGATCCGCAACAAGCTGGAACTCGCGGACGATCTCGCGCTCTATTTCCACGATGCCGGAGCCGCTATCGGCGACGGCGACCGGCGCGCGGCCGCCCGCGAACTTGTCGACCGTGTGCGCGCGCGCTGGCGGTTTCTGCTCGAATCCATGGACTCGACCCTGCATTCGGTGCGCGCGTCGCTGGAGTCGCCCGGCTTCGTGCCGGCCGACGACGACGACGGCACGGTGTTCGATCGCTTGCAGGACCGCAGCATTCGCGTGAGCTGGAAGACGGAGCTACGCGCGGAGCTTGCGCGTATTTTCGTGGGCGCGGCGTTCGCGCCGGCTCTCGCCGATTGCGACGCGGCGCATAAGCGGATCCTGCAGGGGCGTGTGTTCATCGCTCTGCACATGCATGCGGGCGACGGCAATGTCCATACCAACATTCCGGTGAACTCCGATAACTACGCCATGCTCAAGACCGCGAATCACACGGTGGCGCGCATCATGCGCATCGCACGCGGGCTGAACGGTGTGATCTCGGGCGAGCACGGCATCGGAATCACCAAGCTCGAATACCTGACCGAAGCGGAAATTGCGGCATTTCGCGCCTACAAGCAGCGGATCGATCCCAGCGGACGGTTCAACAAGGACAAGCTCATGCCGGGCGCCGATCTGCGCCGGGCTTATACCCCGAGCTTCGGCCTCTTGGGGCACGAGTCCCTGATCATGCAGCAATCGGACATCAGCACCATCTCCGATGCCATCAAGGACTGCCTGCGCTGCGGGAAATGCAAACCCGTTTGCGCAACCCACGTACCGCGCGCGAACCTGCTGTATTCGCCGCGTGACAAGATACTCGCGACCTCGCTGCTGATCGAAGCTTTTCTATACGAAGAACAGACTCGCCGCGGGGTGTCGATCAAGCATTGGGACGAACTGTCGGACGTCGCCGATCACTGCACCGTCTGCCACAAGTGCCTGGCCCCCTGCCCCGTCGACATTGATTTCGGCAATGTGTCGATGGCCATGCGCGATCTGCTGCGCCGCATGGGACGAAAGCGCTTCAATGCGGGGACGGCGGCGTCCATGTTCTTTCTGAACGCCACGAATCCGCAGACCATCAAGCTGACGCGCAAAGTCATGATCGACTGGGGCTACAAGGCGCAGCGACTGGCCAATAGAGCGTTCAATGCGCTCGCGAAGGCGCAGACGAAGCGGCCTCCGTCGACGACCGGAAGGCCGCCCATCAAGGAACAGGTGATCCACTTCGTCAACAAGCGGATGCCCGGCGGGTTGCCGAAGCGAACTGCGCGCGCACTGCTCGACATCGAGGACCGCGACTATGTTCCCATCATCCGCGATCCGGAGGCCACCACCAGCGAGTCCGAGGCCGTCTTCTACTTTCCGGGTTGCGGATCGGAGCGCTTGTTCTCGCAAGTGGGTCTCGCCACTCAAGCCATGCTGTGGCACGTCGGCGTGCAGACCGTGTTGCCGCCGGGCTATCTTTGCTGCGGCTACCCGCAACGCGGCGCCGGAGAGTTCGACAAGGCCGAAAAGATCATCACCGACAATCGCGTGCTGTTCCATCGCGTTGCGAACACGCTGAATTATCTGGACATAAAGACCGTCGTAGTGAGCTGCGGGACCTGTTTCGACCAGCTCCAGGGCTATGAATTCGAGAACATATTTCCGGGGTGCAAGATCATCGACATCCACGAGTTCCTGATGGAAAAGGGGGTGCGGCTCGAGAACGTGACGGGCGTGCGTTACCTGTATCACGATCCCTGCCATTCACCGATGAAAAAGCACGACCCGCTCAACGTGGTCAACACTCTCATGAACAGCGCCCGGAACGGCATCATCGAAAAGAACGATCGATGCTGCGGCGAATCGGGGACCCTCGCCATCACCCGTCCGGACATTTCGACCCAGGTGCGCTTCCGCAAGGAACAGGAAATGCGAGTCGGTGTCGATCAACTTCGCGCCGGCGGGCACCGGGGCGAAGTGAAGGTTCTGACATCCTGTCCCTCGTGCCTTCAGGGTCTCAAGCGCTACAACGACGACGCCGACCTCGACGCCGACTACATCGTGGTGGAAATCGCCAAGAATCTGCTGGGACCTGACTGGTTGCCCGAGTATGTGCGCAAGGCCAACGAGGGCGGGATCGAGCGGGTATTGGTCTAGGAGAAGGAGCCTGCCGATGACGCGCGCCGTATTGCCGTTCATCGTGGCGGCCACCTTCTTCATGGAATATCTGGATACGACGATCGTTGCGACGGCTCTGCCGCAAATGGCGCGATCGTTCGGGGTCGGACCCAACGAGGTGAGCCTCGGGATGACGGCCTATATGCTGACGTTGGCGGTCTTCATCCCGGTGAGCGGCTGGATCGCCGATCGCTTCGGATCACGGACCGTGTTCGGCGGAGCGCTGGTGCTGTTTACCTTCGCGTCGGTCCTCTGCGGATTGTCGACGGGAATCGGCTTCTTTACGGCGGCACGCGTGCTGCAGGGGATCGGCGGCGCCATGATGGTGCCGGTCGGGCGCATGATCGTCGTGCGCCATACCGACAAGAGCCGGCTGATGAAGGCCATTTCGACGATCACCTGGCCGGCCATCGTGGCTCCCGTCATCGGTCCGACGGTTGGCGGCTTCATCACCACGTACGCGTCATGGCACTGGGTATTCTTTCTCAATGTTCCGTTCGGACTCGCGGCGCTGGCCGCGATCGCAAAATACGTACCCAACCAGCGGGACGGACTGCGCCGGCCGATGGATGTCGCTGGATTCATACTGAGCGGAGCCGCTCTCACCTCGCTGCTCTACGGCACCGAGCTTGCGAGCCGTCAGGATGCGCGCATCGCTCACGCGGCCGGGTTCATCCTGGCGGGCGTGATCCTGGGGTCCATCGCCGTGCGCCATTTCCGCAGAGTTCGAGATCCGCTCCTCGACCTGACGACTTTACGCGTGCCCACGTATTCGGTAACCGTGCTTTGGGGCTCGGCGACCCGCATCGGCATCGAGGCGGTACCCTATCTCGCGCCCTTGCTGTTTCAGATCGGCTTTGGGTTGTCCGCCTTTCAATCGGGTCTCTTGTTGCTCGCGACCGCCATCGGGAATCTCGGCATGAAGATGTTCACGACACGCATTCTGCGGCGAGTCGGGTTCCGTACGGCCTCCATGATCGCCAGTGCGATCGCTGCGGTGTCCGTGGCCGGCTATGGCTGGTTGTTTCCATCGACGCCACTGGCCGTGATGCTGGTCGTGCTGTTTGTTTATGGCCTGGCCCGGTCCCTCCAGTTCACGACGTTGGCGACCCTCGCCTATGCCGATGTCGATGATCCGCGGAAGGCGCCGGCCAGCACGCTTTGGAGCGTCGCACAGCAGATGACGATCGGAATGGGCATAGCGTTCGGCGCGCTGTGCCTCCGGATATCGAGCGCGCTCGCGGCCGCGCCGCGCCTCCACACCCAGGGCTTCGCCTTGGAGGACTTCCGCTGGGCGTTCACCGCGGCAGGCGTGCTGATCGCCGTTTCGATCGTGGGCTATGCCCGCCTTCCCGCCGATGCGGGGAATACCATCGCGGCGCGGGGCTGAGGTCCCAACCACGGCGGTTGGATGGCAGCGGGACGGGACGCAGCTCTCGCTACGGATCTCAGGGCATTGAGCCGCAGACTATTAGCATGTCATCATGACGATATGATGACACTCGATGTAACCTCCTGGCGCTACTTCCTCTGTGCGATCGCGGCATTCAATATCGTGACCTGGTCGCTATCGGCGAGGCTGCTCAATCGCCGCTACGCCGAGATGCCGGCCGATCTCTATAGAACTCGCCGTCTGCAGCTGCTCCTGTCGGCCGTCTATGTCTTCGGCTGCGCGTTTCGATCGGCTTTTCCGGTGTACGACGTCCCGCGTATCTGCCTGTTCAACCACTGGTTATCCAGCGTCATCGTCGGGCGCTCGGTGGCTACCGTCGCGGAACTGTGCTTCGTCGGGCAATGGGCATTGATGCTCAACGAAATATCCCGCGCGGCGCGCAGCAGGCTGGGCACGGTGGTATCGCTCGCGGTGGTTCCTCTCATCGCGGTCGCCGAGACCTGTTCGTGGTATTCGGTACTGACCACCTCGAATCTGGGCCATGTCGCGGAGGAGTCGATCTGGGGCCTGTCGGTTGCCCTGCTCGTCATCAGCGTGGCGGCGATTTATCCTCGATGCACCGCAAGCAGACGATCCATGCTCGCCGCCTGCTGCGTCGCGGGCCTGGCATACGTCGCGTTCATGTTTGCCGTCGACGTGCCCATGTATTGGTCGCGCTGGCTCGCCGACGAAGCCAGCGGGCGCCATTACATGAGCATCGCGCAAGGGCTGCTCGACGTCGCGACGCGCCGCGTCGTTTCATATCGTTGGGAGGTTTGGAAAAGCGAGATCGCCTGGATGTCGCTCTATTTCAGCCTCGCCGTGTGGATCAGCATGTCGCTCATCCATGCGCCCGGTGCCGAAACGCACATCGCGGCCGATGCACGCAAGCGTCTATCGTCCGGCGTGGCCCTACGAGTCTGAGCTTTCGTCGACGCCAATCCTAGGCGTCCGCGTCCAACGTGGGTCCCAGCGCCTGCTCGACTGCCTGACGGAAGTCATCGAGCGTAAGGCCGCTGATGTCCGGGCAGGCGGCTGCGATCATTTCGGCCTGATCGATGGTGATGTCCGAGACGGTAAAGCATTTCACGTCGGTCGCGTCGCTCGCCACGAAACGCGCCGTCCACGTCTCGTCGTCATAGGCGCGGGACGCCATGGGACGCCTGTTTTCAAGAAGCTTGGCGAGTTCCGCGCCGTTCGGGACGGGCGCCAAAAGCCCGGCCATGGCGGCCGCATCATCCAGCCGCGCCGTTGCCATGGAAATGTTCGTGCTCATCCGCCCGTTGTACCACAGTGCGCGGCTCAATCGTCCGCAACGGAGCCGAAGGTTTCCTCCACGGCGTCCGCGAACTTCTCCACGAGTTCGGACAGTTCATCGTCGGTCGCATTGAACGGCGGCGCGACGATGACGGTATCGCCCGCCGTTCCGCCGACGTTTCCAGAGCATGGATAAACGATCAAACCATCCTCGAACGCGCGCCGCGCAACATCGATGCTCACGCCCCGCCCCGCCGGGAACGGCCGCTTCGATGCGCGATCCTGCACGAACTCGATGCCGATCAGGTAGCCGCGCCCACGAATATCCCCGACCGCGTCGAACCCGCCGAGTGCTTCACACAGCCGTGCCTTGAGGACTTCGCCGTTCTTCCGCACTCGCTCGAGAAGCGAGTCGCGCTGGACGAGGCGCTGCACCGCGAGGGCCGCGGCGCAGGCGGCGGTGTGACCCGAGTACGTATGGCCCGTCATGAAGGAGCCATGCTCTTTCAAGATGGTCGCGCCGACCTGTCCGCGGATGATGGTCGCGGCCAGCGGAATGTAGCCGCCGGCCAATCCCTTCGCAACCATCATGATGTCGGGCACGATTCCATCGTGTTCGAGGGCGCGCCACGTGCCACAGCGCCCGGCGCCGCTCATCACTTCGTCGGCGATCAGCAGCACGTCGTGACGATCACAGACGGCGCGGACGGCCTGGGCGTATCCCGGCGGCGCCGGCACCACACCGCCGGCGGCGCCGACGACGGGCTCGAAGACGAACCCCGCCACCCGGTCCGATCCAAGGCTTCGGATTCGCGACTCCAATTCATTCGTCAGATAATCGACCAAGTCAGGCTGCGAGACTCCCAGGGGCGGGCGATACGTGTTCGCCGGCGAGACGAACGACACGTCGAGCAGACTTCCCTCGAACGGGCGCCGTCGTTCCGCGAATCCGGACAGCGACAAAGCGCCCAGCGTATTTCCGTGGTACGACCGCTCGCGCGCGATAAAATGTGTCTTCGACTTCATGCCTCGCGCAGCGAAAAACTGCAGCGCTACCTTCATTCCGGACTCCACGGCTTCCGAGCCGCTGCCGGTGTATACGATGTGCGTAAATTCGGGACCGCAGGCGGCAAGCATCAGCGCGGTGAGTTCTTCCATCGCGTCGCTGGTGAAGAGATACCGGTAGCCGCACGCGACCTTGTCGAGTTGGGCGGCGATGGCCGCGTTTACTTCACGGTTGCCGTGCCCGATGCTGAATGCCGCCGGTCCGCCGGAGCCGTCAAGGTATCGGCGCCCGGCCGAATCGAACAGGTAGCTACCCTCGCCGCGGACGATGCGCGGCAATTCCCCCAATCCAAAGCCCGCGGCTCGCGGTGTGGTCACTGATCCGTCCTCCCTTTCAAACCCCTGGCATCGCGACGCCTCAGACCGGCTTCTCCAACCGGCTTGCCCGCGCCATCCACAGGCTGACTGCGACGATCATCAGGGTCACGACGGTGATGGTGATCGTGGCCAGCACGTTGATCTCGGGGCTGACGCCCAATCGCACCTTCGAGAAGACCACCATTGGCAGGGTGCTGCTGCCCGGTCCGGAGGTGAAGCTCGATATCACCAGGTCGTCCCACGACAGGGTGAAGGCCAACAACCACCCGGACAGGATCGCGGGGAAAATGATCGGCAGCGTGATCACGAAGAAAACCTTCACCGGACGTGCGCCCAAGTCCATGGCCGCCTCCTCGAGCGCGGTGTCGAAACTCGCGAGCCGGGACTGCACCACCACAGTGACGTAGGCCATCGAGAAGGTCATGTGCCCGATGGTCATCGTGGTAAGGCCGCGGCCCGCCGGCCACCCGATCAATTGTTCCATGGCGACGAACAGCAGGAGCAGCGACAAGCCGGTGATCACCTCGGGCATGACCAACGGCGCCGTGGTCATGGCGTTGAGCGTGAAGCGTCCGCGGAATTTCGTGAATCTCGCCAGACCGAAGCCGGCAAGGGTGCCCAGGATCACCGCCCCCGACGCGTTGATCACCGCGACCTTCAATGAAATCCATGCGGCGTCCAGAATCTCGTCGTTGTGCAAAAGCGCGTAGTACCACTTCAACGTGGGGGAATTCGCCGAATCCCAGACCGTCACCAACTTGGAGGCGTTGAAGGAGAACACCACCATCGACAGGATGGGGATGTACAAGAATGCGAAGCCGAACGCGATGCAGGTGATGATGAAGTACGAGCGGCGGTAGTTCATCGTGCGCTCATCGTGCGCCGGCAGATTCGCGCGCCTGCACGCTCTGGTACCACATCATGAAGGGCACGAGGATGATGAGCAGCAGGATGGCGACCGCGCTTGCCACCGGCCACGCTCGGTTGGAGAAAAACTCGTCCCACAGCACGCGGCCGATCATCAAGGCGTTCGGGCCGCCCAACAACGCCGGGATCACGAACTCGCCGACCGCGGGAATGAAGACCAGCATGGAGCCGGCCAAGACGCCGTTGCGCGACAACGGCAGCGTGATCTTGTAGAAAGCCTGGTACGGCCGGCACCCCAGGTCTTCCGCCGCCTCGAGCAGCTGCCAATCCATCTTCTCGAGGTTGGCGTACAGCGGCAGAATCATGAACGGCAGATAGGAATATACGATGCCCACGTACATCGCAAAAGGCGTGTACAGCATGGTCAGGGGCTCATGAATGAGCCCGAGCGAGATCAGTACGTTATTGATCACGCCGTTGGCTTTCAGGAGCCCGATCCACGCATAGACCCGCAGCAGCAGCGACGTCCAAAAGGGCAATATGACCAGGAGCAAAAGCATGTTCCGGGTCGACGGCTTGGAGCGTGCGATGCCGTATGCCATCGGGTAACCGACGAGGAGACACAGCAAGGTGGAGATGAACGCGACCTTGATCGAATTGACCAGAGCGTTCAAATACAACGAATCGGTGAACAGGAACGCGTAGTTGTTGAAATTGACCTTGATCGCCAGCGCATTCTTGGCGGTCCATTCGATGAGCGGCTTGTACGGCGGGATCGCAAGGTCGATGTCGGAGAAGGAAATCTTCAGGACGATGACGAACGGCACCACGAAAAACAACAGCAACCAGACATACGGGAGCACCACCACCAGGCCGCGTCCCGTGATGCCGAACCGCCGCAAGTATTGGGTTCGCTTCATCTGATCAGCGGGTCACGACCACCGGGCTCGTGGAGTCCCACGATAGATACACCTGCTGATCCCAGGTGATGGCCTCAGCGTGACGCGACGTGTTCGGCTGCGTCACGCGGACCACCTTGCCGGCGGGCAATTTCACCAGGTAAATCGACAGATCCCCCAGGTACGCGATGTCTTGGACGGCACCGCGCACGACATTGTCCGAGCTCTCCGGTGGGGCCGTGGACATGAATACCTTCTCCGGCCTGACGGCGGCCCACACCGTCGCCCCCGGCGGTGCGCTGATCCCATGGCTCACGTAAATCGTGGCGCCGAGTTCGTCGGACGCGATGCGCACGTATTCCGGCTCATCCTCGACGAGTTTGCCTTCGAAGATGTTGACCGATCCGACGAAATCGGCCACGAATTTGGAACCGGGAAACTCGTAGATCTCGGATGGCGTGCCGGCCTGAACGATTTCACCGTGATTCATGACGCCGATGCGGCTGGCCAGCGTCATCGCCTCCTCCTGATCGTGAGTGACCACGATGAAGGTCACGCCGAGCTTGTCCTGGAGACCGACGAGTTCGAATTGAGTGTGCTCCCGCAATTTCTTGTCCAGAGCGCCCAGAGGCTCGTCGAGCAACAGCAATTTGGGGCGCTTTACCAACGAGCGCGCCAGCGCCACGCGCTGCTTCTGGCCGCCCGAGAGCTGGTGCGGCTTGCGCTTACCGAGGCCGCCGAGCTTGACGAGTTCCAGCATTGTCGCCACCCGTTCGACGATTTCCGCCTTCGGCACGCGGTCCTGCTTCAAACCGAAGGCGACATTTTGTTCCACCGTCATGTGCGGAAACAGCGCATACGACTGGAACATCATGTTGACCGGACGTTCATAGGGGGGCACGCCTGTCATGTCTTCGCCGTCGATGAAGATGCGGCCGGAGCTCGGGGTCTCGAAGCCGCCCAGCATGCGCAGCAATGTCGTCTTGCCGCACCCCGACGCCCCGAGCAGGCAGAATATTTCGCCCTTGTAGATCTTCAGGGAGACGTCGTCGACGGCCTTGAAATCGCCGAAGGATTTGGTGACCCGTTCGACTTCGACGTAGGGGCGGGTGGCAGGATCATTCCAAGGGGAGGCTTTCACGGCGGAAGCGGAGGTCGCCATCGCCTATTGACCCGTCTTGAATTTTTGCCAGACCCTCGTGATGGCGCGGGTTTGATCCGGCGAGTCCGCCAACTGCACAGCCAGCTTCTGCCGTAGTTCCTTCGGCGGATAGATGCCGGGATCGTCGCGTACCGCCGCCTGAACCAGCGGCTGGGCGGCCGCGTTGGCGGTGGCATACCGCCTGAAGTCGGACACGTCGGCGGCCACCTGCGGCATCATCATATAATTCAAGAAGGCATAGGCGCTTTCAGGATCGGGTGCGTCCTTCGGTACGGCCAGCATGTCGAACCACAGGATCGATCCTTCCTTGGGGACGCTGTACTTGATTTCGATGCCTTTGTTCGCTTCCCGCGCGCGATCGCGCGCCTGCAGCACGTCGCCGTTGTAGCCGACCGCCACGCATATGTCGCCATTGGCGAGCGCTTCGATGTACTCCGAGGAGTTGATGTTCCGGATATAGGGCCGGATCTTGGTCAGCGTGGCCTCTGCTGCGGCCAAGTCCTCGGGATTTTGCGAATTGGGATCCCGGCCCAGGTAACTTAAGACCACGCGCACCATTTCCGCCGGCGAATCCAAGACGCTGATGCCGCACTTGGCGATCGTACGGGCCACCGCGGGGTCGAAGACCATGCGCCAGCTGTCGAGGGGCGCATCCGGCATGAGCGGCTTGATCATTTTTTCGTTGTAGCCGATGCCATTCGTACCCCAGGTGTAAATCACGCCATGAGCGTTATCGGGATCGTGCAGCGCCACCCTCGACATGAGCTGCGGATCCATGTTCTTGAGATTCGGCAGCTTCGACTTGTCGAGGGTCAGGTACACGCCGGCCTTGATCTGACGCTCAAAATAGGAGGCGGTCGGCACGACGACGTCGAATCCGCTATGGCCCGCGAGGAGTCTCGTCTCCAGCGTTTCGTTGGTGTCGAAGTAAGAAACGTGAACCTTGATGCCGGTCTGTTTCTCGAAATCCGACAACGCATTCGGCGCGAGATAATCGGACCAGATGTACAGGTTCAGCACCTTGCCCGAGTCGGGAGCGCCGGCGGATGAGGGCGCCGCGCCTTGGGAGGCGGCCTCGGTGCCTGACTTGCCGCCACTGCAGGCGCTCACAAAAAAGGCGCACCCAAGCGCCAGAATCGCCGTCCGACGAAAACTGAACATCAAACAGGTCCCCTTCGTTTTGCTCACCCTTTATATCGCAGCCGGCGCGCCGGGGACAGAGCCGGACCGTTGAAAGGTGCCGCTGCAGCCTAACGGTGCCGCTCCTGCGTCAGACGTTCAGCAACAGATGCTCGCGCTCCCAGGAGCTGATGACCTGCGCAAAGGTTTCGTACTCGGCTTCCTTGACTGCCGTGAATGCCAGTACGAAGCGATCTCCGAACAGATCGACCAGGGGCTTCGACTCGCGCAGCAGCCGCAGCGCCTCGGCCAAGGTCCGCGGAAGCGCGATCGCCAGGTCGTAGGCACTTCCGGATATCGGCTCGGACGGCTTCAGCGCCTCCACCATCCCCAAGTAGCCGCATGCCAGCGAAGCGGCGATGGCAAGATACGGATTGGCGTCGGCGCCCCCGACGCGATTTTCGACGCGACGCGCCTCCGGGCCCGACATGGGCACTCGCAAGCCGGCGGTGCGATTGTCGTAGCCCCAATGGACGTTGATGGGCGCGGACGAATAGCGGCTGATGCGCCGGTAGCTGTTCACGTTGGGCGCGAACAACGACATGGCCCCCGGCAGATACTTCTGCAGGCCGGCGATATGTCCGAAGAACAGCGACGACGGTGAACCGTCGGGGTTGCTGAAGATGTTCTTGCGGGTTCTGGCATCGACGATGCTTTGATGCAGGTGCATGGCACTGCCCGGCTCTTTGGCCATGGGTTTTGCCATGAACGTCGCGTACATCTTGTGGCGCAGCGCCGCCTCGCGCGCGGTGCGCTTGAAGAGAAAGGCCTGGTCGGCCAGGCTCATCGGATAGCCGTGCAGCAGGTTGATTTCCATCTGCGCCGCGCCTGACTCGTGGATCAGGGTGTCGATCTCGATGTCCTGCGCATCACAGAACGAATACATATCGTCGAACAAGGGATCGAACTCGTTGACGGCGGCGATGCTGTAGGCCTGGCGGCCGGTTTCGGGTCGTCCCGAGCGGCCCACCGGCGGCTTCAGCGGATAGTCGGAATCGATGTTCGGCTCCACCAGAAAGAATTCGAGTTCCGGCGCCACCACCGGCTCCCAGCCGTGCGCTTCGTACAACTCGAGCACCCGGCGCAAGACGTAGCGCGGCGCCATGGTGACCGGGCGGCCGTCGCCGTAGAAGCAATCATGAATCACCTGTGCGGTGGGCTCCGCCGCCCACGGCACGACGCGAACGGTTTTGGGGTCGGCCTTCAACACAATATCGATGTCGGACGGATTCATCGCACTTTGGTCGTCCGGATAGTCGCCGGTGACGGTCTGCAGGAAGATCGCCTCCGGAAGGCGCATGCCTTCCTCCTCGGCGAATTTCTCAGCGGGCATGAGCTTGCCGCGCGCCACACCCGCCATGTCGGGAATAATGGCCTCGACTTCCGAAATGCCATGTTCTTTCAAGAATTGTTGAATCGTGCTCGCCATAAAATCACCTTGGAATCGATGCGCGCCGCCGACTGGCTTCTCCGAATGCGGCAAACAGCGCGCTGGAAAATGGATTCTGCTCGAACTGCCATTCCGGATGCCACTGCAGACCCAGCGCAAAACCCGCAGACCCCGCCACCCCGAACGCCTCTATGACGCCGTCCGGTGCACGTGCCTCGACGAGTAACTCTTTGCCCAGTGTTTGTACGCCCTGCCAATGCAGGGAATTGACTTGCAAGCGATCCTGTCCGGCGATTTTGCGCAAGCATCCTCCAGGCTCCAGGAGGACTTCGTGTGCCGGCCCGTACTGCACGTCAAGCGGGGTCGATTCATCCTCGCGGTGATCGAGCAGACCATCCACCTCATGCAGCCGTTGGTACAACGTGCCGCCGTAGGCAACGTTCATTTCCTGAAACCCTCGGCAGATCGCCAGCACCGGCAGCCCGGCGGCAATCGCGCGTGGAATCAGCGGAAGCGTCGTAGCATCCCGATTTGGATCATGTAATGTTCCCGGCTCACTCGCCGGTCCTCCGTAGTGATGTGGCTCGACATTCGATGCGCTGCCGGTGAGCAGCAGCCCATCGCAGGCACCCAACAGAGACGGCAAATCCATCTCGGACCCAAGGGCGGGTATGAGCACCGGCATCGCGTGCGCACCGTAGGCGATGGCTTCGATGTACTTCTCGCCGACCATGTGGAAGTAATGCTTTCCACAGAGCCGGCGATCGGCTGGAATTCCGATGAGCGGCAAGCGCGACATGTTTAATATATTAAACGCCTAGATGGACGACTAGGCTTTATCAAGGAAGCTATTACACCACACCGGCGGGGTCTCGTCCCGCCTGCCCTTGCAGAATTGGCTAAGATTTAGGCATATCCAGCACTTAGCCGCGTTTGATGCGATGCAACAATCTTGCGCCGGACACGCTTGACCCGGTAGGCTTGGATGATCGGCCGCTTGTCAATAGCAGTAAGATCTTAAACACCTAACGTAAAAAAGAGTTGTTCTGCGCCTCTCCTATCCACCCGCCACCTCCTACTACGCCGCCACCGCCGCGGGCGGCGAAATCGGTGCGCGGGCGGAATTGCAGGGCGAGTTTCGTACCGACGTGGCAGTGGTGGGCGGGGGCATCGCGGGTTGCTCCGCGGCCCTGCACCTGGCGCAGCGCGGATACAAAGTGGCTCTCGTGGAAGCGCGCTTCGTGGGCTACGGCGCCTCCGGCCGCAGCGGCGGGCAACTCATCTTCGGACTCGCACCCAGCCAAAAGGCGCTGACGGCACAGGTGGGGCGCGAAGATGCTCGCCGCCTGTTCGATCTTTCCGTCGAGGCGTTGGATTCGACTCGAGCCCTCATCGACACCTACGCGATCGACTGCGACTACACCGCCAACCACGTGCACGTCGC
Organism: Gammaproteobacteria bacterium; assembly: GCA_034667965.1. Lineage (GTDB taxonomy): Bacteria > Pseudomonadota > Gammaproteobacteria > Steroidobacterales > Steroidobacteraceae > Bog-1198. Next base: position 90,858 of record JAXDQI010000153.1, read on the forward strand.
GACCAAGCCGCGCCACGTACGGGAGTTGACCGAATGGGCCGACGAGCTGCACGGGGAATACGGCTATGAATCGGCGCGCCTGCTGGATCGCGACGAGCTGCAAAGTCATGTTCGCAGCGAACTCTATCTGGGCGGGCTGCTCGATTCGCGCAGCGGGCACCTGCACCCCCTTAAATACACCCAAGGTCTGGCGCGGGCCGCGGAACTCGAGGGCGTTAGAATCTTCGAAAACACCCAGGTGCTGCGATACGCCGCCGGCAACAGTCGTGGCGGCACCGGCGGCGTGGCGGTCCATAGCTCGCGCGGCATCGTGCATTGCGAACACTTGGTCCTCTGCGGCAACGCCTATCTCGACGGCGTCGCACCCCCGTTGGCGCGCCGCATACTCGGCGTGGGTACGTACATCGTTGCTACCGAGCCGCTTGATCCCATGCGGGCTCGAACGCTGCTGCCCAGCAATGCGGCGGTCGCAGACATCAATTGGATTTTGGATTACTTCAGGCTCACCGCCGATCATCGGTTGCTGTTCGGCGGCCGCGTGAGCTACAGCGCAATGCAGCCGCCGCACCTGGCGGAATCGATGCGCAAACGCATGGTCCGCGTGTTCCCCGGTCTGGCGGACGTCAAAATCGCCTATGCCTGGGGCGGGTACCTCGACATCACCCTGAGCCGCGCTCCGGATTTCGGCAGACTCGCGCCAAATATTTTTTACCTGCAGGGATTTTCGGGACACGGCATGTCGCTCGCGGGCCTGGCCGGTAAGCTGGTCGCCGAAGCAGTGTCAGGCACTGCGGAGCGATTCGACGTTTTTGCGAGGATCCCGCACCGTGATTTCCCAGGGGGACCGCTGCTGCGCCGACCGTCGCTGGTCCTCGCCATGCTGTATTACCGGCTGCGCGATCTGTTATAGACGACGACATGCCGGCCCGGCGCGACATGCCGGCCCCGCGCGCTATTGCAATCCCGGCTTTTCGGCCGCGCCGAATTTCGCCTGCAATCTTTGGCCCGTGTCGAGCAATGTGACCGCCTCCAGGCCGCCGCCGTGTGAGCCGTCGCGCAGCGGATGGAATTCGACGCTGACGCGGTCGCCAGGATTCAGCGATTTCCTGGTCCACCCGGAACGGGTCAGAACCCCCGGGCTGGTGGTCTCGATGGTCCATTCCTGAGGCTGGCCGCCGCCTTCAGGCTGCACCATGATCCAGATCACGGTGTGCGGGTTGGTCCATTGAAACGCCTTGACCGTGCCCTTCAGCGTCTCCGTTTTGGTCTGGTCGTAGACGGCGAACGAATGATGGGCGTTCGTCGCGGCGCTGAAGCCGAACGTACAGACGATTACGGCAAGAAAAACCTCGAGTCGTGCGCGGTTCATTTGGATTTTGAGCCTACGGGTACATTGTCATGAAAGGTAATGGGCGCGAAGGTGTCGTTGCCGTTGGCGTCTTTCGCGTCGATGAAGCTGCCCTGCGGGCACACGCCTTCGACGATCTCGTATTTCCGGGCGCGCTGGCGATAGTACGTGCGGGTGGTGACCCACGGCTTGGTCAACAGCTTCGACGCGGTGATCGTAAGGTCGTCATGCAGCGTGTCGGGACCTTGCAGGTGCAGGCGCTCGACGATGTGCATGTCGCCGTTATTCGGGATGCCGACCGCCTCGTTGACCGCCAGAAACGCCTGCGGCAATAGTGCAACGGTGTCGATCACCAGCGTGCCGCCGTCCCAATGCCCGATGGAGTGTCCATGGAAGCTTGGGTCAGGATCGGGCGGATGCGGGCGGCCATCCGTATAGATACGCCGCATCCGATTGCCGTCGCCCTCGCCCAGGATCGTGACCCGTCCGGGGGTGAACAATATTTCGAACGCGTTGTGCGTGATGAGCATCCAACTCGGCATTCCGGTGGGAAAGCAATGATCGATGATCTCGAACGGCCGGCCTGCGTCTTCGTCGGCGTACATTTTCTTGATCTGCTTGGCGGTTTCGGGCTTCCACGGCGGAGGATTGGTCTTCTCCTGCTTCACCTGGTCGGTCATGTCCGGCGTCCACGTGCCCGACCAATCGGGAAGCGTCGCGAGCGTCGTATAGTCCTTCAAGGTGGGCGCCGGATCGACCGGGTCCTTGTCGGTGGCATGCACCGGAGCCGCCCCCAGTCCAATCGTGACCGCGCAAGCCGCGGTGCAAGCGGCGAACGCCGCGACCCATCCCGTGTTCAAACGCATTTTGTTCATTGGCGCGAGATTACCGCATGCCGCCTCGTGGTTGCCAGTCAATTGGAGCGAACGACGAAACACCGATGTATTTTGGCATGGCGCTCGAAGTCCCTCGGGATGGTTTTCGCCGTGATGTCCTCGATCTCGAGATCGGCCAGGGCCTCGCTGTCGAGCTTGAAACGCGTGTAGTTGGTGGAGAATACGACGCGTCCGCCCGGACGCAGGAGCTTCAAAGACCTGCGAATCATGCCGACGTGATCGCGCTGTACATCGAGCACCCCCTCCATCCGTTTGGAGTTGGAGAAGGTCGGCGGGTCGACGAAGATGAGGTCGAAACGCGGCCCCCAGACCGTCTGGCTCTCCAGCCATTCGAGGCAATCTGCGCGGAACATCTCGTGTTCGGCTCCGCCGAAACCGTTGAGCAATAAGTTCTCGTGTGCCCAATCCAGATAGGTATTGGATAAATCGACGCTGGTCGTGCTCCGAGCGCCGCCGGCCGCCGCATACACCGTGGCGCTGCCGGTGTAGCAGAACAAATTCAGGAAATCCGTGTCCCTCGCCCATTCGCGCAGCATCCGCCGCATGATGCGGTGATCGAGGAACAGACCGGTATCCAGATAATCGCGAAAATTGACCCAGAACTTCAAGCCGTTCTCGCGCACGACGTGGCGTTCGGCGACGCTCTCGCGCTTCTCGTATTGCTCGGCGCCCTTCTGCGGCTTTCGTACCCGGGAGTGCACGTGCTGCGGCGGAACGGCCAGCACCTCCGGCAGCACGGCCAGCACCTCTCGGCGCCGTTCCCGCGCACTCTCCTGGTTCACGGTCTTGGGCGGCGCGTATTCCTGGACATAGGCGTGGCGGCCCTCGCGGCCGTACAGATCGACGGCGAATGCATATTCCGGCATGTCGGCATCGTAGACGCGGAAGCACTCGACCTGTTCGCGCAGCGCCCACGCATCCAGGAGCTTCAGGTTCTTGCGCAGACGGTTGGCGAACATCTGGGCGCCGGGCCGGCCCGACCAATCGGCACGCACGATTTCGGCCGGCCGTTGCTCGCTCTCTTCATTGAGATCGAATCGCAGCAGCCGGCACTCGATGGTGCCGTTATAGAAGCGATGGGTGCGCTTGGCGTATACGCCGAGATTCCGTGCCAGCGGCGGATTACCGGTGAGAACGGCGGCCTGCCACCCCTTGAACTGCTCGCGCAACGTTCGCCCCAGCCCAGAATACAATTCTGACAATCCAGATTCCGCTCCTATGCGTTCTCCATAAGGCGGGTTGGCCACCACCAGGCCCAAGTCGCTGTTGGGCCGCGTGACCTCGCCGAGCGCCCGTCTTTCCACGTGAATCCAATCGGCGACGCCCGCATGCTCGGCGTTCTCGATCGACATTCGCACCGCATCCGGATCGACGTCGGAGCCGAGGATGCAGCGGCGCGGGGTTCGCGCCGCGCGGCGTTGGCGCGCTTCTTCGCACATGCGTTCCCACAGCGCGGCGTCGTGGCCCTGCCAGCCGCTGAAACCGAAGTACTCGCGGTTGAGCGCAGGCGCGGCATCGGCCGCGATCATTGCCGCCTCGGTGAGAAACGTTCCGGAACCGCACAGCGGATCGACGAGCACGCCGCCGGCCTCGTTCACCGCCGGCCACCCCGCGCGCAGCAAGACGGCCGCGGCGACATTTTCCTTGAGCGGCGCGCGCCCGCCGTCGATGCGATAGCCGCGGCGGTGCAGGCTCTCGCCTGAAAAGTCCACCGACACCAGTGCGGTAGGCCCTTCCACGTGCAAGTGCAGCAGCACATCGGGCCGCTCGGGCCTGATATTCGGCCGCTCGCCGGTGGCGTCGCGCAAGCTGTCGCACACGGCATCCTTCAGCAACTGCGAGCCATAGATCGTGTGGCGGATCGATTCGTTGCCGCCGCTGCAATCGCAGGCAAGCGTGGCTCCGGGGGCGAGATGTTCGCGCCAATCCATCCGCTTGACGGCGTCGAATAGATTCTTGGAGCTGGTGGCGTCGACCGAACCCACGCTCAACAGAACCCGTGTCGCCGTTCGCGACCACAGACAGGCACGATAGCCGACGTCGAGCGCCCCCTGGAACTTCACATCGTGACTGCGTTCCTTGATGTCGCTGGCGCCGAACGCCGCCAGTTCCTCGGCGAGCACCGAGGCCGCGCCCACCGGGGCCGTGGCAATCCAATACAGGACGTTGTCGCTCACGTGTGAAAGGCTGCCGAACAGGGATCACGAAGGTCGCGCCAGTCGACTCTTGGATTCTTCGCCAGATACCGCACCAGGATCCGATAAACGTCCACATCGAACGCGGCGGGCGCCGCCTTGGTCCGTAGTTCGTCCAATTCATCCTCTGAACGAGCGGTGCCCACGTACACCCAATGATCGAGCACGTGGAATTCGGAGCGGCCCTCCGCGATCCCAACGCGTCCCGCGAACGGCCAAGGCTTCAACTTCAGCGCGGCCAGAGCCATCTTCAAGCGCACGTCGTGCAGCATGAGCGGTTCCTTGCCGACGCAGGCGCCCTTGCACTTACCGATCTGGTAGGCAAAGCACGAGCCCTCTTCCCGCTCGAGACCCAAGACCTTCATGCACAGCGAATGGGCGCGCGCGATGTCGGTGAGCGCCTTGCGGCCGTCCTTCTGCGACTGGAACACTCCGAAACAGCCGGCCAATTCGGCGGGCTCCAGATCGGCGAGGGCGGTGAGTCTGACGCCGCGTACGTGGTCCGAGGCCTGCAACGTGAAGCTCTCGGACTTAGGCTTCAGCCGCTTGTTGAAGAGCGGCTTCAAGGTCTTGATCCATTCCGCTTCCTTGAGCTGCGCGCCCAGGTCACCCGCGGTTTCCACCCAATCGATGCGCCGCGTCTGCAGGGCCTTTTTCTGCTCCCTGGCGTCGGAATTCTCGGCGGTAAAGTGCCCCAGGATGCGCGTCCGCAAAGAATGACTCTTGCCGATGTACAGCAGCACATCGGCCTCGCCGAAAAGCCGATATACGCCCGGGCCTTCCGGCAGTTCGTCGGCCAACCCGGCGGGCAGATACGCCGGCAGCCTGTTGGCGCCGATCACGATCTGGGCCGCCGCCGCGAGCCTCTCCTCCGATATCTCACTGCGCAACTTGGACCAGAAATCGCCGAGCACACGCGCGTCGCCCAGCGCCCGATGCCGCGCAGTGCACGTCAACCGATGCCGCTCCATCACTGCATCCAGGCTGTGCCTGGGATACTCGGGAAACAGGCGGCGCGAAAGTTTGACGGTGCACAAGACCTTGGCGGAGAAATTCACATCCAGGCGGCGGAACTCGGTCCTCAGGAACGAATAATCGAAACGCGCGTTGTGCGCCACGAATATCGGCGATTCCCGGGTGGGCGACCGCAATTTTTCGAACACCACGGCGGCTACGTCCGAGAATCGCGGCGCGCCGGCGACCATCTCGTTGGTGATGCCGGTGAACGCTTCGATGTAGGAGGGAATGCGGCATTCGGGATTGACGAGGGAGCTCCACTCCTCCACCACCCGATCGTCTTCCATCCGCACGATGCCGACTTCGGTGATGCGGTGGAACGCCGCATTTCCGCCCGTGGTCTCCAGGTCGACGAAAACCAGGTCGCGGGGCAGGCTGAAAACCGCCGCGGCGCGCTCCTCAGCCGCGGCCATCGAGCGACAGGATCGGATAATAAAGATCGGGCCGCCGGTCGCGGAATAATCCCCACGCCTGCCGGTAGCGCCGCACCGCATCCAAGTCGAATTCCGCGGTGAGCACCGTCTCACTGGTCCGGTCGGCCTCCGCCACTTTCTCGCCGGTTGGCGACGCGATGAACGAGGAGCCGTAGAACGTCATCGTGTACTTCTCGCCCTTCTCCGTCCCGATGCGGTTGGACGCGACCAGCGGCACGATGTTCGCGGCGGCGTGACCTTGCATGGTGCGCTGCCAGTGTGCGCTCGAATCCAAACTCGCATCCTGCGGCTCGGAACCGATGGCCGTCGGGTACAGCAATACTTCTGCCCCCAGGAGCGCCATGCAGCGCGCGGTTTCCGGAAACCACTGGTCCCAACAGATGGCGACCCCGATCTTCGCGAATTTGGTGTCGAACACCTTGAAGCCGGTGTCTCCGGGCGAGAAATAATACTTTTCGTGATATCCGGGTCCCTCGGGAATGTGCGACTTGCGGTAGTGCCCCAGTACCGCGCCGTCCGCGTCGACCATCACCAAGGAGTTATAGAAGGCATTATTCGCACGTTCGAACACGCTCACGGGCAGTACCACCGAGAGTTCACGCGCGAGCATGCGGAAATGCTCGACCGCCGGGTGTCCTTCCAACGGCTTCGCCAGTTCGAAATGCTGCGTCGAGTGATCCTTGCAGAAATACGGCGTCTCGAACAACTCTTGTATCAAGACGACGTTCGCGCCGCGTCCGGCAGCCTCGCGGATCAATTTCTCGGCGCGCGCCATATTGGCGTCGCGATCCCAGCTGCATGCCATTTGGGTGGCGGCTACCGTCACAATGCTCATGGATCCGGCTTCCTCTTGCACTCGCTCAAAACGTGGGGGGAGAGCTCGCGCTCACGAGCTCGCACTCTTCGCGTCCGGGATTTCGAAACCGGTGCGGAATGGAACTCTTGAAGTAATAGGCATCGCCCGCGGCGAGCACCCGGGAATCTCCACCCACCGACAGTTCGATCCGACCCTTGACGATGACGCCCCCCTCTTCACCCGCATGCGAGAGCATTTCTTCGCCGGTGTCGGCATTGGCCGCATAACGCTCGTGCAGAATCGACATGCTGCGCTTGCCCAAACGTCCGCCCACCAACCGCAACTGTACCGCGCCTGCGCCTAAGTCGGCGAGTTCGTCCTTCGGGAAGAACACTTGAGGCTTGCCGGCAAGATCCAACGTGAAGAAGTCCGCAAGCGACATCGGAATGCCGTCCAGGACCTTTTTGAGCGAACTGACCGACGGGCTCACCCGATTCTGTTCGATCAGCGAAATCAAGCCGTTGGTGACCCCGGCACGCTTCGCCAGCTCACGCTGCGACAACCCGTACATTTGCCGGACCGACTTCAAATGGGCGCCCACGTCTAAGCTCATACTGTCCATTATATTAAACACTGAGGGCTAACAGCCAGCTAAAATTGAGCTTAGTGTCGATTTTCCTTATCATTCGGGGCGTGCCGTCGGCCGGCACCGCACGATGGCCCAAACCCCGAGGATCTCATTCTAATGAACGCTCAGCCCAAACCCGCTCTGTCGCCCGCTGAACTCGACGCTTTTTGGATGCCGTTTACGGCTAACCGACAGTTCAAGGCCAATCCGCGGCTTCTCGCACGGGCCGACGGCATGCGTTATTGGACGGTCGATGGGCGCGAAGTGCTCGATGCCGTCGCCGGCCTGTGGTGCGTGAACGCCGGACATGGCCGCCGCGAAATAACCGAGGCGGTGACGCAGCAGCTCAATACCATGGAGTTTGCGCCCACCTTTCAAATGGGCCATCCGATCGCCTTTGAACTGGCGAATCGGCTCGCAGCGATCGCGCCGCCGGGCATGGACCGCGTGTTCTTCACGAATTCCGGCTCGGAGTCCGTGGACACCGCGCTGAAAATCGCCATCGCCTATCATCGCGCCCGCGGCGCCGGCCAGCGCACGCGCTTCATCGGCCGCGAGAAGGGCTATCACGGCGTGGGCTTCGGCGGCATGTCGGTGGGCGGCATGGTCAACAACCGCAAGTTCTTCGGCTCTTCGATGGTGCCGGGCGTCGATCATCTGCCCCACACCTTGGATCTCGGGCACAACGCCTTTTCGCGTGGACTGCCGCACTGGGGCGCGCACCTCGCGAATGAACTGGAGCGTCTGATTGCGCTGCACGACGCGTCGACCATAGCCGCCGTGATCGTCGAGCCCATTTCGGGGTCGGCGGGCGTGATTCTTCCGCCCGTGGGCTATCTCAAGCGGTTGCGCGAAATCTGCGACAAGAATGACATCCTGCTGATATTCGACGAGGTGATCACGGGCTTCGGCCGCACCGGGAAAGCGTTCGCCGCCCTATCCTTCGACGTGACGCCGGATCTCATGACCACCGCCAAGGGTCTCACCAACGGCGCCGTGCCCATGGGCGCGGTGTTCGCGCAGCGTAAGATTTACGATGCCTTTATGCAGGGTCCGGAAAATGCCATCGAGCTGTTCCATGGGTATACCTACTCGGCGCATCCGGTCGCCTGCGCCGCCGCGTTGGCGACGCTCGACATCTACGAAAAGGAAGGATTGTTGACGCGTGCCGCAACACTCGCCCCCAAATGGGAGGAGGCGGTGCATTCGCTGCGCGGCACGAAGCATGTGATCGACGTGCGCAATTACGGCCTGATCGGAGCCGTCGAATTGGAGCCGCGGGCCGGGAAACCCGGCGCGCGGGCGTTCGAGGTGTTCCTCGAGTGTTTCGAGCGTGGGGTCATGGTGCGTCAGACCGGCGACGTGATCGCGATGTCGCCGCCGCTCATCATCGAGGAGAAGCAGATCGCCCGCATCGTCGAGACCTTGACCGAGGTGATTCTCGACACTGATTGATGCTGGAGCCTGTCTGAGTATTCCGCTTGAGCCGCGGGCGGCTCAGCCGTCGCTGGACGCCGCTTCGAAGACCGCATACCACTTCTTGGAAGGTTCGACGACCTCCCAAGTCCCTTCGAAGCCGGCGGGCACGACGAAGGCGTCGCCGGCACGGAACTCGTGCTTCTCGCCGCTGACCGATTCGATGCGCACGCGGCCCTCGAACAGTACGCACAGCTCGTGCTCGGTATAGCGTATCCGCCACTTGCCGCTGGTGCTGGTCCAAACGCCGCAAAAAAACTGCTGGCTGCCGTCGGCGTATTGATTCGACACTCGCGTCCGCGGAATGCCGGAGAGGATTTTCTCCGGAGAGGGATTGGCGGATTCACCCGTCTGGAAGCGGTCCAGCACAACGATTTTCGGCGGTTGACTCATGCGCTATCGTAGGCATGTGCCGCCCGCGGAAACAAGAGCGGCCCGACACGACGCCGTGCCGGGCCGCCTGCTTACTCGTTTTCGCTAACTTGCAAGCTGGTCGCCGAGCCCGGGACCGGTGATCCCTCCTTCGTCAGCCCGCTGCCGCCGGTCTGCGCCACCGCCGCCGTCCCTTGAGCTTGCAAGGTCAGACGCACCCGACGCTCGAGCGCATAACCGTCGTTATCCGCCGCCACACTCTGGCTCTTGCCGTAGGCGTTGACTTCGAGCGCCTCATCGCCCACTCCCGCCGCGAGAAACAAATCCCGAACCGCATCGGCGCGTGCCTCGGACAACTTAAGGTTGGCATCCGCCGTACCGCGCGGATCGGCGTATCCGTCGACGCGCACCTTGAGAGCGGGGGATTTGGCGACCGCCTGCGCCAGCACATGAATGCCGTTCGCCATTTCCGGCGTAATCTCGGCGCTGCCGGTGCGAAACAGGACATCGCCCTGCAGACCGTCGAGCACCTTGGCTGCCTCACCCTGCGCAATCTCATCCTGCGCGGACTGCGCCGCCTCGACGCTATGCGACAACTGATCGAGCCGCGCCGTGAGCGCGCGATTGGTCTCCGACAGATCGCCCTTTTCCGTCAGCAGCGAGGCATTCTCGGTCTGCAGCTGCAACTTGTCCTTCTTCAGCACGGCGACCTGCGTTTCGGCCTTGGCTGCGTCCCCCGCGCGATGCACGCGGTTTCCGAGCCAGGTCCCAATGCCCGCCCCGATGACCGCGCCGATCGGCCCTGCGGCAAATGCACCGATCACGCCGCCCGTGATGAATCCGGCCGGCTCCTGCGGCGGCGCCGGCTTGGGTTCGGCAGCCAGCGCCGCCACGCTGACGCCCATCAACCCCACCGTCCAAACGAACCTGGAATATGCAGTTTTCATGACAGCTCCTCACCGATGTTTTCGCCACTTCAGGCGACGACCCCCGCCGCCTGGTGAGAGCTATTTCAGACCGGAATTAGGGCGCGTAACTGCATCCGTGATGGCACATTGTGGCAGGGCGACGATCAATTGAGGGGCTTCAGGCTTTCAATGAGAATGGAGTGAAATCGGTATCGGTGTCGTAATAGTCCTCGCTCTCCGCTCTTTTCAGGAACGCCACCACGCGATAGGTGAGCGGGGCCGCGAGAATCTCCCATCCGCTTTTCAGCGCATATTGAGTGAACATAATGGCCACCAAGTGGGCCCCCGGCATGCGGCCGTAGAACGCCACGAAGTAGAAGATCATCGAATCCACCAGTTCGCCGCACAGCGTCGAGCCGATGATGCGCGTCCACAACCAGCGGCCCTGAGTCTGGATTTTCATCTTCGCCAGAACGTAACTGTTGACGAAAGTGCCGCACAGAAATGCGGTAATGGACGCCAATACGATGCGGGGGGTATTGCCGAATATCGTCTCCACCGCCGCCTGGTTGGCGCGCGAGCCATCCGACGGCGGCAAATGCACCACCACCGCCGCCATGATGGAGGCGAATGCAAGCGCACCAAAACCGGCCCACACGACGCGTCGGTCGCGTCCGTATCCATACACCTCGGTCAGTATGTCGCCGAAGATGTAAGAAATTGGGAAGAACAACACGCCGGCCAAAAACGTGACGGTGCCGAACACCGGCACCTGGATGGAGGTCTCCTTCGCCGGGCCGATCAGATTCGAGCACAGCAGGATGCAGACATAGGCCGCCATCACGAAATCGTAATAGCGGTATTCACGGGTCTGCGGCGTTCGGTTCATGTTCGCTTCGGCTCAGGTTCGCAAAGGTGCCCATGATATGTCACACCGGCCGCGCGCGAAGCCCCGTGTCGCGTTTTGGCGAAGACCATCACACCAGAACGAGTCTCCGTACGGTAGATATGTACACTCACCCCCAAAATGTTGGATCTATGGATCAGGGCAAGCAATTCAGCGCGATGAGCCCGCTCGTCGACTTCGACGCCGTTTGCCAAAAGGTGCGCGAGGCCGTAGAGCCGGCGCGTATTCACGCGGTCTCCCTTCACGACAACAAGGGCGAGGTGCTCTGGCTCACCGAGAGCTCGATGGGCCCCGACGAACACAACGCGGCGCGCGAAGCATTCGAACTCTTCTCGAAGGCCAACGGCCCGCAGGTGTTGGACTACGACCTCGGCGATTCACGTTCCGCCGTCCTGTTCCGCGCCGTGAACTCGCATCGCTCCCTGGTAGGCGCGATCATGATCGTGATGGATTCCCGGGGCATCAAGCAGGTCGACAAGGGCGCGGCCCGATTGATGAACCCCAAGCTGCAAAAGGCGTTGTCGGAGTTCGCCGCCATGCGGCCCGAGACAGCTCCACCGACCGCCGCCCCGGCCCCGGCGGCGGCGCCGCGCGCTTCGGCGCCCAAGGCGCCGCCCGCACGTACCCTCCAGGCAGCTCCGGCCGCCGCAACTCCGGCCGTTGCGGCTCGGACCCCGCCGGCATCGGCCGCCGCGGCAAGGGCCGCCCCGGCATCGGCCGCCGCTCAAACCCGCGGTTCACCGCCGGTTGCGGCGCCAACCGCGTTGCCGGGAGCAACGCCGCCTCTTGATCTGTCCTTGGCAGACTCGGTGCGCATTGCCCGGCCTGCCATGCCGCAGCCGGCGGCGGCACGGGCTGCCCCGGCATCGGCCGCCCCGGCATCGGCCGCCGCTCGCACACCAGTCGCGGCCGTAGCGGACAAGCGCCAGGCGCAGCCGGTCACTCCCGAAATCGATCGGCTGCACGCAGCATTGCGCCGCAGCCCGATCGCGCTGCATGTACAGCGCCTGGTGCCCTTGGCCAAGGGCAGCCAGCTACGGCGATACGAAGTGCTGCTCCGTTCCAAATCCGAGGACGCGCCGAATTCCGCGCCTCACGCGATGCTGAAGGCTGCGGTGGAAAACGGCCTGGGCTCCATGATCGACCGGCGCGTCATCACCGAACTGATCGGCTGGCTGGTGCATCATCCGGACGTGTGGCAGAAGCGGGCGGTCCTGTTTTCGGTGAATCTCACGAGCACTGCTCTGCACGACGAACATTTCATGAAATTCGTCGAGTTGTGCCTCATGAAGTCGTCGCTGCCGAAATCGATGATCGCATTTGAAGTCGATGTGCCCACCGCGATTCTCCTGGGCGACAAAATCTCCGATGTGGCCGCCGCCCTGCATCGATTGGGGTGCCCCATGGTGCTCGATGATTTCGGGATGCGCACCGAATGTTTCGATCTGCTGCGGCTGCCGGCCGTGCGCTACGTCAAACTCGCGTCGGAGATCACGGCGAAAATGCGCTCGGATAAGGTCTCGCAGGCGGCGATCACGGCCGTCGTGCAAATGGCCCGGGTTCTCGGCATGCACACCGTCGCGAAGCGCACCGAAACCGCCGCCGAACAGGAATGGCTCACCGCGCTCGGCGTCGACTTCATTCAATCGAACGCCTTATCGCCGCCGGCCCCGATCGACTCGTTATCGACGGTTCAAAAGCCGCCGCCCAGCGCCTTGACCAAATAGACCGCGGTCAGGAACTGCTGGCCGTGGATCTGCACGGCTTGCCGCTGATTGCCGAGCAGCGCCTGCTGCGCAGTGAGGACGTCGAGATATACGGCCACGCCCCCTTTGTAGCGTTCGTTGGCAATGTCGAAAGCCCGCTGCGAACTCTCCACGCTGGCGTCAGCATCGCGGGAGGCCTGATCCAGGGACGCGAGACCCGTGATCCCGTTCTCCACCTCTTCCATCGCCGTGAGCACCGTCTGCCGATAGCTTGCCACCGCGGCGGTGTAATCCTGTTCCGCGATATGCACGTTGGCGCGGGTTCTGCCGGCATCGAATAATGTCTGTGTCGCGGAGAGGCCGACCGCCCAAAGCTCGCTCGGCGCATTGAACAGCGAAGACACCGCGGAACTCTGCCAACCGACGGACGGCACCAAGGGCATCAATTGGATCGTGGGAAAGTACGCCGCGCGCGCGACGCCGATGCGCGCATTGGCGGCGGCCATCGAACGTTCCGCGGCGGCCACATCCGGCCGGCGTTGCAGCAGATCGGAAGGCAGTCCCACCGGCAGCGCCGGCAGCCGAACCGCTGTCGCTACGGCCGGAATGGTGAATCCCGGCGCCGGCGTGCCCACGAGCGTCGCAATGGCATGCTCGTTCTGTGCTCGCTGCACCTGCAGCAGTTCCAGCTGCGCCGAACTGCTCTGCACCAAGGCCTGCTGCTGCGCCAGGTCCAATCCCGTCGCATATCCCAGATCATGCCGTGATGCGATGAAACCGAGGGCATCTCTTTCGAGGGCCAGGCTATGGTTGACCACGTCGATCTCGGCATCGAGTTCACGCAGCGTGAAGTAGTCGCTGACCAGCTGCGCGGTGAGCACCAGGCGTGTGTTCTCGAAATCGGCCGCCGCCTGTTCCGCGGCGGCACGGTAGCCCTCGACTTGGCGGCGCACGCGGCCGAAGAGATCGAACTCGTAGTCGACGGACGGCCCCAAGACGAAGTTGTTCTGCACGGTGGACTGGGTCGGAGTCGAATAGGACGCCAGCGGACGGTTCGCGGAAGTCTTGCTGCGAGCGGCGGACGCCTGCAGACCGACGTCGGGATACAGATAGGACCTCGCCACAGTCACCTGACTGCGTGCCTGGTCGAGCCGCGCGGCCGCCACATGCAGGTTCTGGTTGCTCTGGAGCGCCTGCTCCACCAATGGATCGAGAGCGGAATCTTGGAATACTTCCCACCAGTGTCCTTTGAGCATCGCATCATCAGGCGCCGCCTCATGCCACGGCGGTTCAGGTTGCCACGCCGGGGGCACCTCGGCCGGGGGTCGATGGTAGTCCGGGCCGACGGCGCAGCCCGCGGCCCACGCGGTGGCCGAGAGCAGCGCAAACCATCTGAAGCAGCGCACGGCGGAAATCGCAACACTCCGCATCGTTTCAGCCGGCGCTCTGTTGCGCACTCACCAGCGTCACTACATCCCCGTCGGCGAGCGAATCCGCGGGGTTCACGATGATTCGATCGGCGGCCTCGAGCCCCGCCAGCACCTCGACGGACGTGCCGTAGTCCGTACCGAGCTTCACGTGGGCCAGCCGTACGCGGCCGCTCTGGTCCACGACCGCAACTCGGGGTCCGTCGGGCCGGAACAGCAGCACATTGGTCGGAACGACGGTGGCTGCATGGTTACCCTTGATCGGCAGCTCGGCCTGAACATAGGCGCCCGAAAACAGGTCGCCGCCGGGGTTGGGGACGCGGATTTCCACCTGCAACGTGCGAGTCACGGGGTCGATGGCCCGGGCGGTACGCGCGATGCTGCCTTGATAGTGTTCGCCCGCCCGCTCCGCGACGCTGACCATCACGGTATCACCGATTTTTACCTGATTCGCATACACCTGCGGCACGTAGATGTACAACCGCAGAGGATCGACCTGCGCCACCGAAAAAAGCGCCTGACCCGCGCCGCCGTTGCCGGCATTGATCAAATCACCCACGTTGACATTGCGGCGGGTCAGAACGCCGTCAAAGGGCGCGGTCACCTTGTTGAATCCCTGCAAGCTGCGTAGCCGCGACACATTGGCCTCGGCGGCCGCAAGATCGGCCTGCGCCTGTTTGTAGGCGCTCGAGCGTTCATCCAGTTCCTGCTGAGTCACCGCATCTTTCTGGCGCAAGCTTTGCCAACGCTCCGCACTGCTCTTCGCCAAGGCCTCGCTCGAGGCGGATTGTGCCCGCGCCGCTTCTGCTTGATAGAGCTGTTGGTCGATTTCCGGCGCGTTGATTTCGGCCAGGAGCTCGCCTTTCTTTACCGACGCGCCGATGTCTTTCGTCCAGCGTACGAGGTAGCCGCTGCTGCGCGCATACACGGTCGACTCGATCACGCCCTGCAAGGTTCCGGGCAGCGTGACCGCGGTGCCATCACCCCCGCTGGTCGGCTGCGTCGTTGTCACGTACTGGATTGCGTGTAGCGCCGTGGCGCCATCCAAGGCGCGCGCCTGCATCGAACGGTTCACGAGCACGGCCACGCCGCCCAAGAGAAGCAACCCGACCAGCACAGCGGCGGCGAACTTGGCGCGCTTCAGCAGAATCGATGTTGCTTCGTCGGACATATCAAGTGTTCCCATGTGCAATCGGTGAGGTGTGGGGCGGTCGTCCGTCGGACGAAGCTCCGCCCGGCGCCGCATGCCTGCGTTGCTCGAGACGGCGATGAACGCCGCCAAAAATAGTGGGGACGAACAACAAGGTGGATACGGTTGCGAACATCAACCCTCCGATCACGGCGCGGCCGAGCGGCGCATTCTGTTCCGCGCCTTCGCCCCACCCCAAGGCCATCGGGATCATGCCGATCATCATCGCGAGCGCCGTCATCAGCACCGGCCGGATGCGGGTTGCGCCGGCGTCGCGCGCCGCCTCGATCGGGTCCAATCCCTCGCCCATCCGCTGACGCGCGAACGAAACGATCAGAATACTATTGGCGGTGGCGACCCCCATGGTCATGATCGCACCCGTCAGTGCCGGCACGCTCAACGTCGTCCCCGTCAGCATCAGCATCCAACAGATGCCCGCCAGCGCCGCGGGCAGCGCCGTGATGATGATGAAGGCGTCCACCCACGACTGGAAATTGACGACGATCAGCAAGTACACCATGACGATCGCCAAAACCAACCCCACCCCCAACTGAACGAACGATGACCGCATTGTCTGCGTCTGACCCATGATCGCGACCTCCGTCCCGCGCGGCAAGTCCGGACGCAACTGGTCCACCAACGATTGAATCTTGGAGGAGACGCTGCCCATGTCCCTGCCCTCCACGCTGACGAAGATATCCGTCGCCGGCGCCAGATTGTAGCGCGATGCCACCGCCGCCTGGGCCGCCGGTTCGACACGCACCAAATTACTCAGCAATTGCGGCGCGACGGCTCCGGCCGCGGAAGAGGCCCCCGCGGCCGGCCGAACCGGCGTACGCAACAACGCATCGAGACTGTCGATCGAATACTGCGGCGATTGAACCGTCAAATTGTAGATGATGCCGTTTGCAGGATTCAGCCAGAAGCTGGGCGCGGTTTGCGAGGTACCGGACGTGGAAATCAGCAAGTCTTGAGTGACGTCATTGGGGCTCAAGCCCAGCTGTTGCAGCTGGGTACGATCCATCGCGAGAGACACCGTCGGCACATCGAGACGCTGGTGAATGTGCGTATCCACCGTTCCCGGGATCTGTTGGATCTGTTTCATCAGCTTGGCGGCGATCAGGTAATTGCCCCGCAGGTCCGCCCCGGTGAATTGCACGTCGATCGGCGCCGGCACGCCGAAATTCAGGATCTGGGTGACCATGTCCGCCGGCTGAAAGTAAAACTCCATTCCTGGGAACAACTTCGGCAATTCGCGGCGCATCCGCTCGACGTACCGCGCCGTCGGTGCGTGCCCCTCGTTGAGCGAGATCTGGATCTCTCCGTCCAAGGTGCCGAAAACGCCCGAATTGCTGTAGGAGAGGTTGATGCCGCTGTAGGGCACTCCCAGATTATCCAGCACCGCGCCCAGCTCCGGCGCAGGAATGATCCGCCGGATCGCAGCGTCCACCCGATCCGCGGCGCGTGCCGTCTCCTCGATACGGGTGCCGGTCGGCATGCGCATGTGCAGGCGAATCTGGCCCGCGTCGACGCTCGGGAAGAAATCGCGCCCCAAGACGAACACCAATGCGCAGGACAGCACGCAGAACCCCAGGAACAAGCCGGCAAAGACGCGCCGCTTCGCCAGCACTGCCGTCAAGATGACGACGTAGCCGGCGCGCAACTTCTCGAAGCGCGCATCGAAGGCGCGATACACCCGCCGCAACAGGCTCGGGGCGGCGGCAGGGTCGGCCGGCGCATGGTCAATCATGAGCATGACGAGAGTGGGCACCAGGGTTCGCGACAACACATAGGAAGCCAGCATGGCGAACACCACGGCTTCGGCTAGAGGGGCGAACAGGAATCGCGCCACCCCGGATAGAAAGAACATCGGCACGAACACGATGCAGATGCACAAGGTAGATACCAGGGCGGGCACGGCGATCTCCCCCGCGCCGTCCAGGATGGCCTTATGCAGATCCGACCCCAGGTGCAGGTGGCGCTCGATGTTCTCGATGGTCACGGTCGCATCGTCGACCAGAATGCCCACCGCGAGCGCGAGGCCGCCCAGCGTCATGATGTTCAACGTCTCGCCGGTGAGATACAGGGCGATGATCGACGTCAAGATCGACAGCGGGATCGACACGGCGATGATGCAGGTGCTGCGCCAATTGCCTAAGAACAGCAGAATCAGCATGGCGGTGAGGGCCGCCGCGATCAACGCCTCGCGAACCACGCCGCTGATTGCGCCACGCACGAAGGTGGACTGGTCGAAGAGCGGCACGATCTTGAGGTCTTGCGGCAGTATTTGCGCCGCCTTCGGCAGTTCGGCCAGCACCTCCTTGACGATGTCCAAGGTGGATGCGCCGCCGTTCTTGATGATCGAGACGAGCACGCCGCGTTGGCCGTTCTGCCTTACGATGTTGGTCTGCGGCGAGAAGCCGTCGCGGACATGCGCCACCTCGGAGAGATATGTCGTCGCGCCGTTCCGGGTCGTCACGGGGATTCGGTTGAGACCCTCGACCGTATCGGGCGATCCATTCGTCGCCAACACGAATTCAGTGCCGCCGATCTTGGCCGTTCCCGAGGGCAAGACCAGGTTTTGGGTGTTGACGGCATTGACCACGTCGGTCGGCGTCAAGCCCTTGGCGAGCAATGCCGCCGTGTCGAGGTCCACCGAAATGACCCGTTGCTTGCCACCGTATGGCCACGGGACGGCCGCACCCGGGATGGTCACCAGCCGCGGCCGCAGAAAATTGACGGCCGCATCGAACAGCGCCTGCTCGCTCATCGTGGGGCTGGAAAGACCCAGTTGAATGACCGGAATGCTCGATGCCGAGTATTTGATGACAAGCGGCGGAAGAATCCCCGGAGGGAGCTGACGCAGGACGGATTGCTCCTGAGACACCACTTGAGCGATGGCGGTGGGGATATTGGCGTTCGGTTGGAAG